>NZ_JACJQV010000233.1 GCF_014696875.1 Microcystis wesenbergii FACHB-1317 | reverse complement strand
CCTCGAATGGAAATTTTTTCTTTCTTCCAGACATCGATAATTTTTTGGCGAAAATCTACGGAATAGGGTCTCATAGGAAGCTGGTAAGTTCTATTATTTGTCTATTTGCTTTCTATTGTACCTCATAGCTCCAAGAATTGCTATAATTAGTATTTTCCTATGCTTAGTCAGCAACTTTGGCACAGCCATCAAGATCTAGTACAAGCTTGTCTAGAACACCCTTTTGTGCGAGGTATCGCCACAGGAGAGCTTAAACGGGACTGTTTCGCTTTTTATGTCGGTCAGGATGCTTTTTTTCTGGAATCTTTCGCCCGTGCTTACAGTATCGCCGCTGCTAAAGCTCCTGATTGGCAGGGATTTACTAGCTTTCATCGGTTAGCGGCAGGGGTATTAAAGGAATTAGTGGGACTTAGACAAAAAACAAATCGATAAAAGCCTCAACTCCAATCCCCGCTTGGGATTTACTTCGAGAAGCCCAAAATCGCTGAAACCCAGATAGATCAAGGAAAATCATAAATTGAGGTTAACCCTTTGTCCCGTAATGGTTTGAGCCTTTTTTGCTGCCCGAAAATGCCTAAGTCCCATTAGAATTACACGAAAATTACGCTCTACAGTGGGGCGTTGACCTGAGAAAGGTTCAGCCCGCTAACGCCACCCGTCGCTATCGGGATTTTCTTCTCGCTACCGCTTGGATGGGTGACATCGGTGCGATTGCCGTGGCGATGAGTCCCTGTATGCGTCTTTATGCTTATCTGGGTCAACAATTAGCCTTAGAGCCGATTTCTGAGAATCCCTATCAAGCTTGGATTGATAGTTATAGTGGGGATGAATTCGCCGCTTTAGCAAGCCAGTTAGAGGAATTAGCCGATAAATACGCCTTGATGACGGAAAATATCTCTTTATCCTATCGTTATGCCCTTAGTTGTGAACAGGACTTCTTTAGTGCCGCCTACAGCCGGGGCAAATCTTAAAATTTTTCCGTCACAATGTTAAGAAATATAAATGACGCTAAGATTAAGGTAAGCAAAATCGTCATTATAAAAATAATGTTCCCTTCGCAACCCGCCGAAAACGAACTCCTGAAAACTATCTTAGAACCTCTACTAGAGGATTTCACCTATTGGTTTTCCCGTTCCTGTCTCCTCCTCGAATCCGAGAGATTATCCTTTCTCAGCCTCGAGGAACAAAACAATTTATTGGCAAGAGTCAAAAATGCCCAACAGGAGGTGGCCACGGCTTATTTACTCTTTAAAACCACAGGTGGTCAGGTGGGTATCGAGGCCAAGATGTTGTTGCCTTGGCACCAACTGGTGGCAGAGTGTTGGGGTGTCAGCAGTCGTCGTCGTCGATTACAGGGTTGGGGAGAATATCAATCTCCTCAAACTGACGCTTAACCTGAAACTTTTTTGGTAAGCTAGAGAGTTGAGCGAATTTTTAGCATAAAGTTTTGGCAATTAGGAATATTCACACATAATTCATGGGAGACTCGGCCAATGTTACATCTGCTCTATATTCTCGCCTTCACGGTTATCGCTTTTTTGACCATTAATAATTTAATTCGGAGTCTGATTACTGTCAGCATGGATTCCCAGAAACGTCCTGCTAAATCGGCTAATTCCTATAATCCCTACGGTTATCCCATGACTTCCCATCCGGAACTTTTGGACGAGGCCGGACAACCGATTAATGAACCTCTGTTAGTGATTCGTTCTCTCACTGTGGAAGATGCTCGTCAACAGTTGGATGCCATTTATAATTCTTCTCCTGGTGCTACCAAAGAGCAAGATGAAGAAATCTAATTGGTTCTAGAATGGCGGTTCTTGAAAACAGATATATTTATCTACACGGTTTCGCTTCTGGCCCCCAATCAACAAAAGCGCAATTTTTGAGGCATTGTTGGCAAAAGAGGGGTTTAGCAATGGAAATTCCCGATCTTAACGGTGATGATTTTTCTAGCTTAACTCTCACTCGCCAGATTGTTCAAGTCGGCCAATTGATTGAACAATCTCAGCTTCCTGTTACTCTGATTGGTTCCAGTTTTGGCGGTTTAACGGCAGCTTGGCTGGCAGAAACTTATTTTCAGGTGCAAAGGCTCGTTTTATTAGCTCCCGCTTTTAATTTCGGGCCGATTTGGTTGGGACAATTGGAAGCGGAAACCCTAGCCAATTGGCAAAAATCTGGGAGTTTATCGGTTTATCACTACGGTTATCGCCGTTATCTGCCAATTGATTACAAGTTGATCGAGGACTTAGCCAATTATCCCCAAGAAAAGTTAATCAGGCAGCTCCCCACCCTAATTATTCATGGCAGTGACGATGAGGTGATTCCCCCAGAAAATAGTCGCTATTATGCTTTTTCTCGTCCTTGGGTACAGTTAATCGAATTAGATAGCGATCATGCCCTTACCGATGTTTTGACGAGGATATGGGCTGAAATGCAATTATTCCTAGACATCGGTCTTTAGGCGATCATGACTAAACTTGAGGAACTAACGAGCGGCTCTATTGTTAACGGCATTCTGCCCAATCAAAGCATTACCGTCATCGAGGCCAAGTGGCATGGCAGCGACGCGGTAGAACTGACCTACAAAGATACCAACGGACAACCCTACACAGAACTGCTCTTTCGATACCGAGAGCCAACCCTAGAGATTCTCACCGAAGGAAGACCGTGGGGTTTCGATGGCGACGGAGCTTTGCTGCGCCTAGTTTCCGAAGCCCATCGCATCCGGTTGGCCTACCTGTTTGACCCGCTTCTAGCCGTCCATACCTCTCTGGTGGAACCACTCCCTCATCAAATCACTGCTGTTTACGGTGAGATGCTCGATCGCCAACCCCTGCGCTTTTTGTTGGCCGATGACCCCGGGGCCGGGAAAACCATCATGGCGGGATTGTTAATTCGAGAACTCCTAATTCGAGGTGACTTAGCGCGCTGCTTAATCGTCTGTCCAGGCAGCCTCGCAGTGCAATGGCAAGATGAACTACATAACAAATTTCACCTTCCCTTCGATATCCTCACCAATGACCGCCTCGAAACGGCCCGCACCGGCAACGCGCTCGCCGAAATGGGTCTGGTCATTGCCAGACTTGATCAACTCAGCCGTAATGACGACCTCCAGAAGAAACTCCAGCAGACTGATTGGGATCTGGTCATCTGCGATGAGGCCCACAAGATGTCCGCTTCTTTCTTTGGTGGGGAAATCAGGGAAACAAAGCGTTACAAATTGGGCAAACTCCTCTCTAGTGTTACCCGCCACTTCCTGCTGATGACCGCTACTCCCCACAACGGCAAAGAAGAAGACTTTCAGTTATTCCTAGCCCTACTCGATGGCGATCGCTTTGAGGGGCGATTCCGGGACGGAGTTCATGTATCAGATACTTCCGACCTGATGCGCCGTCTGGTAAAAGAGGAACTGCTCAAGTTTGACGGCAAGCCACTTTTCCCCGAAAGAATCGCTCACACGGTCAGTTACCCCCTCTCCGACCAAGAAGCGATCCTCTACAGTCGAGTCACCGAGTATGTGCGCGAAGAATTTGACCGAGCCGAAGCCCTGGCCAACGACGGGCGCAAGGGGACAGTCGGCTTTGCCCTCACCATTTTGCAACGCCGCCTCGCCTCCTCTCCGGAAGCCATCTATCAATCCTTGAAACGACGACGAGAACGGCTGCAAAAGCGACTCCGAGAAGAAGAACTGCTCAAGCGAGGCCAGTCGCTGGAGATAGAATTTGCTACCGTCCTTGACCAAGACGACATCGATGACGACTTTGAGGATACCGATAGCAGCGAGCGGGAGGCCACGGTCGAGGAGGTGGTCGATCAGGCCACAGCATCGCGTACCATTGCCGAACTACAGATTGAAATCGCCCTGCTGAAAAAGCTTGAAGACCTAGCCAATACCGTTCGACGGAGCGGAAAAGACCGTAAGTGGGAAGAGTTTTCCCATCTTCTGCAGGATGAAGCAGAGATGTTCGATGCAGGAGGATACCGCCGCAAAATAGTCGTCTTCACCGAACACAGAGACACCCTCAACTACCTGAAAGAGCGGATCAGTACACTCCTTGGCAACCCAGAAACTGTTGTCACCATTCACGGTGGCATGGGTCGGGAAGACCGCAAAAAAGCCGAAGAAGGCTTCAAGCAAGACGTAGGAGTACAGGTACTTCTGGCCACCGATGCCGCCGGAGAGGGGATCAACCTGCAACGAGCGCATCTCATGGTCAATTATGACCTACCCTGGAACCCAAACCGCCTAGAACAGCGATTCGGTCGCATTCACCGGATTGGACAGACCGAGGTTTGTCATCTCTGGAATTTGGTGGCTCACGAAACCCGCGAGGGAGATGTGTATCGGACGCTCCTCGAAAAACTCGAAGCCGAACAAAAAGCTTTAGGCGGACGGGTGTTCGACGTATTAGGTAAAGCCATTGCGGGAAAAGAATTGCGCGAACTTCTCATCCAAGCCATCCGTTACGGCGATCACCCAGATATAAAAGCACACTCAAACGAGGTCATCTCTGAAAAGCTCGATCAAGAGAGGCTAAGGGAATTGCTGGAAGAACGCGCCCTAGCACGGGATTCGATCGATGCTTCCAAAGTTCAGAAAATTCGAGAAGATATGGAGCGAGCCGAAGCCAGACGGTTACAGCCGCACTTCATCGCCGCATTTTTCCTGGAAGCCTTCCAACGCTTAGGCGGCACCCTACGCCAGCGAGAGCCAAAGCGATACGAGATTACCAACGTCCCCGCCGTTATCCGTAACAGGGACCGCTCTTTAGGGATAGGAGAGCCAATTCTCAAACGCTATGAGCGCATCTGTTTTGACAAAGACCTGATTAGTGTTCCGGGTAAACCCGTTGCTACCTTTGTCTGTCCCGGCCATCCCCTGTTAGATGCCACTATCGATCTTGTCTTGGAACGGCATCGGGAATTACTCAGACGGGGGGCTATCCTAGTTGATGACAGTGATCCAAGCGAGGAAATTCGGGCGCTGGTGTACTTAGAACACGCCATTCAAGACGCTCGGCTAAATCCCGATGGCAGACGGCGGGTGGTGTCGCGGCGAATGCAGTATGTGGAAATTCCTCTGTTTGCACCACAGAGACAGGGAGAGAGGGATGCTGGGTATGCCCCTTATCTAGATTATCGTCCTTTGCAGGAGGAGGAGCGGGCGATCCTAGGGCCGATCCTTGATTCTCTCCCTATCGGTAATGAGATTGAGAGCCAGGCCCGCAATTATGCGATCGCTAACCTTGTCTCTTCCCATCTTCAGGAGGTACGGCAGCGCAAGGAAGAGTTAATTGAAAAGACCCTTATAGCAGTTAAAGACCGCCTGACCAAGGAGATCAACTACTGGGACCATCGGGCGGCCCAGTTGCGCCTACAGGAAGAAGCGGGGAAGACAAATGCGCGGATCAATTCCAACAAAGCCCAGATGCGGGCCGATGAACTACAAACGCGGTTGCAAAAACGCTTGTCTGAATTGGAGCAGGAGCGTCATTTATCCCCATCGCCGCCGGTGGTGGTGGGGGCAGCCCTCATCGTACCGGGAGGCCTGTTAGGGCGACTTTTAGGGAAGCCAATGTTTGCCCGGGAGACAAAGCGCGTCGAGCAGCTGGCAATGGCGGCAGTCATGGCGGCCGAAAAAGCTTTGGGGTATGAACCGCGGGATGTGAGCGCCGAGAAGTGCGGCTATGACATCGAATCGCGCAGAACCGGAACAGGCCGCTTACGGTTTATCGAAGTCAAGGGTAGAGTAGAAGGAGCAGAGACGGTGACTGTCACCAAGAACGAGATCCTTGCATCCTTTAACAAGCCAGAGGATTTTCTGCTGGCCTTGGTTTCGGTTTCTCCGTCAGAGGAGGTTCAGGTCAGATATGTGCGCCGGCCATTCCAGAGAGAACCGGATTTTGGGGCGTGTAGTGTTAATTATGATTGGGGAGAGTTATGGGACAGGGGGGATATGATTGAACCACAAAGGCACAAAGGACACGAAGGGGATTAACCACAAAGGCACGAAGGACACTAAGGGGATTAACCACAAAGGCACAAAGGACACTAAGGGGATTAACCACAAAGGCACGAAGGACACTAAGGTTATGGATGAGAGGGCTAATGATTTATCTAAGGAGATTATTGGGGCGGCGATCGCTGTTCATCGGGAGTTGGGTCCAGGACTATTGGAGTCAGCCTATGAGGCCTGTTTGGAGTACGAGTTATTGGATAGAGGGATAGCGGTGGAGCGTCAAGTTCCTCAATCAGTGATTTATCGCGGTGTTAAACTTGATTGTGGTTATCGTCTCGATCTATTGGTGGAAAATCTGGTTATTGTCGAACTGAAAACCGTTGAACAACTTACCCCCATTCACGAGGCTCAGTTGTTAACCTATCTCAAATTACGCCGGCTTTGGCTAGGATTACTGATTAATTTTAACGTTCCCGTTCTCAAACAAGGCATCAAACGCCTTGTCAACAGTTAATCTTTGTGTCCTTTGTGCCTTTGTGGTTCCTCAATCTTTGTGTCCTTTGTGCCTTTGTGGTTCTTTTATCTCCCATGACCTACCGTAAAAAACTCATTGAAGTGGCCCTCCCCCTAGAAGCCATTAACGTCGAATCAGCGCGGGAAAAGTCGATTCGCCATGGTCATCCCTCTACTCTACATCTTTGGTGGGCCAGGCGACCTTTAGCGGCTTGTCGGGCGGTTTTATGGGCTTCTTTGGTGGATGATCCTTCCAGTTGGCCAGAGAAATTTCCCACGGAAGAAGCACAGAATCAGGAACGGCAGCGATTGTTTGATATTTTGGGTAGGATTGACCTTGAAAAGGACAAAAAAGGCAACATTAAGCAGGTGGTTAGAGGTTTGGTATCTTGGGATGAGATTAACCAGCCTAACTCAGCAGTATTGCTAGAAGCACAGCGAGAAATTGCGCGCTGTTTAGCTTGGGAACGTGGGGAAGAACCTCCCACTAAACCTGATGCTATACGCGATTATATCGCTAAATATGCCCCCCCTGCTTATGACCCGTTTTGTGGTGGTGGTTCCATTCCTTTGGAAGCACAGCGCTTGGGGTTGCAGGCCCACGGTAGTGACCTCAATCCGGTGGCGGTGTTGATTACTAAGGCTTTGATCGAGATTCCGCCCAAGTTTAAGGATAAACCGCCGGTTAATCCCGATTCTCGCCAAAAACAAAAGATTTCTTCCTGGGAAGGGGCCCAGGGATTGGCCGCAGATGTGCGCTATTACGGTCAGTGGATGCGGGATGAGGCTTTTAAAAGGATTGGCTATCTTTATCCGATGGTGGAAACCAACCACAAAGGCACAAAGGACACTAAGGTGATTGCTTGGCTTTGGGCCAGGACGGTGAAGTGTCCTAATCCGGCCTGTGGCTGTCAGATGCCTCTGGTTCGCAGTTTTCAGCTTTCGACGAAGAAGGGTAAGGAGGCTTGGGTTGAGCCTTTTGTGGGGGATTTTAACCACAGAGGCACTGAGGGGGATTTTAACCACAAAGGCACAGAGGACACAAAGGGGGATGATTTTGGTGTCTCTGGGGTGCCACCCAAAATCCGCTTTGAGGTGAAGACGGGTAAGGGTACGGCCCCAGATGGGACGGTAAACCGCAAGGGTGCAGTTTGTATCGCTTGTAATACTCCTGTTCTCTTGGATCATATCCGTAGGGAAGGTAAGGCAGGCCGGATGGATGCTCAGTTAATGGCTATTGTCGCTGAAGGACAAGGGGGAAGGGTTTATCTTTCTCCTGATGAGGAACAGGAATATATCGCTAAAAAAGCACAGCCTGAATGGAAACCAGAAAGTGAATTGGTATTTAATTCTCGTCATGTTACTCCAGTAATTTATGGCATGACCAAACACGCCGATTTATTCACTCCCCGTCAACTCGTCGCCCTCACTACTTTTAGCGATTTAGTAAGTGAAGCCAGAGAAAAGATTAAAGCTGATGCAGTGGCCGCAGGAATCCCCGATGATGATTTACCTCTTAATGATGGGGGAATAGGTGCGACGGCTTATGCGGATGCGGTGGCGACTTATTTGGCTTTTGGAGTGGATAAACTTGCAGATCGCAATTCTACTATTGCTACTTGGGCCAATAACCGTGAACACGCAAGAAACACCTTTACTAGGCAAGCCATTTCGATGACCTGGGATTTTGCAGAAAGCAATCCATTTTCTGAATCTAGTGGCAATTTTTTCGGCGGTATTGAAACTATTTATCACATTTTAGATTCTAACAACTGTTTGAATGCTAGTGGAGAAGTATTGCAAATTGACGCTGCTCAATTGGAACCTGATG
Organism: Microcystis wesenbergii FACHB-1317; assembly: GCF_014696875.1. Classification (GTDB taxonomy): domain Bacteria; phylum Cyanobacteriota; class Cyanobacteriia; order Cyanobacteriales; family Microcystaceae; genus Microcystis; species Microcystis wesenbergii_A. The sequence continues at coordinate 21,743 of NZ_JACJQV010000233.1, read as the reverse complement.
CGTCCTTCCTCTTTTCGACAGATCCTCCCTACTATGATGCTGTACCATACTCTGATTTGTCCGACTTTCTCTATGTTTGGTTGCGAAGTACCTTAGTGTATCTGTATCCAAAACTCTTATCTACCGTACTTGTTCCTAAAAAATCGGAATTGGTAGCTGATCCCTATCGGCATGGTGGTAAAGAAAGGGCAAAATTATTTTTTGAACAAGGATTAGGTGCAACGTTCAACAAGCTATATAGGTCATCTGATCCAGCCTATCCTTTGACGGTTTATTACGCTTTTAAACAGGCAGAAAGTAAAGAAGATAGCGACGACCAAGAAGAACAGCAGCTTGGTCTAGCTTCAACAGGCTGGGAAACCATGTTAGAAGGCTTAATGCAGTCCAATTTCATGATCGATGGCACATGGCCAATACGGACAGAGCTTGCAAGAAGGATGCGTGGACAAAACAGCAACGCCCTCGCCTCATCTATAGTTCTCGTGTGTCGCCCGCGCCCCGCCGACGCGCCCAAAGCCAGCCGCCGCCAATTCCTCAACGAACTGAAGCGCGACCTTCCCCAAGCCCTAAAACTGCTGCAACAGGGCAATATTGCCCCGGTTGACCTCGCCCAAGCCAGTATTGGGCCCGGGATGGCAATCTACTCCAAATACGCCGCTATCCTCGAATCTAACGGCACTTCTATGGGTGTTCGTACCGCCCTGCAACTGATTAACCAGATTCTCGACGAATTTCTCACCGAACAAGAAGGAGAATTTGATAGTGATACCCGTTGGGCGCTGACTTGGTTCGAGCAGTACCAATTCAACGAAGGACTATATGGCAATGCAGAAACCCTCTCCAAAGCCAAAAACACCAGTATTCAGGGCATGGTTGAAGCTGGCATACTAGAAGCAAAAGCCGGTAAAGTGCGACTACTCAAGCGTGAAGATCTCAAAACCGATTGGAAGCCAGAAAAAGATGAGCGGACACCCGTCTGGGAAATCACCCAACACCTCATCCATACCCTCGATAAAAACGGCGAAACCGGAGCCGCAGAACTCTTGGCTAAATTAGGAAACAAAGCCGATTTAGCCAAAGAACTCGCCTATAGACTTTATAGCCTCTGTGACAGAAAAGGTTGGACCCAAGAAGCCATAGCTTACAATAGCCTCGTCACCTCTTGGCCAGAAATCACCCGCCTAGCCAACGAATATAAACCCTCTCCCGAACAACTATCCTTTTCTTTGTGACCTTTGTGCCTTTGTGGTGAATTTAAACCACAGAAACACAGAGAACACAGAGTTTTAAAATCAAGTAGTAACCCCCATGAAACTAACCATTGAAGTTCCCGATAACTTAGCAAAACGTCTCAATAACTACTTAAAAGAGCATCCCGAAGAAACCCCGTTAAGTGTAGTTCAAGAAGCCCTAGAAATCAAACTAATTCCCAAAGATACCTCTAGACTTCTAGAACTAGCGGGAATTGTCGAGAATGCCCCACCAGATGCCTCCGTTAACGAAGATTATTTGACATGAGACGATTAGTCCTTGATGCTGGGCCACTTATTGCCCTGTTATCGAGCCAAGATAATTACCACAAGGAAGCGATAAAGGGGTTTGCACAACTACCGCAGGAATTTGGCGAAGTTTTAACCCCTTTACCCATCTTGTTCGAGGTTTATAAATTCGTAGCTAGGGAACAATGTCCACAAGTAGCGCAAAAGGCATTAACTATAATTAAAGAAGAGACCACAATCGTGCCGCTTGAAATGGAAACCATGCAGACTACATTTGATTTAGTCATACAAATGACCAATTGGCAGGGTAGTCTAGAAGATGCTTCAGTGGTAGTCATTGCTCAAAAATTTAACGCCCTAATCTGGACTCTCGATTACAGAGACTTAACTTGGTTTAAAAACATTGAGCTATGGACACCATCTACCTAATCTTTTTGACCTCCGTGCCTTTGTGGTTCCCCAAACTTTGTGACCTTTGTGCCTTTGTGGTTCCCCAAACTTTGTGACCTTTGTGCCTTTGTGGTTATCTCTCCCAAATTGAGGCATTATAAAAATAACTCCTCATCAAATCCCATGGCAATCAGCAATCGTGAACGAGTCGGACGCGCCCTAGATTTCCTCAGAGAGGGACTATACCCCTTCATTGAACGAGAAATGAAAGCAAGCTACGGCCAGAAGTGGGTGGCCGTGGCCTTAAGTTGCCTCCCTGAGAGCTACACGATCCGCAGGACAGGTGATGCCGTCCTCAAGGAAGACGTTTCGGCCCTGCTAATTGTCCTCTGGGAGCAGTGGAATGAAGTTTTTAAGAAAACCCTAGGCAGAAGCGATCGCTCTCTGGCCAGTGAACTAAGAGATGTCCGCAACGCCTGGGCCCATAACGATGCTTTCAGCCTCGACGATGCTTACCGGGCTTTTGATAGCATCTCTCGCCTACTGAGTTCGGTTTCCGCCGACACCCAAGAGGTGGAGAAGCAGAAGCAAGAAATCCTCAGACTTCGCTTTGAAGAACAGGCCCGGCGAGAGACAAGGCGCCAAGCGATCGCACCTACGGAAGGACAACCGATGTCGGGATTGAAACCCTGGCGGGAAATCGCCACCCCCCACCCCGATGTGGCTTCTGGACGCTTCCAACAGGCCGAATTTGCCGCCGACCTCTGGCAAGTCTATCTCGATGAAGGCTCTGACGAATACCGCGACCCGACGGAATTTTTCCGCCGCACCTACCTCACCGAAGGACTCAAGCAACTCCTCACCAATGCCCTGCTGCGTCTGAGTGGTAATGGCGGAGAGCCGGTGATTGAACTGCAAACTAACTTCGGTGGCGGAAAAACCCACGCCATGCTGGCCCTCTACCATCTGTGCAATGCTTTGGCGATCGAAGATCTTCCCGGTATGGAGTCGATCTTCCAAGCTCTGAACATTAAAAAACCCCCCGAAAATGTCAACATTGCTGTTCTGGTCGGCACTAAAGTCCAGCCTAGTGGCATCCCCCCCTATAAACCGGAACACAACAAGCAAAATCGCCCAGAAATCAAGACCCTGTGGGGAGAAATAGCTTGGCAACTCGGCGGCGCTGAGGGCTACGCTCTGGTTCGCAACGCCGATGAAACTTCCACTAATCCGGGAGACGCACTCAAAATATTGTTTAATCGTTTTTCACCCTGTTTGATCTTGATCGACGAATGGGTTGCCTATGCCAGGCAATTGCACGACAAGAACGATATTCTCGGCGGTAGTTTTGACACCCAGTTTACATTTGCCCAAACCCTGAGCGAGTCGGCGAAAAATGCCCAGCAGACGCTTTTGGCTGTGAGCATCCCCTCCTCTGACATCGAAATTGGCGGGGAGAGAGGCACAGAGGCTCTAGACCGCCTTAAAAATGCGATCGGGCGCATCCAATCCCCTTGGCGACCCGCTAGTGCCGAGGAGAGTTTCGAGATCGTCCGCCGCCGTCTCTTTCAAACCACTACTGACCCGGAACTATATACCGCACGGGATGCGGTGATTAAAGCCTTCTCGGAGATGTATCGCACCCAGGGCCAGGAGTTTCCTAGCGAATGCCTGGAGGCTGACTACAGGCGCCGCCTGCGGGAAGCCTATCCCATTCACCCGGAATTTTTCGATCGCCTCTACTCCGACTGGTCAACCCTCGATAAATTCCAACGCACCAGGGGCGTTTTGCGACTCATGGCCAAGGTCATCCATTCTCTTTGGGAGCGGGACGATAAGAGCCTTCTGATCATGCCGGCCCACGTCCCGATGGATGATGCTCAGGTTCAATCGGAGTTAACCCGCTACTTAGATGATAATTGGGTTCCGATCATCGAAAAGGATGTGGATGGCCCCAATTCTCTGCCCCTCGACATCGATCGCCAAAATTCCAACCTGGGACGCTATTCTGCTTGCCGTCGGGTTACGCGCACTATTTACCTTGGCTCGGCCCCCACGATTCGGGCTGCTAACCGAGGACTAGAAGATAAGAGGATCAAACTCGGTTGCGTGCAGCCGGGGGAGACTGTAGCCACTTTTGGTGATGCCCTACGGCGGCTAACAGATCGGGCCACCTACCTCTACATCGATGGCAACCGCTACTGGATTTCCAATCAGCCGAACGTCACCCGCACCGCCCAAGATCGGGCAAACCTGCTCTTTGAGGAGCGGTATAAAGTGACAGAAGAAATCGTCCGGCGCTTGAAGGCCGACCAGCAGCGGGGCGAGTTTGGAGGGATTCATATTGCCCCAGAATCTACTGCTGATATTCCCGATGATCCTCATCTGGGGGTGCGGCTTGTAGTTCTCGGTCCTGGGCAACCCCACAGCAAATCCGCCGAAGATAGCCCCGCTCGGCGTTTAGTGGCGGAAATTCTCAATCAGAGAGGGGGTAGCCCCCGCTATTACAAGAATACGCTTGTATTTGTTGCCGCTGACAAGTCGAACTTGGAAAACTTAGAGAAGAACGTCGCCGGATATCTTGCCTGGAATTCGATTGTGGCGGATCGGGAAACCCTCAATCTCGATGTTTCTCAGAATAAACAGGCGATCACTAAGCGCGATCAAGCCGACAAGGAGGTAAGCCTGATCCTCAACCAAACCTATAAGTGGCTGCTGGTTCCAGAGCAACCCGACCCCCAGAAAGGCATCCACTGGACTGAAACCCCTCTTCAGGGGGATGATTCCCCTATCGATCGAGCCAGCCGCAAACTGGTTCATCAGGGGCAACTGATTACCCATTACTCTGGTGACAACCTGCGGATGGACGCCCTCGACAAATACCTGTGGCGTTCAACTAACCACATCGATCTGAAACGTCTGTGGGAGTACCTAGCGCAGTATCTTTACTTGCCCCGTCTCAAGAACCAGGATGTTCTACTTCAAACTGTGCGGGAGGGGGTTCGTTCTACGCTTGTACAGGAGAACTTCGGTTATGCAGAGGGCTGGGACGAGGCGAAGCAAAGATATACTGGTCTTGTCATCCTTCGGGATATTAACCCGAGTATCAGCAGTCACAGCCTTCTGGTTAAGCCTGATGTAGCCATGGGGCAGCTAGAGGCCGAGAAACCAGCTAATCCCCCGACCACTGCCGAGACTGATCCCGTTATCTCTAGTGACCGCGATCGTCCGCCATCTTTACCCTCTGGTGTTGGATTAACTGTGACAGAGACTCCCGGTGATCTGGTTGAGAAAAAGCTGGTTCTGCGGAGGTTTTACGGCAGTGTTGAGATCGATCCCCTGCGGATCAATCGAGACGCTCCAGCGATCGCCAATGAGATCATCCAGCATCTCACCCGACTCAGTGGGGCCAGGGTTAAGGTAACACTGGAGATTGAAGCCGAAATTCCCGATGGTGCGCCCGATGATGTGGTGCGGACGGTGACGGAGAATTGTCGGACTTTGAAATTTAATAATCAGTCTTTTGAACTGGAGTGAATATCGGGAAATTTCCCTATCTGGATTCGGTCATGGCTCTCTTATTCTTTGTGTGATCAGTTTAACTTACTATAGAAGCGATCAATCTTTGTGTCCTCTGTGTCTGGAGTGGTTCCTTCCACTCCCTCGCCAGTAGGACTGTATCTTAGAATACATTTTACCCACCAAACCTAAGAGAGCAATAATAATCCCCCTTTTATCTGAAAAAGAGGGATTTATTTAGTCCAAATTGGTTAGATTGTGAGGAAAGTTTTCACCCTTCTAAGTCTCAAGACAAGAGATTTGGCTCTTCTAGGTTCTGTGTGATAAGTTTAACTTACATAGGATCGATTAATCTTTGTGTCCTTTGTGTCTTTGTGGTTCGTTCCACCCCCTCGCTAGGAGGAATGTATCTTAGAATACACTTTACCCACCAAATCCAAGAGAGCCGAGATTTTCTGCTGATGTCTTCCCACTACCAAAGTCCGCGGATAGGAGATACACTAGGATCGGGAGCGGTTTGAGGAGCAACTTCCGTAAAGGTTCTGGTTTCCGGCGGTAAAGCGGGAAGTCCCCAAGCGGGTTCTTTTTGGTTAACTTCTCTTAAAAGTTGTGAGCGATTGCTGCTGGTAGCGGTTTCCGATTTTAGTTTCAAGCGGGAAACCCAATAGGGACGAGCTTTACCCACATAAATTAACTTGCCATCTACCACTTGCAATAGTACATCGTCGCCACCCGTGGCATCCCCAACAATACGAGCGGTGGTTCCGTCGGCAAAGTCGCCACTGAAAATTTCTTTGCCATCCACTGTCACAGGTCTGATCAATTGGATGGACAGAATTCCACCCACGGTTCCCCGGACGCGACCTAGTACATAGTCACCGGGGTTAAGTTGCGGCTCACCTCTGTAGGTGTTATGGCCGCGCAGTTGACTGATCAGGATTTCGTTATTTTGCGGTTCTGCTTGTGCGGGTACGGCGCCAAGGGTAGTTAGGGCAACTAAACCGGCAAAACCAGCGACAAGGGAAATTTTGTTAAACACAATTACCTCAAGCAAAAAGTTAGTAAATTACCTAGAGACGTTCTAGATTATAACCTAGTTCCTAATTTTGTCTATATTGCGAAATATTAGTTTAATAATTTCTCGATCGAGCGGTTGGGGATTTCAGTTATCAGTTATCAGTTATCAGTTATCAGTTATCAGATTGCAGTGTTGAGTAGACAGTGTTAGGGGAAAACTTCGGTGTCTTCTGGACATCAGGTGAAAAATGTTCACTGTGTTACATAATGGTTATTAATGCTAGGGACATAAGGCTTATGCCCTTTTTTCGATAAGATAAGCTGATCACCTTAACTCCAATAGAACCAAACTTGGGAACTTTCTTTTCACTGATTACTGTTTACTGTTCACTGCTCACTGAAAAATCCCCACCTCCCCACTTCCCCTGAAAACCGGATCAAGCTAGGCTTTAAGATCGATCGATATTGGTGAATAATTGAGGATCGAGGGTGGGTAGTTCGATATCTTTTTCTGCTGGGGGAGAGGCTAACTGGAAGCGATTGAAGGTTTGTTGAATGCGATCAAAAATGGTGATTTTTTGCTCGCTATTGTTCTGGGGTTCGGGAATAGGTTCCATTTCTACCGGAGGCTGAACCCCAGGGGCCGGTTCGTTAATCTCTTTTGTCTCCGGTATGGTGGTTAGGGGAGATTCGATCGCTTCGGGGGTTTCCTCGACCTTTTCGATTGTTTCTGTCTCTACTGGTTTTTCTTCCACTATTGGGCTTTCTGGCTCAATAACAGGGTTTTCCTCAACTATTGGGCTTTCTGGCTCAATAACAGGGCTTTCTGGCTCAATAACAGGGCTTTCTGGCTCAATAACAGGGGTTTCCTCAACTATTGGGGTTTCTGGCTCAATAACAGGAGTTTCCTCCTCAACTATAGGGGTTTCCTCAACTATAGGGGTTTCCTCAACTATAGGGGTTTCTGGCTCAATAACGGGGGTTTCTTCCTCAACTATGGGAGTTTTTTCCTCCTCAATAACAGGGGTTTCTGGCTCAATAACGGGGGTTTCTTCCTCTAGACTAGGAATAGTTTGATAGTTGGGATCAACGATGCTACGGGCAATTATAGGGGATAAATCGCTGCGGACTAATTGACTGAGGCCGTCTTGGTAAGAGGGATCAAAGCTAATCACGCGCACGCTGGTATTAAACTCGTTTTCGATTTTATTTCCCTTACCATCGATGAATTCTAGTTGTACCCAGTTATTGCCCTTGGCAAAACCCTTGAGATAGATTGGTTCCCAAGTATCAAGCAGAAAACTTTCACCGTTAACAGTGACACGAATGCGCCAATCTTGAAGATTATTATCCTCGTTGGCAGTATTGGACAGACGTAGAGGAGCATTACTCAGATAAAAATCGAGCAGGATCGGTTCTGCACCGTAGATTCCTTGCGGACTACTGTAGGTTAATAGGGGTAAGTTGTTATCAGGGGCATTTTTGCCTGTTTTTGTCAGAATATGAAAGGTCGTTTCAGCGAAGGCCCCATCATTTTTAAAACTTTCCTGCCAAGGCCGCAGGGCCAAGACGCGGAGGGTGTGAGTACCGGGGGCAAGATTTTCTAGGATAATCGGTTGCTTGAGGTCGTAGATAGCCGCTGCTGGTTCATTATCGACAATTAGGCTCAAGTGGGGTCCTAATTTCAGGGTGTCGTCTTGGAAAATTGGCAGATCGGACACTTGTAGTTTAACTGTCACCTGAGGGTCATCGAAAACTTGTTCGGCCAGAGGACTGAGAATCGTTACTTGGGGAGCGTAACGATCTAAACTGGGGCGCAGTTCCTGAATTAGGGCCGGGGGGGCAACCTCAGAAATGCGGCCTTGGACGACGGGAAGATTAGAGGTTTCCGAAGTGGGGAGATTGGTAGCCGTCAAGCGATCGCCACAGGCGGTTAACAGGATGGTCAGTAAACCGATCACAAGGCATATATGAACGGTTTTGACTGGGATTAATTTATGTAGTAGGGATAGCACGTTCCTCCTAGAGCCAAGGCCAAAATCTATAGAAACCATTGATTTTGCTAGAGTCATTGAATGCTCCGGTGTCAGCAAAAGCGCGAGAAGATCAGGTCATGGCCTCAATTTTACAGAATTGTTTGATTGTTTTTTGAGAATCTATCTATTGAATTTTCTATATGGTCTGGTGGGGGAGAAAAGGGGGAAATCGGCTTCTGGAGGGACAATTGATAAACTTTTGTAAAGAAAAATCACCGGTCTGACCCTGACTAAGACCGTCCATAGCAGAAAATGTCTCTCCTATCAAGGATTGAGAGAATTTTAATTATTGTTAAGCACAACGAACAGAGGAGAGAACAAAGACTTATCATCTACTATTGATGCTTTCGACTGGAATCTCACCCAAGAGGAAAGTCAAGCGACATTAACAAAAGGTGGGTCAGATTTCAACTTGCCTTTTTTAGGTTAAAAAATCTATCCTCAAATAAAACGCTAAGTCTATTGTCGAGAGAGGAGAATCCTCATGGCACTCCCCCCCAAAGAGGCGGTAGCTAAAGTGATTGTAGATAAAGACCCAGTACCTACTTCCTTTGAGAAGTGGGGTCAACCGGGGCATTTTGATCGCACTTTAGCCAAAGGACCCAAAACCACTACCTGGATTTGGAACCTACACGCCAACGTCCACGATTTTGATAGTCAAACCAGCGATCTGGAAGATATTTCCAGGAAAATCTTCAGCGCCCACTTCGGACATCTCGCCGTTGTCTTCGTTTGGCTAAGTGGAATGTACTTCCACGGCGCGAAATTTTCTAACTATGAAGCTTGGTTAACCAACCCGCTCGCCATCAAACCCAGCGCCCAAGTGGTCTGGCCGATCGTCGGTCAAGGCATCCTCAACGGCGATGTGGGCGGTGGTTTCCACGGTATTCAGATCACCTCTGGTCTGTTCTACCTCTGGCGCGCTTCCGGGTTCACCAACAGCTATCAGCTATACTGCACCGCTATCGGTGGTTTAGTGATGGCGGGCCTGATGCTGTTTGCCGGTTGGTTCCATTACCACAAAAGCGCACCGAAACTGGAATGGTTCCAAAACGTGGAATCGATGATGAACCACCACTTGGCGGGTTTACTCGGCTTAGGTTCCCTAGGTTGGGCCGGTCATCAGATTCACGTTTCTTTACCGGTGAACAAACTCCTCGATGCGGGAGTCGCTCCCCAAGATATCCCCTTGCCCCACGAGTTCATTCTCGAACCGAGCAAGATGGCGGATTTATATCCCAGTTTCGCCCAGGGTTTGACCCCGTTCTTTACCCTTAACTGGGGTGCTTACTCGGATTTCCTCACCTTCAAAGGTGGCTTGAACCCCGTGACCGGTGGTCTCTGGCTTTCCGATACCGCTCACCATCACTTGGCGATCGCTGTATTATTCATCATTGCTGGTCATATGTACCGTACCAACTGGGGTATCGGTCACAGCATGAAGGAAATCCTTGAAAACCACAAAGGTCCGTTCACCGGTCAAGGTCACAAAGGACTGTACGAAATCCTGACCACCTCTTGGCACGCTCAGTTAGCGATTAACCTTGCTCTCTTAGGTTCGCTAACCATCATCGTGGCCCACCATATGTACGCCATGCCGCCCTATCCCTATCAGGCGACTGACTACGCCACCCAACTATCCTTGTTCACTCACCACACTTGGATCGGTGGCTTCTTAATCGTCGGTGCGGGAGCGCACGGAGCGATCTTCATGGTGCGGGACTACGATCCAGCCAAAAACGTCGATAACCTGCTCGATCGGGTGATCCGTCATCGCGACGCAATTATCTCCCACCTGAACTGGGTATGTATTTTCCTCGGCTTCCATAGCTTCGGTTTATACATTCACAACGACACCATGCGGGCTTTTGGTCGTCCCCAAGATATGTTCTCGGATACGGGAATTCAACTACAACCCATCTTTGCCCAATGGGTACAAAGTCTCCACACCCTAGCCCCCGGCAACACCGCTCCTAACGCTCTCACTACCGCTAGTTATGCTTTCGGTGGCGACGTGGTAGCAGTGGGTGGCAAAGTGGCCATGATGCCGATCACTCTCGGTACTGCCGATTTCCTCGTGCATCACATCCACGCCTTCACCATCCATGTCACCGTGTTGATTCTCCTCAAAGGGGTTCTCTACGCTCGCGGTTCCCGTCTGATTCCCGATAAAGCGAATCTCGGTTTCCGTTTCCCCTGCGATGGTCCCGGTCGCGGCGGTACCTGCCAAGTTTCCGGTTGGGATCACGTCTTCCTCGGCCTGTTCTGGATGTACAACTCCATCTCGGTCGTAATCTTCCACTTTAGCTGGAAAATGCAGTCCGATGTCTGGGGAACCGTCGCCCCTGATGGCACTGTCACCCACGTTACCCTCGGTAACTTCGCCCAAAGTGCCATCACCATCAACGGTTGGTTACGGGATTTCCTCTGGGCGCAAGCAGCGCAAGTCATTAATTCCTATGGCTCTGCCCTGTCTGCCTATGGAATCATGTTCCTAGCCGGTCACTTCGTCTTCGCGTTTAGCTTGATGTTCCTGTTCAGTGGTCGCGGCTACTGGCAAGAATTAATCGAGTCGATCGTCTGGGCGCACAACAAGTTAAGAGTTGCCCCCGCTATCCAACCTCGCGCCCTGAGCATCATTCAAGGTCGTGCCGTTGGTGTGGCTCACTACCTCTTAGGCGGTATTGTCACCACTTGGGCATTCTTCTTGGCCAGAAGTCTCTCGATTGGCTAAACTTGCCTATAAGGGCTTGCCAGTCCCCCGGGGATTGGCAAGCCTAGGCTGAACCAGCGTCGATTGACCGATACCTCTGTAAGCGTTTCCTATTACAGTGGGTGAATTGAAAAAAGGAAATAACCAGCACTCGTGTAAGAGCCTCAGTTATTTAGAGAGGAGAATTTCCTAAACAGCTATGGCAACTAAATTCCCTAAATTTAGCCAAGATCTAGCCCAAGATCCGACCACCCGTCGGATTTGGTACGGGATCGCCACAGCCCACGATTTTGAAAGTCATGATGGCATGACGGAAGAGAATCTCTACCAAAAGATTTTCGCGTCGCACTTCGGCCACATTGCAATCATTTTCCTGTGGACTTCCGGCACTATATTCCACGTCGCTTGGCAAGGCAACTTCGAGCAGTGGATCAAAGATCCCTTAAATATCCGTCCCATCGCCCACGCGATTTGGGATCCCCAGTTCGGTAAAGGCGCTGTAGATGCCTTCACCCAAGCTGGCGCTTCTAATCCGGTTAACATCGCCTATTCCGGGGTTTACCACTGGTTCTACACCATCGGTATGACCTCCAACCAAGACCTATACCAAGGTGCGGTGTTCCTGCTGATTCTCTCGGCGATTTTCCTCTTTGCTGGCTGGTTACACTTACAACCTAAGTTCCGTCCTAGCCTCGCTTGGTTCAAAAACGCTGAATCTCGCCTGAACCACCACCTCGCCGCTCTGTTCGGTGTTAGCTCTCTGGCTTGGACCGGACACCTCGTTCACGTTGCTATCCCCGAATCCCGCGGTCAGCACGTTGGTTGGGACAACTTCCTCTCCACTCCCCCCCACCCGGCGGGTTTACTACCCTTCTTCACCGGTAACTGGAGTGTGTATGCAGAAAACCCCGATACTGCTAACCACATTTTCGGTACTGCCCAAGGCGCGGGAACTGCGATTCTCACCTTCTTAGGTGGTTTCCATCCCCAAACCGAGTCCCTCTGGTTAACCGATATGGCTCACCACCACTTGGCGATCGCTGTGATCTTCATTGTGGCTGGTCATATGTACCGCACCAACTGGGGCATCGGTCACAGCATTAAGGACATCCTCAATGCACACAGACCCCCCAGTGGTAAGTTAGGAGCCGGTCACAAAAATCTTTATGACACGGTTAACAACTCTCTCCACTTCCAACTCGGTTTGGCTCTCGCTTCTTTAGGCGTGATCACCTCTCTGGTGGCGCAGCATATGTACGCGCTACCCCCTTATGCCTTTATCGCTAAGGACTACACCACCCAAGCGGCTCTTTATACGCACCACCAATACATCGCTGGTTTCCTAGCGGTGGGTGCTTTCGCCCACGGTGCTATCTTCTTCGTGCGTGACTACGATCCCGAAGCGAACAAAGATAACGTGCTGGCGCGGATGCTGGAGCATAAAGAAGCGATCATCTCTCACCTAAGCTGGGTTTCCCTTTTCTTAGGTTTCCACACCCTCGGCCTCTACGTTCATAACGATGTGGTCGTCGCTTTCGGTACTCCCGAAAAACAAATCTTGATCGAACCTGTGTTTGCTCAATTCGTGCAAGCAGCTTCGGGTAAAACCCTGTACGGCATGAACGTACTGTTGTCTAACCCCGATAGCATCGCTTACACCGCCTATCCCAACTACGGTGATGTTTGGTTACCCGGTTGGCTAGACGCAATCAATAGCGGCACTAACTCCCTATTCTTAACCATCGGTCCTGGCGACTTCCTCGTTCACCATGCGATCGCTCTTGGTTTACACACCACCGTTCTAATCCTGGTTAAAGGTGCTTTAGACGCTCGTGGTTCCAAATTAATGCCCGATAAAAAAGACTTCGGGTATTCCTTCCCTTGCGACGGTCCGGGCCGTGGCGGTACTTGCGACATCTCTGCTTGGGATTCCTTCTACCTAGCCATGTTCTGGATGTTGAACACCTTGGGTTGGTTAACCTTCTACTGGCACTGGAAACACCTCGGTGTCTGGTCGGGTAACGTGGCTCAGTTTAACGAAAACTCCACCTACCTGATGGGCTGGTTCCGCGATTACCTCTGGGCTAACTCGGCTCAGTTAATCAACGGTTACAACCCCTACGGTGTTAATAACCTTTCTGTCTGGGCCTGGATGTTCCTCTTTGGACACCTCGTTTGGGCAACCGGTTTCATGTTCCTGATCTCTTGGCGTGGTTACTGGCAAGAGTTGATCGAAACTATCGTTTGGGCCCACGAACGCACTCCTCTGGCGAACCTCGTTCGTTGGAAAGATAAACCCGTGGCTCTCTCGATCGTTCAGGCTCGTTTGGTTGGTTTAGCTCACTTCACCGTTGGCTATATCTTCACCTACGCCGCCTTCTTGATCGCTTCCACTGCTGGCAAGTTCGGCTAAACCTTGAATTAGGTGACTAAAAAACCCCCCGCCCATTGGTGGGGGGTTTTGTTTATGATTGATCATAAAAGCGCGGCTCAATCTCAAAAATCTATGCAGTGGGAAGAATTAAAACAGCTTTATGATCAGGACTTTGTTTTGTGGATTGAGCGAACCACCGAACAAATTCGACGCGGGGAGATTAAAAATTTAGATTGGGAACATCTTTTAACGGAGATAGAAGATTTGGGGAGAGAACAAAGAAACAAAGTGGAAAGCTATCTAATTCAAACCGTTAAACATTTATTGATGTATCAGTATTGGCTGACTGAAAAAGGTAATTGTGGCAGGGGATGGGCCGATGAAATCGATAATTTCCGTCTAGAACTAGAAATTTTATTCCAGTCAAAAACCCTCTACAATTATGGAGCTTCTAGGTTAGATATAATTTATGATAAAGCCAAGCGATCGGTGATCAAAAAAACTGGTTTATCTTTGGATACGTTTCCGCAAGTTTGTCCTTATACCTTTGCAGAAATCATAGATTTTGACTTTTTACCAGTTTAGAATAGGAGAATTAAAGGCAAGAAAGAAAATTATCCTTATCTATAGCAATTCAGTATCTTGACGAAACGTAAAAATAATACGACAATCGTAAGCAACAGAAAAAGACCAATATCCTTCTAAACTTCCTGTTAACTTATGAGACTTTAAAGAAGGAAGAAAGGGATAAGCTTCTAATCAATCTAAGATACTCAATAACTTTTATTTAAGTTGAGGATTTTTCTTGATAAATTCTTTAAATGCTCTTTTAAAACTCTTGTCAGCAACTAATTTCATTTGATCTAAAATTAAGGTGGAATGAGTTATATTAATTTGCCAGTTGAGAATATGAGAATTAAATTACACTCCACGGTACACTCTGCATCCGAGTAGATTCTACTACCTTTGGATGAGGAGCGATCGGCTTAATTAATCTTCTCAGTTTTTGCTGCACATCTACAGGGTTAATGGCGCGGGGAAAAAGTCGGGAATGTGTTTCCGGTTGTTCAAGATGAAGGACAACCTGTAATTGTTTTCCCTGAAGAACTTTTCTGGCAAAATTTGCTTCGGATTTGTCAGAGGCATTAATCTTCGCTGGTAACATAGCAGCGATTGTATAGAGAACTTTTTCGGTAACTTCTTCGGCGAGATCTTGAGCTTTAGTACGACGTGACTGGCGATAATCTTTCACCTCAATTAACCAGATATCTTGTCGATAAATCGCAATCAAATCAACTCCTTTAATTCCATCTAGCATTGTAGAGAAATGGTGACGATAAAAAGCCCAATTATCGTATTTACTGACTTGCCACGAATCGGGAAAATCAAAGATTATGCCGTCCACTTTAACCCTCACCGTCTTTCTTCTCCCATACTTAAAAAGCGATCGGATTGAGCAAGCTCTTGATCAAGGGCTGTGATTTCACCGATTTCATCGCTTGTATTTCCTTGTTGAACGACTACAGCACCATCGGAGAAATGTAGGCCGAAAAAACGCGTATTCAGGGGAAAGTTATCTCGATCGCTCATTAAAATTTCCAGTTCTCGTAGTAAAAATAAACTATGGGTTGCCAGAAAGACTTGAATACCCGCATGACTAAGATTGACGATGCTCTTAGCGACTTCTCTGATCAAAATAGGGTTGAGATTCGCTTCCGGTTCATCCCAAAATAAAACACCTTTTTCCATTAACACACCAGTGGCGATTAGACGAGCTAACATCGCTAATTTACGATTTCCTTCGGCAACGAGAGGCATCTCGAATCGTCCACTTTCATTTTTTAGATAAAAACGCCCATTTTTATCTAACTCTAGCGAACCTCCCATCGCCGATTCGATCGGTTCCAATAACTTTTGAATGGGTTTTTCCTTATTGCCACGTTGCAAAGGAGCGCCGAGAAGTAAGCAAGTATCTCGCCAAGTTTCGTCAAATTCAAGATAATGACTTTCGTATAGAGATACAAAGTTTGGGAAAATTGTCAATAGCTCTCTAGTAGGAAAATAGGCAGAAGATACATCAAGCCAAGCCTCTGGAACTTCCTCTAGGGAGACTTCTGTTTTACTATTAGTTGCGAAACTGAAAGCAAAATTAAATCGACTATCTTGAAAGTGTAATTTTACGTCACATCGTTCTCGTCCTTGCTTTCTGCGGGTGAGCCTTCCTAAATAATCGGGGCGAAATACATGAATCAGTTTATCGGCTAAACGAGTTTGCAATAAAGTTTTTGTTGGCGTTCCGTTCGGAGATTTTCGCCCTTCTTCCCCACTGGTAGCGAGTGCCGAATAGAGAATCTTGAGAAGATGAGTTTTGCCTGTTCCGTTTTCCCCGACAATGACATTCAGATTTTGGGAAAATTGCAGCTGGATTTCGGGAAAAACCGTCAAATTTTTAACTGTTAAGTTATTCAGCATGAACTGTGCCTAGAAAAGAGTCGCTCACTATACTTCTTAAATGCCCCCTTTCAAGATGATAGCTTTTAGGGGGCAAAGTGCGCTAGTATAACTCCCTTAGAACTTAGACAAAAAACGGTTTTTTCAAGATACGAAAACCCTAGCGCAAGTGCATCAGCTATTTTCCATCAGCTAAATTGTCTAAGTCTCCCTAAGATTTATAGTGGGGACTTTTCAAATGCGTAGGCAAGTTGAGGACACAGCCATTCCCAAGTCCCTTTTAGGGTTTGCTGTTCCATTTTAAGACCTCATTTTAATTATCAACCATTATAGTGCAAAGCCTAAACCTAACAAATAATCCCCCTCAACTGGTCTAAAATTAAGGGGGAATGAGTTATACAAAAAAGCAATTTAACCGACGTTAGTGGGTTATTTTTCGGTTGAATGAGAGCGTTTTACTTTGCGTTTTAAGGTTGCACCTGCACCAAGTATTCCAAGACCTAACAAACCCGTTACTGTTGAAGGTTCCGGAATTTTTGACTCTGAAATAAATCCTCGAATTGTCGATCCTACAGGCATAAACGTAGCAGCAGTGTCAAATTGACCCGTTATGGGATTATAAATTGCTTTTTCAGTAATAGTACCCCCTGGCATTCCTTGTTTTGTATCGTGGGTTATACAAAGTTGCGCTCTTCCGTCAGCAAACTTGATGACACAGGTTAAAACAGCAGCATGGCCTTCACCCCAAATTTCAACATCTTCACCATGTTTTATTTCAGCAATTATCTGATCAATAATGTTTGCATCATTCATGATAAACAGACCATCACCAGGTCCAAAATATTTAGTGGTGACATAATCTTTGAGAGCATCACGTTTTTTTGACCAAGCAGGTACAGCAGTCCCATCTGGTGTAGTCATCAAAATCTGTTTAAGACCTTCAATACTTTTTAAAGTTTCAGGTATTTTGTTTTCTATATCTAGCCATTTTAGACTGTTAGAAAATGCCCCCGGCGCACATTCATTCTTCCCAACATCTTGATTAACCATTCCTGGATGATAAGCCCAGTTTACTGGCGTTCCACCTATAATTGGTTGAGGAACTGTAAGAGGAAGTGGAGCTATACCAGATAAACATCCTCCTGTTATGATATCAACATCTCCTACTGAAGATGTTAATGGTGTTCCTGAAGGTTGCATACCTAAAGGTGTGCTTGTCAAAGAGGCTATATAATCAAGAGAAGAAACATCATTACCAATTGTATTTCCTAAATCAAAATTGAAAGTTAGTGTCTGTGAAATACCAGAACCTTCTATACTTAAAAGAGGATCATCTTGAATTAGCCAATTCCCGTTTACTACAAGGTTAAAATACTGAAAATCTGAACTACCAATAAAAGATAAATCAGTTTGACCCCAATTAGAATTAGTAGTAATATCACTATCAAGATCAAAGTTGGCTTGATTAAAGGTAATACCAGTAATTTGTCCCACCGCTTTGATAGGCAAGAAAAGGGATACAGCAAAAAGACTTGATAAGTAAAGTCCTTTTTGGATTAGATTTAACAACATGATAAATACTCCTCAGCTTGTAGTAAATGATTGAACGTCCACCCAAGCTTACTAACCCTAAAATTTTCTTTCAAGGCTTTTAAAGTTATATAAAGCTATATAAAGCAGTATTAAGACAAATAACTTAAATCTAAAAATAATATTAAATTGACCGTACACCTTATAATGTCATATAATGTCAGGTAAAAGCTTATTAATCTTGATTCTGTGTTTAACAATGAACAATTTTGATATTCACTCTTTAATTACAACTGTTGATAATCTCATCTTTTCCTATACAGGAGAAAATTTAGATGATGTTCAGTCTGAAATCTTAGAAGGGGTGATTAATCACCAAAAATATACAGAAATCGCTAAAAATCATCATCGTTCCGAGAAATATGTCAAGGATGTAGCCGGTAAGCTATGGAAAACCTTATCGGAAATTTTAGGAGAAGAAGTTAATAAAGCCAATCTTAGGTCTAGTCTGCGAAGATATTATTATAATGTCTCTCATAACTTTAATGTAATAAATCCCGTACAAATTAATAAAGGTCATATCTGTAATCAACTACCAGAAAACCAATTACAAAAATTTGATCCAGAAGAAGAATATAAACTCGAAATCGCCACAGAATTGATGAAAGAAGGCTTAACCGTAGAACAAATTGCTAGAGTATTAAAACTTCCCTTAGAATTAGTTAAAGAGCAACTTGAAAAACCTAAGTCACCTAATTAATGGTGGTATTTGGCACTGGCAGAGCATTTCTAAGTTCAATAATAATTTCTATTTTAATAAACTTCATCATGAGAGCCAATATCAACGAGACAACCATTAAGGTTACAATGAAGGAATCAGATTTCAGGAAATAGCCATGAAACGAGATGAGGTACTAACAATTCTCGCAAAACACCGAGAACAATTAGAAAAACTAGGGGTAAAATCTCTGTCTCTATTTGGTTCAGTAGCAAGGGATGAAGCACGTTTTGACAGTGATGTAGATTTATTGGTAGAATTTAGTAAAGCGGTAGGGTTATTTGAGTTTATCGAGGTACGACTTTACTTAGAAGATATATTAGGATGTTCTGTTGATTTAGGTACTCAAGATTCTTTAAAAGAACATTTACGACAACCTGTATTAAAGGATGTGATTAATGCCTTTTAGAGATTGGCAACTTCGTCTTCAAGATATTATTGAATCCATTGATGAAATCTTGGAATGGACGGCTAATATGACCTTTGAAGATTTTAGCTCAAATCGAGTGACTCTTAAAGCAGTTCTTTATAATTTAGGAATTATTGGTGAGGCATCTAGAAATATTCCTAGTGAGATACAATTGCGTTATTCTCAAATTCCTTGGCGTTTAATGGGAGATATGCGAAATGTCATTTTTCATGAATATTTTCGGGTAGAATTGGCAATTGCTTGGCGGACGATTGAAAATAATCTAACTCCATTGCGTTCACAATTACAGGAAATTTTAGAAAATGAAGCCGAAAATTAATCTATAAAAATCCCCCTCAACTTATTCAATTAAGGGGGAATGAGTTATATAAAAAAGGCAATTTAACCGACGTTACTGGGTTCTTTTTCGAGGGAATGAGAGCGTTTTAAAGCTATATAAAGCAGTATTAAGACACATAACTTAAATCTAAAAATAATATTAAATTGACCGTACAACTGATAATGTCATATAATGTCAGGTAAAAGCTTATTAATCTGGATTCTGTGTTTAACAATGAACAATTTTGATATTCACTCTTTAATTACAACTGTTGATAATCTCATCTTCTCCTATACAGGAGAAAATTTAGATGATGTTCAGTCTGAAATCTTAGAAGGGGTGATTAACCACCAAAAATATACAGAAATCGCTAAAAATCATCATCGTTCCGAGAAATATGTCAAGGATGTAGCCGGTAAGCTATGGAAAACCTTATCGGAAATTTTAGGAGAAGAAGTTAATAAAGCCAATCTTAGGTCTAGTCTGCGAAGATATTATTATAATGTCTCTCATAACTTTAATGTAATAAATCCCGTACAAATTAATAAAGGTCATATCTGTAATCAACTACCAGAAAATCAATTACAAAAATCTAATCTTGCTGAAGAATCTAAACTCGAAATCGCTACAGAATTGATGAAAGAAGGCTTAACCGTCGAACAAATTGCTAGAGTGTTAAAACTTCCCTTAGAATTAGTTAAAGAGCAACTTGAAAAACCTAAGCAACCTAATTAGAAGTTAGGTTGACAGTGGTAGAGGGTGTTAAGCTATCGTTGACGCACCGCTTAATGGTTATCCTGACGAATTGTCGCGATTTAGTGGATTATGTTTTTCGGTGGATTAAGCTTCGCTAATCTCTAATTAGGGTTTGCTG
This sequence comes from Microcystis wesenbergii FACHB-1317, assembly GCF_014696875.1. Lineage (GTDB taxonomy): Bacteria > Cyanobacteriota > Cyanobacteriia > Cyanobacteriales > Microcystaceae > Microcystis > Microcystis wesenbergii_A. The sequence continues at coordinate 1,813 of NZ_JACJQV010000233.1, read as the reverse complement.
AAAAAGTTTTTCGTGGGGGCAGGGTGTGGGGTGTGGGGTGTGGGGTTTTACCGATTTTGAGGTGGTCAATTACCTAATTTTCAGGGAAAAAGTCCCTGAATTTCCCCCCCGCTCACTCCCAGGTCCGGTACTTTTTGATTTCCAAAAAGGTCTAAAAGTCTTATCCAGCAAGGTTTTTAGATTTATTCAGCCAGCCCTAATTAAATCTCCACCTCTTAAACTACAAATCGACTATTAGAAGTAAATCCGTAGTCAATTACTCATAACTTCGGTGGCCGATTGTAACCTTTAAGGTGTTTGTCCAAAGACCATATATAGACGCGGCGGCCTAGATTTTGATCACAAATTCTTTGCCAATCATGAATGATAGAAAGGTCTCCCAGTCCCCTACCTTGCATCGCTTGATCAGGAAACTCTTTTAACCACCCTTGCAGGTCTTCTTGCTTTAGAAAATTAATAGGGGTGAAGGGAGATTTTCCTTCAAGAGCTTGTGTTACCTGATTTACAAATTTTTCTGCACAAATACGTCGCTGATTGCCATCTACCTTTTTGGCTTTGGCAATATGATTGCCAGTTTCCAGAATGGTCGCCATTGGCAAAAAAAGAGATTCCCCAGCTTTAATTTTCTCTTTTAACTCTTGAAGTATTAACTCAGATTGACTCGCTTTGTGGGGAACATTAAGTATCTCTAAAAAGCTCGAAGTATCGATCAGACAAATAGCTCCCATCAGGCTACTTCTCCCTGTTTTAATTGCTCTAACCAACTTAGCGCGTTTTGTTGACGTTGTTCTGCTGTGGACTTATCCTTTAAGAACTTATCTAATACTTGTTTAGTCATCAACTGACCAAGAGTTCCCTGCACAATTAATTCGGGGAAACGCTCTAAATCAGCTAATCGGACAATACGACTATCTCCTGCTTGCGGATCTCGGTAACAACAAAGTACATTTCCAATATCACTATCGGGTACTGCATCTAGTAACGCCGGGTTATGGGAGGTGATCAGTACCCTCAGTTTTCTTTCTAAGGCAATCTCCCGAATTTGCTTAACTAAATTATCTGCACGACTGGGATGAACACCATTATCGATCTCTTCAATAATTACGAAAGTTCCAGGATTTACACTTAGTAGAGTTGCAGCAATCGCTAAAACTCTCAGAGTACCATCAGACAACAAAGGAGCATCCACCTTATGTTCTTTGTTCCCAAAAGACTCTATTAGTCTCACCATAACATCGTTGCGGTCTGTAATGCTAAAGCGAATATCGGTAATATCCTGTTCTGGTAATGAACGAATGAAGTCAAGCAACTTGTTTTTTTGAGTCTCTCCCTGCTGACAAACTGCGTAAAGAACACTAGAAAGGTTAGAGCCATCTTCTTTAATATCATCATATTTAGCGTAAGCATAATCCCGCATTACTTCTGGACGAGGATCAAGAAAGACAATATTTCTCAAGGTTTCTCGAATTACTTTAGTAACTGCTGGAATAATTTTTTGTGATTGAGTATGATTTTGCTGGAACCGACTGGGAGTTTCCAATTGATAAAAAATGGCTTGTCGGTTAGAACAAGGTATATGGGGCTTATTTTTACCTGTCTTAAAATTGTTATACATCACCCTAATTTCATCGGTGTGTCGGTTAGGATCGCCATCAATTTTGTAAAGTGTGAATTCCTGATCTTTACTAGCTTTACTGACACTTTCTCCGCTGATAATAAGTTGGTCTGATAATAGCCCAATTTCAATCTCGAAATCATTCCAACCGTCAGGAGCGTTATCAATGTGTGTTCCCAAGGTAAAATACTGTTTTTC
>NZ_JACJQV010000232.1 GCF_014696875.1 Microcystis wesenbergii FACHB-1317 | reverse complement strand
CCGTAAACTTTCGCACAAGCGTAGGGACTGCGGGGATAAAATGGCGTGGTTTCTTTTTGGGGAACTTCCATGACTTTCCCGAACATTTCCGAGGAACCTGCTTGATAGAAACGCACTTCGATGCCGGTTCTTTTTTGATAATCCCGAATTGCTTCTAGTAATCTTAAGACCCCCACTCCCACAGCATCAACGGTGTATTCTGGGGCATCAAAACTGACTCGCACATGGGATTGAGCGCCTAAATTATACACTTCTACCGGTTGCACTTGTTCGAGGATACGCCGCAGGGTCGTCCCGTCGGTGAGGTCGCCATAATGAAGAAATAATTTAGTATCGGGCTGGTGGGGGTCAGTGTAGATATGATCAATGCGATCGGTGTTAAAAGTTGAAGTACGACGGATGATACCGTGGACTTCATAGCCTTTTTCTAATAATAATTCGCTCAGATAGGAACCATCTTGACCGGTGATGCCGGTAATTAGGGCGCGTTTAGCTTCAGTCATCAGTAATTTACCTAATCAGAAAGAATAAAGACCCTGAAAGGGTCTGACTGCTTATAGCACACTTTAGCCCCTCAGGACAAGTTTGGCGATAGTTATCGGGACAGTCATGACAAAATTCCCTGAACCTGAATTCAGGTGTGGCAGTCCCCTTAACCCTCAATCCTTCCCCGTCTGTGGGAACCTCATCCTGAAAGTATCTTTGGGGTTGCCCCAATCTTGTCCAGAAAACTCTTGCAACAAATAGCACAAATCTGTTATTATGGTTTGTCTATGTCCCGAGTCAACCATACCAGTATTGAGAACAAGAAACGACTGTGGCTAATACAAAGTCTGCACTCAAACGAGTCCAAATCTCCGAAAGAAATCGACTACGCAACAAAGCGTACAAGTCAGCCGTAAGAACCCTGATCAAAAAATGTCTTGTCGCTGTCTCGGCCTACGGATCCAACCCCAGCCCAGAAGGGCTAGAAAGCGCCCAACAAGCTCTATCAGAAGCTTACAGTAAAATTGATAAAGCCGTCAAGCGCAACGTCTTGCACCGGAACAACGGCGCTAGAAAAAAAGCCGGTTTAGCCAAAGCTTGGCAAAAAGTTAGCCAAGCTTCCTAGGAAACAATTAAGCTGTAATCAGGACAGACGCAACAAGCGATCGGGGGTCGATGCAATTAATAGATACGCACGTTCATCTGAACTTTGACGTTTTGCAAGCCGACTTGCCCGCTATCTCCGAACGTTGGCGAAGTGTGGGAGTCGTTCATCTGGTTCACTCCTGTGTCGAACCAGAGGAATTTGCAGCGATTAAAGCCATTGCTGATCAATTTGAGGAAATTTCCTTCGCCGTCGGTTTACATCCCCTAGATGCCCAAAAATGGCGAGATAATAGTGCCGATCAGATCGAATCCCTAGCCCGATCTGATCGGCGCGTTGTGGCGATCGGGGAAATGGGTTTAGACTTCTATAAAGCGGATAATCAAGAGCAGCAAAAACAGGTCTTTTGGACGCAATTAGAAATCGCCCATCGTCTCGATAAACCCGTGATTATCCATTGTCGAGATGCGGCGAAGGAAATGCGGCAGGAAATCAGTGCCTTTCGGCAACAAGTGGGCAAAATTGACGGCGTGATGCACTGCTGGACTGGCAACCCCGAAGAAACTCAATGGTTTTTAGATTTGGGTTTTTACATCAGCTTTAGCGGCATCGTCACCTTCAAAAACAGTAAAACCGTGCAAGCTGCCGCCCAAATTGTCCCCAGCGATCGCCTACTGATCGAAACCGATTGCCCCTTTCTCTCCCCCAATCCCCACCGCGGTAAACCCTGTGAACCCTCTTTCGTCTTCCATGTGGCCGAAACCGTCGCCCGTCTGCGCGGCTATCCGGTCGAAACCCTAGCCGAACAAACCACCCACAACGCCCGCAAATTATTTCAACTCCCCAGTTAAAAAACATAGTTTATTAGACAGGAGAAAGGAGTCAGGAGTCAGGAGACGGCTTTTCTCCCCAATACCCCATCACCCAACTCCTCACCGCTCACTGATATCCGACCGTCGCTATCGTGTCATCAGCCCTTGTAACCATTATGAACAATCTTACCTTTAACCTCTTACCCGACCTCATCGAAATCCAACACTCCAGTTTTCGGTGGTTTTTGGAAGAAGGACTAATCGAGGAACTGAACAGCTTTTCCCCCATCAGCGACTATACAGGTAAATTAGAACTACATTTCCTCGGCCAGGACTACAGACTCAAAGAACCGAAATACAACGTCGATGAAGCCAAACGACGCGATAGCACCTATTCCGTTCAGATGTACGTTCCTACCCGTCTAATCAACAAAGAAACGGGAGAAAATATCGAACAGGAAGTGTTTATCGGCGATTTACCCCTGATGACCGAACGGGGAACCTTTATCATTAACGGGGCCGAACGAGTCATCGTCAATCAGATCGTCCGTTCCCCCGGTGTTTACTACAAAGCCGAAATCGACAAAAACGGTCGCCGCACCTACTCCGCTTCCCTGATTCCGAACCGAGGAGCTTGGTTAAAATTTGAAACCGACAAAAACGGCTTAGTTTGGGTCAGAATCGACAAAACTCGCAAACTATCCGCCCAAGTTCTCCTGAAAGCGATCGGATTGAGCGATAACGAAATCTTTGACTCCCTACGCCATCCCGAATTCTACCAAAAAACCCTCGACAAAGAAGGCAATCCCAGCGAAGAAGAGGCCCTGCTCGACCTCTACCGCAAACTACGCCCCGGGGAACCTCCCACCGTCACCGGCGGGCAACAACTGCTCGAATCGCGCTTTTTTGACAATAAACGCTACGATCTCGGTCGCGTTGGTCGTTATAAACTCAACAAAAAACTACGCCTCAACGTCCCCGATAACCAGCGCGTTCTCACCACCACCGACATTTTATCGGCGATCGACTACCTAATTAACCTCGAATTTGACATCGGCAACACCGACGACATCGACCACCTCGGCAACCGTCGCGTCCGTTCCGTGGGTGAACTGCTCCAAAACCAAGTGCGAGTAGGTTTAAACCGCTTAGAAAGAATCATTCGGGAACGGATGACCGTCAGCGAATCCCAAAACCTCACCCCCGCTTCCCTAGTCAACCCGAAACCCCTAGTAGCGGCAATTAAAGAATTCTTTGGTTCCTCGCAACTCTCCCAGTTCATGGATCAAACCAACCCCCTGGCGGAATTGACCCATAAACGCCGTATTTCCGCCCTTGGACCCGGCGGTCTCACCCGGGAACGGGCCGGTTTTGCCGTGCGCGACATTCACCCCTCCCACCACGGTCGCATTTGTCCCGTGGAAACCCCAGAAGGTCCCAACGCCGGTTTAATCGGTTCCCTGGCCACCTACGCTCGCGTCAACGACTACGGTTTTATTGAAACCCCCTGTTATGCGGTGGAAAATGGCCGAGTCCGCTACGATCTCCCCGTTAAATACCTCACCGCCGACGAAGAAGACGATCTCAGAGTCGCACCGGGAGACGTGGCCACCGATGAAAATGGTTATATCCTCGGCGAAACTATCCCCGTGCGCTATCGGCAGGAATTCTCCACCACTTCCCCCGAACAAGTGGACTACGTTTGTGTTTCCCCCGTTCAAATTGTCTCGGTGGCAACTTCTCTGATTCCCTTCCTCGAACACGACGACGCTAACCGCGCCCTGATGGGGTCTAATATGCAGCGACAAGCGGTTCCCTTGCTGCGTCCCGAACGTCCCCTGGTTGGCACTGGATTGGAAGCACAGGCCGCTCGCGACTCCGGCATGGTCATCGTTTCCCGTACCAATGGGGTCGTTTCCTACGTCGATGCTAACCGGATTCGCATCAAAGTAGCGGATCAAGACAAAGAGATTTTTGGCAAGAGCGAGATCGAGTACGAAATTCAGAAATATCAACGCTCTAACCAAGATACCTGCCTAAATCAGCGTCCTTTAGTCTATCAAGGGGAACAAGTTGTGCCGGGGCAGATTCTCGCCGATGGTTCCGCCACCGAAGGAGGAGAAATAGCTCTCGGCCAGAATATCCTCGTCGCCTATATGCCCTGGGAAGGCTATAACTACGAAGACGCAATTTTAATCAGTGAAAGACTGGTGGCACAAGACACCTACACCAGCATCCACATCGAAAAATACGAAATCGAAGCCCGTCAAACTAAACTCGGACCGGAGGAAATCACCAGGGAAATTCCCAACGTCGGTGAAGATGCCCTGCGAAACCTCGATGAACGCGGCATTATTCGCATCGGTGCTTGGGTAGAAGCCAGCGATATCCTTGTGGGGAAAGTCACCCCGAAAGGCGAATCAGACCAACCCCCCGAAGAAAAACTACTGCGGGCAATTTTCGGCGAAAAGGCCCGGGATGTACGGGATAACTCCCTCCGCGTCCCCAACGGCGAAAAAGGCCGGGTAGTGGATGTGCGGGTATTTACTCGCGAACAGGGGGACGAATTACCCCCCGGGGCCAATATGGTGGTACGGGTTTACGTTGCCCAAAAACGCAAAATCCAAGTGGGCGATAAAATGGCGGGTCGCCACGGCAATAAAGGGATTATTTCTCGCATTCTACCCCTAGAAGATATGCCCTACCTCCCCGATGGTCGTCCCGTCGATATCGTTCTCAATCCCCTAGGGGTTCCCAGTCGCATGAACGTCGGTCAGGTGTTTGAATGTTTACTGGGTTGGGCCGGCGAAAATCTGGGCGTGCGCTTTAAGATTACTCCCTTTGACGAAATGTACGGGGAAGAAGCCAGCCGTTTAACCGTCCACGGATTGCTAGAAAGTGCCTCGAAAAAACCCAATCGCGATTGGGTGTTCAAGGAAGAACACGCCGGCAAAGTCACCGTCTACGATGGTCGCACCGGGGAACCCTTTGACCGTCCCGTTACCGTCGGTATGGCCTATATGTTAAAACTGGTTCACCTGGTTGATGATAAAATTCACGCCCGTTCTACCGGTCCCTACTCCTTGGTTACCCAGCAACCCCTGGGCGGTAAAGCTCAACAGGGGGGTCAGCGCTTCGGAGAAATGGAAGTCTGGGCCCTGGAGGCCTACGGGGCGGCCTATACCTTGCAGGAATTGCTAACGGTAAAATCCGATGATATGCAAGGACGGAATGAGTCCTTAAATGCGATCGTAAAAGGCAAGCCGATTCCCCGCCCGGGTACGCCAGAATCCTTTAAGGTTTTGATGCGAGAATTGCAATCCCTCGGCCTCGATATCGCCGTTCACAAGGTGGAAAATGCCCCCGATGGTACTTCCCGCGATGTGGAGGTGGATCTGATGGTCGATGTCGGTCGTCGCGCCCCCTCTCGCCCCACCTACGAATCTTTAACCACGGAAGACTTTGAGGAAGAAGAATCGGAAGTGTAATTTCAGTTATCAGTTATCAGTTATCAGTGAGAAGTCAGGAGTCAGGAGTCAGTCCCGATGAAAAAATTTTCACCCCCACAGATGAAAGAGGTTTCTTTCCCTACACCCCACACCCTACACCCTCTTTCAAGTTAGGTGATGAGGAATTGGGGAGCGCCGGAGCAGCGAGAATAAATAAAAGCTGACTCCTGACTCCTGACTCCTGACTCCTGACTCCTTACCCCACGGTTAACTTTACTTTTGTCCAACCACTTACTGGGATCGAGATGTTTTATAACCAAACTGTTGACAAAGGAAAACTGAAAAAACTGATCGCTTGGGCCTATCAAAACTACGGTTCGGCGCGCTGTTCACAAATGGCCGATGAATTGAAAAACCTCGGGTTTCGTTTCGCTACCAAAGCAGGGGTTTCCATTAGTGTGGATGATTTAACCGTACCGCCGGCTAAACGACAAATGATCGAAAGTGCCGAACAGGAAATCCGGCAAACCGAACAGCGTTATGTGCGCGGGGAAATCACCGAAGTGGAACGCTTCCAAAAAGTAATTGATACTTGGAATAGTACATCTGAATCACTTAAAGATGAAGTAATTCGCAACTTCCAAGTGACCGATCCCCTCAACTCCGTCTATATGATGGCTTTCTCTGGGGCGCGGGGTAATATGAGCCAAGTACGTCAGTTAGTGGGAATGCGGGGATTAATGGCTAATCCCCAGGGGGAAATTATTGACCTCCCGATTAAGACTAACTTCCGGGAAGGATTGACCGTTACCGAATACGTTATTTCCTCCTACGGGGCGCGCAAAGGTTTAGTTGATACCGCCCTACGGACGGCAGATTCCGGTTATCTGACCCGTCGTCTAGTGGATGTGTCCCAAGATGTCATCGTCCGCGAGGCAGATTGTGGCACCAATCGTTACATCGAATTAACTGCTATGACCGATGGCGATCGCGTGTTAATTCCCTTAAGCGATCGCCTATTAGGTCGTTCCTTGGCCGAAGATGTGGTGGTCAAGGGAGAAGTGATCGCCACCCGCAACCAGATTATCGATGATGAAACCGCCGAAAAACTGGGCAAACTGGTCGATAAAATCAAAGTCCGCAGCCCCTTAACCTGTGAAGCAGCCCGCTCAGTTTGCCAAACCTGTTACGGTTGGAGTCTGGCCCACGGTCATCCGGTGGATATGGGGGAAGCAGTGGGGATTATTGCCGCCCAATCGATCGGGGAACCGGGGACTCAGTTAACTATGCGTACCTTCCACACCGGGGGCGTATTTACCGGAGAAGTGGCCCGGCAAGTGCGGAGTCCCTTCGAGGGAAGCGTGCGTTTTCTGCCGGGGTTAAGTATCCGTAACGTGCGAACTCGCCACGGGGATGAACGGGATCAGGTGGAGGCCCCGGGGGAAATTAAATTAACACCCAAGGATAAAACTAAAGAAACCGTCACCTACTCTTTGACTCCGGGGTCGCTGCTATTTGTCACCGATGGCGCAACGGTAAGCGAGGAACAGTTACTAGCGGAAATTACCTCCGATAAAGTCCAAAAATCGACAGAAAAAGCCACAAAAGACGTAACCAGTGACTTAGCTGGTGAGGTGCTATTCTCCCAATTAGTGCCAGAAGAAAAAACTGATCGCCAAGGCAACACCACCCGCATCGCCCAACGGGGGGGATTACTATGGATTCTTTCCGGAGAAGTGTATAACTTGCCAACCGGGGCCGAACCCGTGGTCAGTAACGGCGATAAAGTACAAGTGGGAGATGTTTTAGCAGAAACTAAGCTGGTATCCACTAACGGCGGTTTGGTGCGTTTAGCCCCCAATAGCCGGGAAATCGATATCGTCACCGCTTCCGTGTCCTTGGATCAGGCCGAAGTAAAAGTAGAGAGTAGTGCCGGTCGGGAACAGTTTATTATTCACACGGGAGATGGTCAAAGCTTCCTACTGAAAACCACTCCGGGGACAAAAGTACAGAATCATGCCATTGTCGCCGAGTTAATCGATGATCGCTATCAAACCCACACCGGTGGCATGATTAAATACGTCGATATCGAAGTCGCCAAAGGCAGCCGTAAACAGGGTTATGAAATCACCAAAGGCGGCACGATCCTCTGGATTCCCGAAGAAACCCACGAAGTCAATAAAGATATTTCCCTCTTACAGGTGGAAGATGGGCAGTATGTGGAAGCAGGGGAAGAAGTGGTTAAAGACATCTTCTGTAACTGTAGCGGTGTGGTGGAAGTGATCCAGAAAAATGACATCCTCCGGGAGATTATTGTCAAACCAGGGCTGTTATTTATGGATCTCGAACCGGAATCCTCCGGAATTGCCCAAGAACAGTTAATTTACCCCGGGACACAGTTGACTCCCGAAGTCACGATCGAGGAGTTACGGCAAGCGGAATGGGTGGAAACTAACGAGGGTTTGGGATTACTGCTGCGACCAGTACAGGAGTTCGCCGTAGAAGACCAATCCACTTCTCCCACCCAAGGTTCCGCTAACCAAGAAGGAGGACGACATATCGAACTGCGATCGGTGCAGCGCATTTTCTTTAAAGACGGGGAAAGAGTTAAATCCGTCGAGGGTTGTCAACTGATCAGCACCCAATTAGTCCTCGAAATTTCTAGCGAAGAACCAGAATCAGTCTCCCATCTGACGGCAGATATCGAGTTAGAACCGATTGAGGACACGGATTGTCAGCGTTTACAGTTAGTTATTCTCGAATCTCTGGTGCTGCGTCGAGATAGTGATAATGATCCTTTAGGGGGTAATATTCAGACTCGCGTTCTCGTCCAAGATGGCGATGAAATTCCACCGGGGGCAGTGGTAGCCCGGACCGAAATCCAGTGTAAGGAAGCTGGAGAAATTCGCGGGATTCGCAAGGGCAGCGAAGCGGTGCGCCGTCTTTTAATTGTGAGTGACCGTGACGAGTTTATTCTCCCGCTCGCTGTTGCTCCCACCGTCAAAGCCGGGGATCTGGTAATCGCCGAAGCTGAGATCGCTGCCGAAGTTTTAGCCCCCAATTCCGGTCAAGTGCTGGCCGTTGACAAAACCGCCACTGGCTATGAAATCCGTCTGCGTAAGGCCCGACCCTACCGAGTATCGGCCGGGGCAATTCTGCACATCGACGAGGGAGATCTGGTCCAACGGGGCGATAATTTGGTGCTGTTGGTGTTTGAGCGCTCGAAAACTGGGGATATCATTCAAGGTTTACCCAGAATCGAAGAACTGCTCGAAGCCCGCAAACCGAAAGAGGCCTGTGTCCTAGCACGCAAACCGGGAGTTTGTCAAGTGGAGTACCAAGATTCTGAGATTGTCGATATTAAGGTGGTCGAGGATGACGGCACGATCAGTGAATATCCGCTTTTAGGCAGTCAAAACCCCCTGGTGAGCGATAATCAGCGTATCGATGTGGGTCAGGCGTTAACCGATGGTCAGGCTAATCCCCACGAGATTTTAGAGGTGTTCTTTAATTATTATGTGGATAGCTTGGGCAGTTACGAAGCGGCCTTAAAAGCCTTGGAAAAAACCCAGATGTTCCTCGTTGATCAGGTACAGTCGGTTTACCAATCCCAGGGGATCGATATTGCCGATAAACACATCGAAGTGATCGTGCGTCAGATGACTTCTAAGGTGCGGATCGATGACGGCGGTGATACCAGTATGTTACCCGGGGAATTGTTGGAATTGCGACAGGTGGAGACGGTAAACGAAGCCATGTCAATCACAGGGGGAGCGGCGGCTAAATATACGCCCGTACTACTGGGGATCACCAAAGCTTCCTTGAATACCGATAGCTTTATCAGTGCCGCCTCCTTCCAAGAAACCACCCGCGTCCTCACCGAAGCGGCGATCGAAGGCAAGTCCGACTGGTTACGCGGTCTCAAGGAAAACGTGATTATCGGTCGTCTGATTCCGGCGGGTACTGGCTTTAATTCCCACGAAAACAGTTTGGGGATCAGCGATTACGCCCCCCCAGAGGAGGAATATAACTACAACAACAATCGTGGTTATTACGCTGCCCCCAGCAGTCCCAGTTTCCCTCCTCGTCCCGGTTTCGGCGATAGTAGTGAGGATAGCGATATGATTCTTGACGATCAAACCGCTCGCGCCTACGCTGAGGGTGATGTGGTCGATTTAGAGGATGATGAAATGGCTTTCCTCTCCTCCCGCGGCAGCAGTCGCTTTAGTCGACAACCCATCAGCGACAGCTGGTCAGAAGCTGATGAGGAAGGGGAGGAGGACGATTTCGAGGAGGATTACGAAGAAGAATAATCGTCTGTAGATATCTTAAAAGGAGGAGTGGCAGGAAAAACCCTTGTTATTCCCCAAAAACCTCCTCCTTCTCTCCCCCAACTCCCTAGGGTTGGCTGAATAAATATGAAATATAGACGAGGTAAGGGTTTTAGGGTTTGGTTTTGCGAAACAGGTGCAAGATTTTGAGAGAATCGTGGTTCAAAACCTTGCATCTTCATCGACCTGCGTCCTGTACGGGCGAAGCATTCGGCCATAACCTATCGCTGAAACCGTAGATTTCCTATCCGAATGCTTCGCCCCTACTTTTCCCGCTAACTCACCTGAGTTTGGGAATTAAGAGAAGCAAGCCTTTCTTGTCAACCGGAAAGGAGACAAAGTAAGGATTTGACGAATTTTCTCTCAAGTCGGGATGACAGGATTTGAACCTGCGGCATCCTGCTCCCAAAGCAGGCGCGCTACCAAGCTGCGCTACATCCCGAAGTAAACTCCTTTTTTATTATAGCCCAAGAGCGGCATTCTTAATCAGGATACCAAAACATCCCTTTGATACCTTCGGGATCGAGAACAAAACCCAGACGACTATAGAAATCCACCACCTGCGGATCGGCAAAAAGAGTTATATTACTGATGTCCTCACCCCGCAACTTCCTGATCATAAATTTCATTAATGCTTTACCAAAGCCTTTACTTTGATAGTGAGGATGAACAACCACATCCCAGACCGTAGCATTAAAAGCGTGATCGGAAGTGGCACGAGCAAAACCCACTAAACGACGGCGATTACCTCGCACTTCCCACATCGACACCACTAAAAAACTACATTCGATCGCCTTTTTAACTTTGCGTAAAGGACGACGGGCCCAACCTACCGAGTCACAAAGTTCTTCTAACTCATACAGATCTAGCTCTCGATCGGTACTAAAAAACACTCGCGTCTGTCCGAGGTCGTTCTGAGCAACCTCTACCAAGTCTCCCGAATAGTCAGGTGATGCAGTGACTTCCGAGCTATTAAATAATCTTTTCCAAAAAACCATGCCGGGGGGCTACTGCCTCAATATTATCCTTTTAGCCTAGTATATTTTATTTTCCCCTGTCTACGAACAATCGGGCCACCTGAGTCCAAATTTGATTGGTTGAGTACGGAGAGGGTGGGATTTGAACCCACGAACCATTGCTGGTTACTCGATTTCAAGTCGAGCGCGATCGACCACTCTGCCACCTCTCCAAGGCAGTCAGACCTATATCTTATCATTACATCTCTTGCCTAAATCAAAAAATTTTCCGCAAATGCGGGGAAAAGGGTTGCATATTGGGACTTAGGCGTTTTCGGTCAGCAAAAAAGGCTCAAACCATTACGGGACAAAGGGTTAACCTCGATTTATGATTTTCCTTGATCTATCTGGGTTTCAGCGATTTTGGGCTTCTCGAAGTAAATCCCAAGCGGGGATTGGAGTTGAGGCTTTTCTCGATTTGTTTTTTGTCTAAGTCCCAATATTAGACCTCTTGCAGAAATCAAAAATCGTTGTTAGGGTTAGGAGTCAGTAGCCAGTAGTCAGTAGTCAGGAGAATTAAGAATGAATAATAATCAATTAAATGGTCTATTTACAGATTTTATGCCATTTAATCCTTATTTTTGCCGTTTTTGAACCATGAAAAATTAATTAGGGTATGCTGAATAAATCTAAAAACCTTGTTGGATAAGACTTTTAGGCTTTTTTGACCTCAAAAAGTGCCAGCCATGGCGGGGATCGGGGGCAAAATTCCGGAACTTTTTCCCTGAAAATTAGGTAACTGACTACCTCAAAATCGGTAAAACCCCACACCCGTTCGGCAAAAGCTCACGGCCGAAGCCCACACCCCACACCCCACACCCCACACCCCACACCCACCAAGATGACCGACTTATTTCTTTAATTTCTGTAATTTTCGGCTTTCACGGGGGAAAACTCCAATTAAAATAGGGAGGAGTGCCTTGAAATCCCTCTTTTGACGTATAATCACCTCAATAAAATTTAGAAGCTTCTAGAGTTGATAGTTTTAAGCCTTTCTGTGAGGAAAATGTATTTATTATGAGTTCAATTATTGAAATCGGCGACCAAAAAATTAGCGAGTCAGAGGTCTTGCCTCTTTTGGCAAAATATGGTATGTTGCCGCAGTTAATCCGGGAAGTAATTATCGAGCAAGCGATCGCCAATATCGCCTGCAATCCCGAAGAAAGAAATGCGGCCTATTCCCGTTTCTATCAAAATAATCAAATTGCCAACGATGAGCAAATGAAATCTTGGTTACAACAAAACGGGATGAATTCCGAGCAACTAGAATATCTAATTCTGCGGGACATTAAATTAGAAAAATTTAAACAGGAGACTTGGGATAACAAAGTAGAATCCTACTTCTTGCAAGTGAAAAATCAATTGGATAAGGTGGTTTATTCCCTGATTCGGACAAAAAATATCGGCATTGCCCAAGAACTATTTTTCCGGATACAGGATCGAGAAACTAGCTTCGCTGAACTAGCTAAAAAATACTCCCAGGGAGCAGAAGCGGAAACCGGAGGACTAATCGGACCTGTGGAACTGAGCGCTCCCCATCCCCAGATTGGGCAAATTCTCAAAGCCTGTAAACCGGGGCAACTGTGGCCACCGACGCAAGTGGGAGAATGGGTCGTAATTGTCCGACTGGAAAAATACTTATCCTGTGAACTGGATCCTCCCACCCGTCAACGCTTACGCAATGATTTATTCCAACAATGGTTAACGGCTCAAATGCAAACAGTGAAATTTATCTCCGAATCAAACCCAGTCAATAGCGAGCAGGGATCGATTATATAGCATTTCCTTGCAACACTGGGTAAACCTAGTCTTTTCACCTAATTATTTGCCAACCTAGTCAATTTTCGCCTAGCCAATGAGTTATACCACTTTAGATTTTACCGCCTTTCTGGAGACCGTACAGCCCTTTGATCGCCTGCCCGTCGAGGTTAGACGTTCTCTGGGCCAGAAATTACAACCCTTTCGCTATGAGATGGGCAATGCGATCCTCAAGTGCGACCGCTTACCTTCTCACCTCGTCCTTCTCTACGAGGGAGAGGCCAGACTTTTGGGTTACGATGCTAGGGTTGACAATCCGTTGCCGGTTACTTTGGCTAAATTACAGCCGGGGGATTTATTCGGGTGGATCAGTCTCCTGCGCGCTACCCCCTGTGAAACGGTGATCGCTTCTTCGGAAGTCACGATCTGTTTAACCTTAAAACAAGAGGATTTTTGGTCTTTAATCAATAATTACCCCGAATTTAAGGAACATTTCTTTAAAGAAACCTCGATCGCTGAAGTTTATGCTCTCCTAGGCTCCTATCTTAATCAACAGGCCTGGGGTGGGGGGGACCTGAAAGAAATTGCACAAGCCCTTTTAAACAAAGCTTGTGTGTCCTATAACCAGATTAACGATGATTATCTCTGGTTAGTCAGCGAAAATACCGATAATTATCCTATCGGCACAGTTATCACCCAGAATAATCCGACTGGCACGCGCTTATTAGGTCTTTCCTCCGATCTCGCGGAGCGAGCGCGTTGCGACCAGTTAGACAAGTTCTTGACAGTTGAAACCGAAGCGGCTGCGGAAACAGAAACGGATGATATCTGGGAAACCCAAGTCATTAAGGGAAATAAACCCACCCAGGTATTAGATATCCCCCAGGGACAAATAAGCGACATCACCAGCGATATCGCCATTGAAAAAACTGTCGAGAAAAACCGCAAGTCATATCCTTTTTTCGGGGGAAAAACGGAACTAGAGGCGGTGAGTGCCTGTTTTCAGATGCTCTGCAAATATTTTAATATCCCCTTTCGCAAGGACGTGATCCAACGCATCCTAGGGGATCAACTGCAAAGAACCGGCAGCCTTTCCCTGCCCCTCTGTGGGGCTGTAGCCGAGGTAGTGGGACTCCATAGCCAATTAGTACCCCTAAATGCTTCTTCCTTGCCCAATATCAACCCTCCTGCCCTAATTCGCTGGCAAGACAGCATCGTTATCCTCTACGAAATTAATCAACGGGAAACCACGATCGCTGTTCCCCAAAGGGGGATAATTAAACGCAAAACCAGCGAATTTCTGGAATCTTGGGGCGAAAAAGGGGAAGTGATTCTGCTTAAACCCACCAAACACACCCAGCAACAGCGTTTTGGCTTATCATGGTTTTGGCCTTCTGTCAAGAAACATAAACGAGTCTTAATAGAAGTTTTTATCGCTTCTTTCTTCGTGCAGTTATTTGCCCTGGCCAATCCCTTGATGATTCAGGTGATCATCGATAAAGTGATCGTGCAGAATAGCCCAGAAACTCTGAACACCCTCGGGGTTTTCCTCTTAGTAATTGCCGTTTTTGAGGGAATTTTAACCTTTTTGAGAACATCCCTTTTTGTCGATACCACTAACCGCATCGACATGACCCTCGGTTCAGAAATTATCGATCACCTGCTGCGCTTACCCCTGAAATACTTTGAACGGCGGCCAGTGGGGGAAATTTCGACAAGAATCAACGAATTAGAGAATATTCGGCAATTTTTAACAGGTACAGCCCTAACGGTGGTATTAGATGCCATTTTCTCGGTTATATACATCGTGGTTATGTTGATCTATAGCCCGATTTTAACCTTCTGGGCCCTGGGAGTCGTGCCGATTTTAGTTCTCTCCACAGCTATTTTCGCACCGATCGTGCGGCGACAACTGCGAGCAAAAGCCGAACGAAACGCCGAAACCCAATCCTATCTCGTGGAGGTAATGACAGGAATTCAAACGGTGAAAGCACAGAATATCGAATTGCGTTCCCGTTGGCAGTGGCAAGAACGTTATGCGCGCTATGTGGCCGAAGGTTTTCAAACGGTAATGACCTCAACTTTGGCCGGTTCCTTTAGTCACTTCTTTAACCAATTATCGGGTTTATTAGTGCTTTGGGTGGGAGCAGCCCTGGTTTTAGACGGACAACTCACTCTTGGTCAATTAATCGCCTTCCGGATTATCGCTTCCTACGTTACCTCGCCGATTCTGCGTTTGACCCAACTCTGGCAAAACTTCCAAGAAACCGGCTTATCGCTGGAAAGATTGGCCGATATCGTCGATACTCCCCAAGAAGCGGAACTCGATCGCCACAATATCCCCATGCCCTTAATTAAAGGTAATGTCACCTACGAAAACCTCGCTTTCCGCTTCAATCCCCACGGCGCCCTGCAACTATACAACGTCAATTTAGAATTCCCCGCCGGCACTTTTGTCGCTTTGGTGGGAGAAAGTGGCGCTGGGAAAAGTACCATTACTAAATTGTTAGCCCGTCTCTATGAACCAGAATCGGGACGGATTCTCATCGATGGCTACGATATCAACAAAGTGGAACTCTATTCCCTCCGTCGTCAAATCGGCATGGTTCCCCAAGAAACCCTATTATTTGACGGTACGGTACAGGAAAATATCGCCCTGACTAACCCCGATGCGACGGTGGAGGAAATTGTCTCGGCAGCGAGAGCAGCCGCAGCCCACGAATTTATTATGACCTTGCCCAATGGCTATAATACCCGCGTCGGTGAACGGGGGGCATCCCTATCGGGGGGACAACGACAACGGGTTGCGATCGCTCGTTCCGTCCTGCAAAGACCGCAAATTCTCATTCTTGATGAGGCCACCAGCGCCCTCGACTATAACACCGAACGGCAAGTGTGCCTCAATCTCAAAGAAGCTTTCAAGGATCATACGGTCTTCTTTATTACCCATCGTTTAGCTTCGATCAAATCCGCCGATATTATTGTCATGATGGATAAAGGGACAGTAGCGGAGGAAGGCACCCACGAGGAATTAATGGCCAAAAAAGGCCTTTACTATACTCTCTATAAACAACAGGATTCGCAAATCTAGTCAGTCGGTCGTCAGTTATCAGTTATCAGTTATCAGTTATCAGTTATCAGTTATCAGTTATCAGTTATCAGTTATCAGTTATCAGTTATCAGGAGTCAGGAGTCAGTTATCAGGAGTCAGGAGTCAGGAGTCAGGAGTCAGGAGTCAGGAGTCAGTTATCAGGAGTCAGGAGTCAGGAGTCAGGAGTCAGGAGTCAGTTATCAGGAGTCAGAAGATTAGTTTTATTTATTCTCCCCACACCCCACACCCCACACCCCACACCCCACACCCCACACCCCACACCCCACACCCCACACCCCACACCCCACACCCCACACCCCACACCCCACACCCCACACCCTACACCCACGAAAAACTTTTTCAGCAAACCCTAAATATAGGAGAATCTTCATGAACGGTAATTCTAACAACGGTCACAACGGCAACGGCAACGGCAACGGTAAAAGCGATGAACTTACCCAAGCGGGTAAAAACGTGGCTACTACCACGAAAAATAAAAGTATTACCCCTTCTTTACCCACTTTCAGCCCACCGGAACAATCGGTGATCCTGAAACAATCGCCCATTTGGTCGCGGACGATTATCTGGACATTAATGAGTGTCACCACTGCCGCTTTAATTTGGTCAGCGTTCGCCAAAATCGAGCAGGTGGTGGGAGCCCAAGGACAACTTAAACCCCAGGGCAAAGTGCAAGAAGTACAAGCACCGGTGAACGGGGTAGTACAGGAAGTTAAAGTTAAAGACGGCGATCGAGTTAAGAAAGGTGATGTACTGGTTTTAATGGATTCCAGTGCCTCGCAAGTGCAGTTAGAATCCTTGAAAAAAATTCGCACCACTGCCGAGAAGGAAAATCAATTCTATCGTCTCTTAATGGCGCAGGATCTGACACCAGCACAAGTGGAGAGTTCAATCGCTCAATTAAAATTACCGAGCGAAATCGCCGATTTAGCCCGTAATCGTGCCTCTTTGGTGGCAGAAAATCAACTTTATCAAGCACAGGTCAGTGAAGGTGCTTCTAGCTCTGCTTTAGAAGGGGAGCAATTAGCCCGTCTAGAGGCTGCCCGACGGGAGGCTAATTCTCGACAAGCGGCCGCTAGATTGGAAATGGAACAATTAGCAAAACAATTGAACCAAACCAGGGTACAGTTGGCCGATGCCCGCTCGCAATTAATCAAAGATCGTTTAGTCTTAGAAGAAATTAAAACTCGTAATGCCAATTCGATGAAGCAGGGCCAAGAAAGCTTGGATATCGAGCGTAATATTCTTAAGGATATTGAACCCTTGGGAGAAGAAGGGGCGGTCGCCCGTTATCAGATTAATAAACAAAAACAATCGGTAACTGATCGCCAGAATGAATTACAGCAGCAAGAGGCTAACGGCAAAATCGATCGAGAAAAACAAGAGAAAGAAGTACAAACCCGCATCGCCGAAATTTCCCGCTTGGAACAGGAAGAAAAGCGTTATTCCCTGTTGATCTCCCAAGCGCGAGAAAAGCTGATTAACACCACAGTAATCACCGAAAAAGATGTGCGCGATAAAATGGCGGACAATCAGAAACGGATCGCTGAAATCGATAGTCAGATCAGTCGTATTATTATTGATAACAACAAGCGCATTGCCGAACTAGATAGTCAAATTAGTCAAGCACAACAGACGATTAAATATCAAAAAATTACCGCCCCGATCGATGGTGTGGTCTTTGATCTCAAGGCCCGGCCTGGGTTTGTTCCCCAACCGAGTCAAGCGGAAGCATTATTAAAACTTGTTCCCGATGGCTGTCCCACCCAGATCAAAGATGCTGCTAAAGGTTGTTTAGTGGCAGAGGTGGACGTGACTAACCAAGACATCGGTTTTGTGCGCGTGGGACAAAAGACCGATATTCGCATTGATTCCTTTTCCTACAGTGAATACGGCGATATTAAGGGAGAAGTAATCTCGATCGGTTCCGATGCTTTACCTCCCGACGAAAATCACCGTTTTTATCGGTTCCCTGTCCGGGTAAGCTTGAACAGTCAAGAGTTAGTTTTGAAAGATAAATCCACTCTGCCGCTGCAATCGGGGATGTCCGTGAGCGTTAACATCAAAGTCAATGAAAATCGCACTGTTTTGGGACTATTTACCGATATGTTCAATAAACAGGTGGATACTCTCAAACAAGTCCGTTAAGCGAAAAAATTCGGGGGTAGATCCTGCCAACGGCCTGATCCGATCGCACTAATCGCTTCCGAGAGGTTAACTGCACCGGTATAAAGGGCGCGGCCCACGATTACTCCCGTTACTCCTAAAGGTTCCAAAGACAATAAACTCAGTAGGTCCGTCAGGGAACTAATGCCCCCAGAGGCGATCACGGGAATTTCGACAGATTCGGCTAATTCTCGCAAAGCGGCGAGATTAGGGCCGGAAAGGGTGCCATCTCGATGAATATCAGTGTATATAATCGTACTGGCTCCTCTTTTTGCCATATCTTGACCAAGAGCGATCGCATCTACCGCGGAAGTTTCTAACCAACCCCGGGTGGCTACTTTGCCATCGCGGGCATCAATACCGACGATTATTTGCCCCGGAAAGCTTTGACAAAGTTCGCTGACTAATTCGGGCTTTTCTACGGCTACTGTCCCTAAAATCGCCTTTTCTACCCCGATTTTTAGGAGATTACTCACCGTTTCTAGCTCTCGCAGTCCACCACCCACCTGTACGGGAATGGCAATATCATTAAGAATTGTTTCAATGGTTGACAAATTAACCGATTTACCCTCTTTGGCTCCATCCAAATCAACTAAATGTAATCTGGTTGCCCCCTGATTGACCCATTCTCGCGCCACTATTGCGGGATTATCGTTAAAAACCTGCGATTGTTGGTAATCTCCCTGATAAAGTCGCACACATTTGCCATCGAGAATATCAATAGCGGGGATAACTTCCATGTTTTTCTCAATATCTAACTAAAGAGCGTTTTTTATTATATAGTACCAGCCTTGTCAGTTATCAGTTATCAGTTATCAGTTATCAGTTATCAGTTATCAGTTTTGAGTCTGACAGGGGAACAATCCCTCTCAAAGCATTGTCCACAAAGATTTTGAGGCTCTTCAGTTACAAACAGACACATCGCTAAACCTTGTTGGATAAGACTTTTAGACTTTTTTTCCCTCAAAAAGTGCCAGCCATTGCGGGGATCGGGGGGAAAATCCCTGGACTTTTTCCCTGAAAATTAGGTAGTTGACCACGGCTCGACTGAGCTTCGCCGAACGTCCTGAAAATGGGTAAAACCCCACACCCCACACCCCACACCCCACACCCGGCCTCCAGGAAAAGCTTTTTGCCGCAAACCATCTGTATTAAGTGTGCATCATCAAATGGCAGTAACAGTACTGTCTTTTCACTGATTACTGTTTACTGGACGGCTACGCCGTGCCTTTGGCAACACTGATTACTGATTATCGATTCCTGGGGAAAAAATTCTTCTAGAATGATAAGTACATATACGAGAGGAATTATACTCATGTCTGCTGGGAAGTTTCAAACAGCCGCTTCATTATCCGATCGAGAGCTAGAAATACTCGATTTAGTGGCTAATGGTTTAACCAATCAAGAAATCTCGGAAAAGCTGGAGATTAGTAAGCGTACCGTTGATAATCATATTAGTAATATCTTGACAAAAACAAAAACCGATAATCGAGTGGAATTGGTGCGTTGGGCATTGCATTGGGGTAAAGTTTGTCTTGATGATATTAATTGTTGTATCCTTCCTTCCCCGGCGCTGACCGATGATCAGGTTTCCTAAACTTCTTCGACTTTTGCTTGCGGTTAATATCATCAGTCTGGGGGGATGTAGTGATGCGGGTTTTGTCACCCCTCCCCAACAGCTTTTAGGAAATACTTTAAATACCCCTTCCTCGGAAGATAATCCCCGTTTTAACTACGATGGTCGTTATCTGGTTTTTGCCTCCGATCGCAGGGGACAACGAACGATTTATTTATTTGATCGAGTGGCTAATCGTTTAGTTCCCCTACCCGGGTTAAATCAAGCAAAAACCTATCAAGATCAACCGGATATTAGTGCCGATGGTCGCTATATTGTTTATGTGTCGGAACAGTCCGGTAAACCCGATATATATATTTATGATCGACAAACTCTGCAAGCAAAAAATATCACCGAAAATATTTTAGGAGAAGTGCGTCGTCCGACGATTAGTGGCAACGGTCGTTTTATTGCTTTTGAAAGTAATCGTTTCGGTCAATGGAATCTGGAAATATTCGATCGAGGTGGCGAAATTTCTCCTTCTTTACCCCCGATCAATTCTTCCCCGTCCCGATAGTATTGGGGGAGAAGGGAGAAGGGTGTGGGGTGTGGGGTGTGGGAAGATGGGAGAGGAGAATATCCACACGCCCTGGAATCCCTCCACGCTTACTTTTTGCTCCGTCTCGACTCTTTCTTTTTCCTCGTCCAGCCGCGTAGGTATTCTTGATACTTTCCACAGTCAAGGGTAGTTATGATCGATCATTCATTTGATAGATGGTTTCGTGACTGAGAGATTCTTGACTGGTTCTTTTCAGACGACCTGCTATTTGTTCCGGACTATGATAATTTTTCAATCCTTTTTTTACCAACTCTAAGGCCGACTCGCTGACATTTTTAAAGGGTTGTTTGGCATTTTTGGTGCGCGTCTCGCTTTGAGCTTGTGCTGTGTCAGGTAGATAGCAGCCGAGGGAACTTTGATTCCTTCTTAATTCTCGTGATATTGTGCTTTGATGACATCCGAGCCAGACGGCTATTTGCCGTTGAGATAAATTTCCCTCTTGACTAAGTTAGTAGAGCAAGTTTCTTTGTTCTATGTTAAGATGTTGTCGGCTCATTTTTGGGTCTGATTTGTTGTTGTTAATGATCAGACAGTACCTGATGAGCCTTTCTTTTTCAACTCTTGAGGTTGATGCGTTTCATTTTTGAATTGACGATTTTTATGACAGAAAACAATGTAGCGCTATACGTTCTTAAAGCCTTGAAACAGGAGGGTATTGAACATATTTTCTTGGTTCCTGGCAGCAGTATTGACCCTTTCGTCGAGCATTGTCCGAACAACATGACGGCAGTTGTGGCGGCTTATGAAGGAGGGGCGGCTTTTATGGCTGACGGTTATGCCAGAGCGAGGCAAGGATTTGGTGTTTGTATTGGACTCGGTGGGCCAGGTGTGACCAACAGGGTGACGGCGATCGCAGATGTGTTGACCAATAACTAGCTAGGGGACGAATTTACCGAAAAATTGGGTTTAAAGCCGCGCCCTTTTAGGGCGACTTGATAGGATGTATGATATTAAGAATAGGGGGCCGGGTAAGCAACCGCTTAAAAAACCCAGTCATCAACCGATGAACGCACCTTAAAAACTAGAGTTATGGGGTTCTATAGGGAAATGATCCTATAGGTAAAAATTCTCAGCACCAAGTACCAGAGAAACCAAGTATTTTAGAGGTTTTGAACTGTATCGTAGGGGACCCCGAAAACAGGCTTCTGTAAGGTCGCGAAAGTCTGAGGAGAGAACCACCTCTGAGTTGGATTTCGCCAGGAATCTAATTCAAGTGGACTCGTTGAGCCATAAATTCACAGCAGTGATGCTAGTGGGACTTAGGCATTTTCGGGCAGCAAAAAAGGCTCAAACCATTACGGGACAAAGGGTTAACCTCGATTTATGATTTTCCTTGATCTATCTGGGTTTCAGCGATTTTGGGCTTCTCGAAGTAAATCCCAAGCAGGGATTGGGGTTGAGGCTTTTCTCGATTTGTTTTTTGTCTAAGTCCCACTAGAAGAATCCACGTCCGTTTACGGCGTGGGGTATGTCAAAACCACAAGACACCACCTTGGCAATAAAGTGTATAAGTTAATTTGGGCTGCAACTATAGGATAATTAGTTTGATCGGAAAATATGCCTAAGACTGTACAATTTACTTGACTTGTACTCAGCCTAAAACGTAGGTTGGGTTGAAGCATGGAACCCAACGCCCGATTATGTTACGCTACCGCTAACCCATCCGACAAATAATTGTGCCTCCCTACTTATTTTCTAGATATAGGTTTAAAAAAAGAGAAAATTACTTTTTTTTTAAACTTATTTAATGCCTCTGGCTATTTGATACCCCCTAAAGATATACTTTGGAGAAATTTTATGAAAGGAAAAAGAGTTCTCACGGTCGTTTTTGAAACTACGAATCATATCCCTGCCAATGAGGTTACTGTTTCTTGTGAAGAATCGTTGTCTTCAAAGAGACCAATCAGGGGGGAGTATACTAACCATGAATGGCAGTACCGCATTTCTTTACCTTCGGATGCGGATAAGGCTACTCTTTGCTTCCATGTTAATGAGGATATTACGATGGAGCAGAATCCGATTGTCGTTTCTTACGATAATTCGCGAAAAGTCAAGTTTACGGAGCAAAATATTTCATTTCCCAGCTATAAAAAGAGGTATCTCCACGCTGTCGAAAACTTACTGAATGAAGAAACCGACTTTTCCCGTCGATATGTGCCTAGCAATTTAGATACCAATCAGGAATATGATGTCATCGTCATTGGTTCTGGGATGGGGGGTGGAATCGTTGCCGATCAACTATCGGATTTTGGCTTGTCAGTCCTCGTATTAGAAGCTGGATCAGTTCATTTACCTTCTCATATTGGCAATACACCTATTCCCGCTTCGGAGGTGGATGTCAGAAAATCGGTAGCATACGACAACGCACCAGGATCAGTACTGAAAAAAGATGTACACCTGAACTTGGGAGGGCGATCGATATATTGGTCAGCTCTGATTCCCCGGATGAACAAATGGGACTTTGAACAGTGGGATAAAGAGATTGTTGACTACCTAAAACTGGGTGGATATATAAAAGCGGAAAGGCTTTTCCGAAAGAGAACTGAATACAACAACTACGAAAAAGTCTTTCGGGCTCGTCTGGAAGAGGAACTGCCAGATTATGATGTGCAGCACCTACCTCGAAGTTTCCATCAAGAAATGTCATGGATTACAAAGCGTCAAGGTAATCCAGATGAGCGCCCAAGGGGTTACTTCTCCACCGCAGCTCTATTACTCAACTCTGTCAGTTATCCAAAGATGAAGACTGGCGGAGAAAATATTACCATCAATCTCAATCACTTAGTTACCCACCTTGAATGGGAAGGACACAGGGTAACTAAGGTATGTTGTGAAGATCTCATCAATCACTGCAAACGAAGCTATCGAGGAAAGGTCATTGTTTTAGCGGCTGGAGCCACAGAAAGTCCCTGTATTGCTCTTAGAAGTGATCTGTCCGATAAAAGCGGAAAAATCGGTATTGGTCTTACTGATCACCAGGCAGCAGAACAATCTTTTGTCATCCCACAGATGGGAATGAAGACATTGATCACTGCAAAAGACCAAGTTAAAATTCTTATTCTGCCCAACCATGACTTAGAAAAGGAAAATAATCATTTTAGTTGTGAGCTTGCGATTAACCCTCGGATTTGGGAGCCTCGCTATGAGGATGATGATTTATTCCGAGAGGAGTTTGAAAATGATGATCGCATTACTGCTAAAATCAAGTTTCTTTTTCCCAGAAAGCTGAACGATTCTAACTGGGTCAAGCTTGGTGATATTCGCCCCAAGGTCTATGTAGCACCGATGGAGGATCGTCCCCTAGAAGTGGAAGCAAATGCCTTGAAGAAAAAAGTGTTTGAATTTTTGGGCGTTGATCTCTCTGAGGTAGAAAAGCCTCTTCAATATCGAGAAGAATCCGAGACCTACCACACTGGTGGCTCTCTACGGCTAGGGAAACTCGGCGAAAGTGTTGTTGATAAGCACCTAAAATTTCACGAGTATGATAATCTGTACTGCTGTGATCTGTCGGTCTTCCCGCACATTCCCACAGCAAATCCTTCGCTTACGTTGGGTGCTCTAGCCCTCAGACTGGCCGAGCATATCAATGAAGTGCATAAGTCAAAATAGCTTACAACTATTTAGAATCAGCAAGGTTAGCCTAATCATAGATATCCTGTTGCTAAAAATAGATAAGGAACAATATTCATCAATCTTGAGGTAATTCCTAATGAAATTTGCCGATCAGAATCTAGCCAAACCGCGACCAGGTAGTCTAAACGATTTTTCTTTACCTCGCCGTGAGAGTTATTACCCTTCCTCTGCGGATTGGAGAAATGAAGTGCTTTATTTTCTCTTGCCTGATCGTTTTAGTGATGGGAAAGAAAACACACGTCCTCTGCTGAATCGTCAACAACTGAATCAGTCTCGACCTAATCTGCCAAATGGACAGTCTTGGCGATTTGATAAATGGGCAGAGTCAGGCGGCGATCGCTGGCAGGGAGGAACGCTTAAAGGATTAGAGTCGAAGCTAGATTATCTAAACCAACTAGGGGTAACAACAATCTGGATAGGACCAATCTTTCAGCAACGGGGTCACTTGAATACCTATCACGGTTATGGTATTCAGGATTTTTTAGAGGTTGATCCTCGCTTTGGGACTCGTCAGGAGCTGGTTGGTCTGGTCAATCAAGCCCACAAGAAGGGATTACGCATTATCCTCGATATCATTTTTAACCATTCCGGATATAACTGGGACTATGCTCCGGGTACTCCTGGGGGAGAACAGGAACCTCCCTATACGTCGAGTTGGTATCAGTTTGGCTCATGGCTAGGTGATCAGGGACAAATCATTGCAGGGAAGCCTCGAACTAACGCGGACGGGGTTTGGCCGAGCGAACTCCAGGAAGCAGATTGCTATACTCGGGCCGGCTATAGCGAGGGAGGCCTGGGGCGGGGAGATTTGGAGGATCCCAATGCCGAATTCCGGCGTTCAGATTTTATTAATTTGCGTGATTTCCAGTTAGACTATCCTCATCTTTTAGACAACTTAGCCCGGTGTTACAAATACTGGATCGCGTTGACAGACTGCGATGGCTTTCGGATTGATACGCTCAAGCATGTGACCTATGATCAAGCTCGAAATTTTTGTGGAACGATTAAGGAGTTTGCGGCTAATTTGGGCAAGAGTGACTTCTTTTTAGTGGGAGAAATAGCAGGCGGAGACTATAACCAAGACCGCTATCTAGATGTAGTAGGGCAAAACTTAAATGCTGCCTTGGATATTGGCGAGATGCGGGGGAATCTTAATCAGGTTGCCAAAGGGCTGATAGATCCAAGAGCTTACTTTAACGGGTTTGATCCAGGGAATGCGGTAATGGGATCACACCGGAACCTCGGACGGCGGCATGTTTCAATTTTGGACGATCACGATCATGTATTTGGTGAAAAAATCCGCTTTTCCAGCGAAGCTGCATCAGATCATCAGGTCGTTGCTGGGGTGGCATTGCAACTGTTCACATTGGGGATTCCCTGCATTTACGCTGGAACAGAGCAGGCATTGGCAGGGCCAGAAACGGCTGAACGGAAGTGGTTATCCGACTGGAAGAAATGCGATCGCTATTTGCGAGAGGCCATGTTTGGTCCAGAGCATCCCCGGCAATTCGGCGTGGCGGGCCTGCAATCCGTTGATCAAAACTTACCTGGCTTTGGGCCATTTGGGACAGCAGGTGCTCATTGTTTTGATTCCAATCATCCAGCCTATGTCCGGATTGGAGCTATGGCGGCAATCCGTAAACAGTTTCCAGTGCTGCGCTTAGGACGGCAATATTTACGACCAACCGCCATCCCTTTTCTGAACTTACCCTTTGGCGATCACGGACGGAGTGGAGAAATTATCGGTTGGTCACGGGTTTTAGATGACGAAGAAGCACTTTGTGCGCTAAACAGTCATGGAACGGATAATCGAGGAGCGAAAGTGTTGGTGGATGCCAATCTCAACCCAATCGGAAGCACTATGACAGTGGTTTTGAATACGGCTGAAGCGGCGGTTCCGGGTTACACGGGTCCTCATAAAGTGGGATCAACAGTCCCGGTACAACGACAAGATAAAATTGCCTACGTTGAAATTCAACCGATTCCAGCATCGGAATTTTTGATTTTGATAAATCAACCATAGTTCCTGTACTCATTAGACCTCTTGCATAAATCCGAAAACAAACGATAGAAACAATAATGGGAGGGACTTTCAGTTAATTATTTATTAGTAGTTGATAATCTTCAAAAATGTTGCTGTACAAGGATCGACTTAAGACTTTTGCAAGAGGTCTATTAAACCCAGGTCTATTTGGCACGCCCAGTTGTAATACTGGATCACGGGTTTCAGGGTTGTCATTTCAGAAAGGTTTAATGGCTAGGGCGATCGCTTTGAGGCTGAGTGATTCAATCACAAAGATGGCGATCGCTTTCATTCACGTTGGGATTCGTTTTCAAATAATCATGTACCCAATTGCAACCGTACATCAAGGGATTAAGCGTAAGAACCTGCTCCTTATTCCACAAAATGACAGTTTTGTCTTCATTGGCTGAGGCAATGGTTTGACCATCGGGACTGAAGGCGATGCCCCAAAAGCGATCGCTATAGCCATTCAGAGTCGTCAACAAAGTACCATCCGGTTTCCAAAGCTTGATCGTCTTGTCCCAGCTTGCTGAGGCAATGGTCTGACCATCGGGACTGAAAGCGACTGAATAAACGACAGCACTATGACCTTTGAGAGTCGTCAATAAAGTGCCATCCGGTTTCCAAAGCTCGATCGTGTTATCTGCACTTGCCGAGGCAATCGTCTGACCATCAGGACTAAATGCTACTGAGTAAATCTGAGCAGTATGTCCTGTAAGTGTCCTCAGTAAAACAGGCATCTGCGCTGGCTTCACTCTCCAGAGTTTAACGGTATTGTCTGCGCTTGCGGAAGCTAGGGTTTTGCTGTCAGGGCTAAATGCCACTCCAAAAATTGCCCCTTGATGTCCTCTCAGGGTAGCGAGGAGTTGAGGCGTTTTTTGCCCTACATTCCAGAGTTTGACGGTATTATCCCAGGCTGCGGAGGCAACTGTCTGACCGTCGGGACTAAAGGCAACTCCCCAAACCACTGCTTGATGTCCTCTCAGGGTGGCCAGGAGTTGAGGCTTTCTTGGCCCTAGCTTCCAGAGCTTGACGGTATTATCTGCACTTACCGAGGCCAACCTCTGACCATCGGGACTGAACGCTACTCCATAAACTTGAGCGGTATGTCCGACCAAGGACGCAATCAAAGTACCGTCTCGCTTCCAAAGCCTAATCTTTTTGTCATCACTAGCTGAAGCAATGGTCTTACCATCGGGGCTGAAGGCCACTCCAATTACGACCGCAGTATGTCCTGCCAACCTTGTCATCAAGGGGCTTTTCAGCCGCCAAAGCTTGACCGTTTTGTCACCACTGGCCGAGGCAAGGTTTTCCCCATCGGAACTGAAGGCTACTCCCCAAACGCGATCGCTATGTCCGTTGAGAGTCGTGATCGGAGTGCCGTCTCGTTTCCAGAGCTTAACAGTCTTGTCCCAACTGCCTGATGCGAGAGTCTGACTGTCAGGGCTGAAGGCCACTCCATAAACCACTTCACTATGTCCTGTGAGGGTTGTCAGTAGAGTCGGCATTTTCCCCGTTTCTAGTTTCCAGAGTTTGATCGTTTTGTCCCAACTGGCTGAAGCTAGGAGCTGCCCATCGGGACTGAACGCTACTCCATTCACAATATCAGTGTGACCTTTGAGAGTCGTAATTAAAGTGCCATCTCGCTTCCAAAGTTTTACTGTCTTATCGTCACTGGCTGAAGCCAGCATTTGACCATCAGGGCTGAACGCTACACCGTTCACAACATCAGAGTGACCCGCGAGAGTCGTAATCAAAGTGCCATCCCGCTTCCAGAGTTTAACCATCTTATCGTCACTGGCTGAAGCCAGCATTTGACCATCGGGACTAAACGCCACTCCTCTCACATCATGATGATGTCCAACAAGGGTCGTTATTAGAATAGGTATCTTGCCTGCTTCTATCCTCCAAAGTTTGATGGTTTTATCTTTGCTAGCGGACGCGATTGTCTGACCATCGGGACTGAACACAGCTTGCCAAATTTTATCGCTGTGTCCGTTGAGGGTGGCGATTATAGTACCATCTTGCTTCCAGAGCTTGATAGTTTTATCGCCAGCAGCCGAGGCGATCGTGTTACCATCTGGGCTGAAGGCGACGCTTTTAACTTCATCACCATGGACTAACAAACGATTGTATTCAAGAACGCCATAAACTGCCTGCCGTAAGACGGAATCTACTGGGACTTAGACAAAAAACAAATCGAGAAAAGCCTCAACTCCAATCCCCGCTTGGGATTTACTTCGAGAAGCCCAAAATCGCTGAAACCCAGATAGATCAAGGAAAATCATAAATCGAGGTTAACCCTTTGTCCCGTAATGGTTTGAGCCTTTTTTGCTGACCGAAAACGCCTAAGTCCCACTACCTGAGTTTTAGTCTCAGCGTCTGTTCCTCCTGTCCTGGATAATTTTTGCCAGGCCCGAATGGCCTCAATCAACGCATCTAACTTATTATTGGAGACAAAAAGTGCTTCTGAGGACGCAGTGATGGCTTGGATCTCGCTACGCGCTGAATTCTGCCATTGCCCCCAAGCGACTCCTGCTAAGATTAAGGCCCCTAGCAAGCCACCTGTGAGTCCTGAGATCGTTAACTTTCGCCTGCGCTTTTGGGATTTCAGGTCGCGATCGCGCAGTGCCACACTTTGCTCAATCAATTCGCAATCGCTCGAACTCAGTTCATCAGCTCGATTCAGATACCAATATTCTGCATCGGTCAGAGGTTTACCCCGCAACAATGCCCCTTCATCCTGATGGCTGCGCTCCCACTGGTAGCGGTTTGCCCGCAGTTGCTCTTGCCAGAGGCGAAACTCTCGATCGAGCTGCATCCAATTCCTGAGTCGTTTCCAGCCCCCAATTAATGCCTCGTGAACAATTTCTACGGTTTCTTCTCCTGTAGAATCGTTGCGGTTGGTCACCACTAAGCGAGAGGAGGCTAAACGCGCCACCAAGTCCCAGTTTTCCGGCTGCACGTCTTCCTGTGTAGCAGTACGCCGGCTATCGTCTGTCCCGGCACCGGGCTGCACTAATTGGATAAATACCCGTTGCGATCGCTGTCGATCCTCTTCGTTCAGTTGAGCGTATACGAATTCTGCGTGATTGGCCAGTGCTGCTTCTACGCCGCCAATCTGGTCATAAGCCTGATTGGTTAGCCATCCATCTCGCTGGTTTGACCACAATTGCGTGAGGGCAAATTCCAACAAGGGCAAACGCCCTGGCTGCTCGTTCATGGCATGGATCAGCTTCTGGATTAATCCATCCTCTAATTTCACTTGCATTTGGGCGGCGGGATTGGCGATCGCGGCTGGCAATTCTTCCCGGTTCATCGGCCCCAAAACCTGAATGGCACCTTGCAAGGCATCACTCAAGGGGCGGTAAGCCAGGGCATAGCCGCAAAAGTCTGCTCGTAGGGTCAGAATCAGGGTGAACCCTGGAGCAAATTTCACGGCATTTAGTACAGTATCCAAAAAAGTCTGTCGCTCTGCCTCTGGACAAAGGGTATAGAGTTCTTCAAATTGATCGGCGATCAAAATCAGGCATATCCCTGAATTCTGCTGTTTAACCCACTCGATGAGGTGGGATAATCCCTGGTCGTCTTGCCGCAATAGCCGCTCTAGTTCTACTGCGTTAGCGAAGCTGTCGCTTTGACCTTCTGGGAGAGCATCGCCACACCCCTGTTGGGACTGATGTAGAGAGACAAATTTAGCGATCGCAGGACACTGCGCCAACCCAGTTGCTAAGGCTTCAAACGGATTATTCCCTGGGCGAAACGAAACAATCTGTACAGACGGCGAGCCTTGTTCTTTCATGCCGCTACTGCCTAATTCCTGACGCAAGCGCGGCACTAATCCCGCAAAGACAACGGATGATTTGCCACTGCCAGAAGCACCAATCACCGCCACCAATGGCTTTTGTTTGACCGCAGCCAGCAGTGCCTGAGTTACCTGCTCCCGCCCAAAGAAGAACCGAGCATCTTCCTCCCGAAAGGCAAATAGACCGCGATAGGGACAGGTTGGCGTTCCTCCAAGCTGAATCCAAGTGGGAGGTTCAACGGCTAGATTTTGGCAAATCACGGGCAACCAAGACGCTGCTGGAAAATCATCTTCTAATCCTTGGAGCTTTCGACGCGCTTGCTGAACGGCAAGATAAAGCGGCAATTGCTCGATCGCAAATGCTGTCAGAAACTGCTGAAAGAACTCTTGTGCCACCCGATTGGGAATCGGTTCGCGCATGACAATCACGGTGGGAATGTGTAGTTTTTCCAGTGCTTGTGCCAAGCCTAATCCATCACAAGAATTAAAAATAGCCAGCGTTAAACCCTTCTCGAGCGCGGTTTTCAGTGCCTCTTCTAACTGTGATATCGTCAAACTATTGTGGGTTGAATTCTCATTAATATATATTCGACCCGTTTGTCCCTGGGTTTGACTGTGACCGGCAAAAAACAGGATATCCCACCCTTCAGGCTGCCATAATTGAGTATTGAACTCCTGGCGTGAGGGGTTGGCCAGGAACTTAACTGACCCATCCTGCAACCGCTGAAGTAAGCGGGTTTCTGTGGCTAAATCAATGCCAGAGCTATTGCCTAAGACTGCTAAAATCCTGACTTTCTGGTCAGTTTTTGCTGACTTCAGAACATTTCGATAGTGGTACTCTGGTTGACTCAACGCCATTTCCGCTTGGGGATAATCCTCGAAGAAATGCCAGCGATGCCAGGGAAGAGAGCGCAATTCCAGATCGTTGGTTTCAATCATGACTCGGATGGGAGCGGATGAGTCGAGTCGCGATCGCAGTTGCAGTTCAATGGGGAGAAAACCCTCTGATTTCAGCCAAGTATTGATGCTTGCCTGTAGCTGCTGGCACAACTCATCAAAACTGACCTGAGAAATATTGGTAATGCCTGCTTCACTGATTTCTAGTTCACCAACTTCTACGAGAGAAGCTGAAGATAGATGTCCTGGTTGGGATATTATGGGATGGCGTTGTCCGCCCGTAATGCGTTCAGTTTCGCTGCGCCCAAGGCGATCGCATAGTCCCCGATAAACAAGCTGCCAATTCCGATACAGTTCCCCTAAAGCGGGTGCGGCGGGCAACGTGCCGATAAATTGCTCTGGCCGCGGATTGCCGTCCGTCCATAATTGAACGGTAACTCGCGGAAATCCTTGATACAAATTCCCACTGCCTAGATTAATAATCACTGACTTGTTCATTTCAGACGCACCCGTATTTGACAGTGAAACTTTCACCGTTAATGCTACAATCTTTTACCTTATCTTTACAGAAACGCTACTGCGTTAATTTTTTGACCGAATTTAGGCTCTCCCGACTTCTTGGTGTAAACTGTATATTAGAATACGAATCCTCTGATTTACAAACGTTTAACGTGATTATCAGCTAAAAAGTGGTCAAAAAATGTTAATTAGATTCTTTATCGTCAAAGAGGTGCGTTAAACTTTGTTAA
The DNA here is from genome assembly GCF_014696875.1 of Microcystis wesenbergii FACHB-1317. Taxonomy (GTDB): domain Bacteria; phylum Cyanobacteriota; class Cyanobacteriia; order Cyanobacteriales; family Microcystaceae; genus Microcystis; species Microcystis wesenbergii_A. The sequence continues at coordinate 1,479 of NZ_JACJQV010000232.1, read as the reverse complement.
CGCACGCTAGAAGAGCTAAATATTAGCGTGCTGCTTCGCAGTGTCTCAGCTTCGCGCGTCTCCGACGGCGGCATCGCACAGTCGCGCTTGTTATCGCTGCTGGGTCATTGCGATTACAGCTTCCACAGTCAGGTCAGAGATATTGCCAAGGGTAGGGAGTATGTCGGTGACCGCATAGACCAGTGGCAGCTCTTGGTTCTCCCAAACCCAGATTTGCTGTCGCTGAATATCGATCAGCCAGGCGAGCTGAGTTCCGTTGCTCAAGCAGTGCAGAATTTTATTCTGTAGATATAATGTACTTTGGTCGGGGGAGCGAATTTCAATTAACCAGTCCGGTGGACCTGGCAGCGGTCCATCCACCTCTGAGAGGCGATCGCTTTTAACAACGGCAATGTCAGGCACGGGAGACAGCGGCGGCACGATGCAACGGAGTTCTTGGATTGCCTCGTATGCTTTGGTTTGGTTGTTGATCGAGTTAACAAGATTGCGCTGGAGGCGGGATTGACATCCTCACCGCCGTAAACGGACGGTGATTCCCAAACCTCACGATTTAGGTTTCTGCTTCTTTCCCTTGCGGGGTTCCGCACCTGCCTTAACAGATTTACTCTGTTCTGGTCTTATGGTCGCTCTACAGACTGACACCGCAAGCCCTGCGGCCAAAATATTTTTACTTGCGTTAATATCTCGGTCATGGTGTGTCCCACAGTCTGGACAGTCCCATTCTCGAACATTTAACGGCATTTTCAAGGGCAATATACCCGCAATTACTACACCTTTTAGAGCTAGGAAACCATCTATCTATTTCGATGTAGTTTCTCCCATACCAACGGCATTTGTAGGCTAATTGTCACCCCCCCAACCCCCCCGACGTCGGGGGGGCAGGGGTAGGGCTGTTTCATTCTCCCATCAGAATATCAAAAGTAAAAGCGATCACTATCAGGTAAAATGATAAGTGACCGCCAACCTTTCAAATATATGTTGAGCTTAATAGAAAAACTAAAACAAGTCAAGGACTTTCGGAAAGATCAAGGAAAAAGACACCCTTTATGGATAGTATTAGTAGTAATAATACTGGGAACAATGCTAGGATACTCAGGTTATAGAGAGCTAGGAGAGTTTGCTAAAAATAATCGGCACAGGCTGAGTAAAGAATTTAACATAATTCCAGAAAGAGTCCCATCCTCTTCAACAATTAGAAGGGTAATGATGGGAGTTGAATGGCAGAATTTGTTAAAAATGTTTAATGAATGGGCATTAGAAGAATATGGACAAAGAAGTGATATAAATTGGCTAGACATAGATGGAAAAAGTCTCAAAAACACTCTAAAGAATCCTAACAATGAACAACAAAATTTTATTATGTTTGTCTCATTGTTTAGTCAAGAAAGTGGCTTGGTATTACACTTAAAAAGAATTGAAAACAAAAAAGGGTCTGAAATCGACGAAGGTCAAGCTATAATTGAGGATTGCACTCTCCAA
>NZ_JACJQV010000231.1 GCF_014696875.1 Microcystis wesenbergii FACHB-1317 | reverse complement strand
ATCCAATAAACGCTTGGGGAGAGAATACCTCTACTTTTTCAGAAGCAATTCTGTCTAAGCAAGTAATCTCTGTGAACCAAGAATCCCCGTCTCTTTAGAGCGGGGAGTGTCAACATGTTAGTTATCGTCTGTGGGACTACCTCGGCCGTTTATGTGGTGGGAGGGTTTTTTCAGATGCTCACCGAGGGAGAAATTAACAAAGCCTTTAGCGATCGCCGGATGAATAAAGAGATGGAATGCTTAGAAAATCACGTCATAATCTGCGGTTTTGGGCGCATAGGACGCATTCTAACGACTAAATTGGCAAAAACAGCCCAATCCTTTATTATCGTCGATAATAACCCCGATCGCATTGGATTAGCTCAGGAAAAAGGTTATATAACTCTTAATGGTAACGCCACCGATGAAAGTATTCTCCAAAAAGCCGGTATCGACAAAGCGCGAGTTTTAGCGACGGTGTTGCCCGATGATGCCTTAAATGTCTTTATCACTTTAACCGCAAGAGAACTCAGTCCGCAACTATACATCATCGCCAGGGGAGAATATCCCAGCACCGAGAAAAAATTAAAACTAGCCGGAGCCGATCAAGTGGTTTTACCTGCTACCATTGGAGCAGAGAGAATGGCCCATTTAATCTCCCATCCGGCCGCGATTGATTTTTTACAGGAAGATGAAGGTAGGCGCAATCTTAACGAATTATTAGCCGATATCGACCTGCAATTTGAAGAATACTCAATTTTAGGCGATTCGCCCTTTTTGGGACAACCCATCAGTCAGATGGAAGTGCGGGGACAGGGTGCTTTTATTATCGTCGCTGTCCGTCAATTTGATGGTCGTGTCATCACCCATCCCGACCATTCCACCATTCTACAGCAAGGCGATACGGTCATTTTATTAGGTCATCGGGGCGATGTTCCCAATTTTGCCCGTCGTTATGCTCTGCGTCGAGAAATGCGCTATCGGGGGTCTTCTTGGTAGGATATTTAACCAGAACAAAGTTTAGCTTTTCTGGAATTAATTTCCCTGCGGATGGAGATATTACTAACTTACTAATTATCTCCAGAGACAGCTATGAAATTAACCTATCGCGGCATTCCTTACGACAAAAATCCCACTGCCCCCGTTGCTTCCAGTCCGATGATTTTAAGCTATCGTGGTGTTCCCTATTTAAAAAACCGTGGTGTCGTTCAAACTATTCAGAAACAGGTAGCCGTTACCTATCGCGGTCAAGCCTATCATATCATGCAATCTCTAGCTTCTTTGCCCACGGAAAAACCCTCTTTAAGTTTTTAACTTCTAGTTCATTTTTCAATCAATCTCCTTTAAATATTGTCAATTAATGATCACAGCAATTACCTTAAACGGGTTTTATCTTCCCTCTTGCTACAAGGGGGATTTTTTACTTGTTTTGCCAGCAAGGAATAACTACCTAAGCAAAATTAATTACACATATTTTTCCCTTCCGCAGTTCCCCAGTCCTGATGTTCCCCCTTTCCAGATTCTGAATTTAATTTTCTCGAACTGCTGATAGTTATCAGTTTTTTGTAGAATAGGGAGATTGAGAAAACGAACATCTGCCCCTATGATAAGATTCCCTTTGACTGGTCGTTATTCTGGTTTATGCGTCTTGTTCACTTTATTCTGGTTAAGCGGTCAATCTTTGCCAGTGCGAGCGGAAAAAATCTATAGTCCCGTCCCCCTAATCCTCAATAAAGAAATTAACGATACTCTCACCGACAAAGATATTCCCACGGGGGAGGGAGGGTTTGCTAGGGATTATACCGTAGATTTGGACAAGGATGATCAGGTGGCCATCGATCTCAAATCGGAAAACTTTGATGGAGTTTTAATTCTCCTGGCCGACGATGGTTCCACTGTAGCGGAAAATGATGATGGTCCCGATGGTGGCACTAATGCTCTCCTGTTTGCACGCATTACCGAGTCGGGTAAATATATTATTCGGGTGAGAGCTTTCGGAGAAACCGGTGGGGGAAAATTTACCCTGAAATTAACCCGTTTACGGGCCGTGGAGGGGAAAAATTAGCTAATTATTGTCAAAAAAACCAAGAATAGAGCCTCTGTCCACTCTACCACCGCACCGTAGGTATCACCGGTGTGACCGCGAAGACGACGATATAACCAGTAACCAGTAAGCAGAGCGAGGGCGATTCCGGCACTAATGGCGATTATTCCCCACCTTAGACCACCAAATAGGGCGATTAACCCCCAAATTACTCCCCCACAGTCCCAGGGAAGACAAAAAGCCACTTTATGAAAGGCTCCCTTACCGGTGGGTTTGAGGTAGGGATAAAGAGCGATCGCCATTACTTGCCCCCAACGTCCCCAAATTGGTGCTAAAATTAGAGCTAAGGCTCGATTATCGCTTAAATCAGTCAAAGCGGCGATTTTTAGCAGCAAAACCATGGTCACGGCCATGACTCCAAAGGCCCCAGTAACACTATCGGCCATGACCGCTAAACGACGCGGGGGGTCGGTGACAGCTAAACCATCGGCCGTGTCACTAACTCCATCAAGGTGTAGTCCTCCGGTTAGATAAACCCAAACCCCCACAAGGACAACCGCACGAGTTAGGGGTGGCATTCCCAGACCAGCTAGAGTTATATCGAGCAAAACCAGAATTAAACCCAAAAATAAGCCCACTAAGGGAATCCATCGGGCAATTCTACCAAAATCAGGCCACGCAATCGGAACGGGAATAATCGTGTAAAAAGCGATTGCGCCTAAAAATGAGCGAATTTCTTGACAAATGAAGTTAAATATGGTAATAAATCCCCCCCCCAATTCGCTCCCGTAATGGGATCGTTTCTCATAAAGATGAAGTATAACCTAATTTTGTATCGGCCACCCTGTGGGATTTTCAAAACATGAGAACGCCTATAATAATTCGACATAACACGGTTACTTGTAATTTTATTAGGAAAAGTTCTTGTGATCGCTCTATAGGAGAGTAATATGCGGAAAGATTTCTTAAAAAAATGTGTATTTAGCGTGATATGTGGAAAGTTTCCGTATAATCCATAGTTAGGCCAAACAGTGAAGTCCGTCAAGGTTGCCTGTTTCAATTAGAGATTAGGTGATCGCAAAATGGTTCGCTTCCTTGTTCAGTCCACAGGGGTTATTCGCGATCATGGAAATTAAGAATAGTTAAGTGATCGGGCATAACACACCATTGGAGCGGACAATATTAATGGGTTTTTGTTGGGGGGGAAATACGATCATTTACCGCTCAATTAAACCTTTGGGTAAACACGAGGTATTCGTTTTTTAGGTAAGTTTCAGCAATTTTAAAGATCACAGAAGGAGTTAAATATGTCAGCAGAGAATATTCCTATTCAAATACAAGATAGAGATAATGTACTTGTGGCTGATGAAGGCATAGAATGGCGTTATGGAAAACGCCCTGATTATTCAGGAACGAATAAAACATTAAGGGCGCAAAGCGAAAAACACCATCCAACTGGCTCATTAGAAGCTATTGCACAAAATTTAGTAAGAACATTTGAAATGGAAGCCACTTATAAGCTAAATCCAAATCAATGGACATCGGTGGATATACATCAGTTTAGAATGCGTACTAACCACGGTCCGGAATATACGGTACAAGACATTATAGAACGCGGAACTTATAATTTATTTTTAGGCGAAACACCGGTTTATAGTTCAAAAGCAGAAGATTTTGAATCAGGTGCAGCAAGTTTTATGAATGCTTTTAAAACTGGCTTTGTTTGGGAAGTTATTGAAGCTTATAGCGGTCCGCCAAGAGTTATTTTTAAATGGAGGCATTGGGGAACACATCAAGGAGAATTTAAAGGTCACGCGCCTACCAACAAACTAATTGAGGTATATGGCATTACAATTGCTGATGTAAATGCAGATTTAAAACTGACTTATGTCGAACATTTTTTTGATAATAGCCAATTTTTAGAAAAATTGGTTTCTGGCGGAAAGTGTCCAATGCACGGTTAGGAGAGGATAACTAAGTGCGGTGGCGAAGGCACTACGTGGCAGTACGCTGATCTTGTCGGTTGGGTTGACGGCTGTTACCCAACACCCTCAAAACCAAGATTAAATGCAGTAGGATAGAGAGCGAAAAAATATTCTAGGTTGCCGTGAATGGAAGCGTCTATATTGAAACAAGTATTTTTGGGCATTTAACCGCCAGACCCACTGACAATCTGATCGTTGCTGCTAATATCAAGATCACCCAGGATTGGTGGAACGAACATAGTAGCTCATTTACGCTTTACGCATCAGAGATCGTTGAAGATGAGGCAGCTAAGGGAGATCCGATAATCGCCGCTCAACGGTTAAACTTGTTACAATCCCTAATGCTTCTCGAACTTACGGAAGATGCGTTTGAACTTTCGCAAGCGTTTCTGACTCAAAGCAATCTGCCACTAAAGGCATCTAATGACGCTTTACATATGGCATTAGCAACCGTCTATAACTTAGATTATTTGCTAACATGGAACTGCAAGCACATGGCAAATGCCCAAATTCAGCGTAAGCTGGCTCAGATTAGTTCTGATCTCGGATATATATTGCCAGTTATTTGCACTCCTTATGAGCTTATTGGATATAACCTAGAGGTCTAGTCATGTATAAAAATGAAATTCTCGATGAAATTCACAAGTATAGAGAAGAATACGCTCAATCGTTTCAATATGACTTAAGAGCTATTTTTAATGACTTAAAGCAGAAGCAACTGGCTCATAAAGATAGATTAGTTAGGTTGCCAATTAAGCGAGCGTCTAACAAATCACTGCACCCGACCGCCGGCTAAAGCATTCAATGGAACCGCTAAATCTATAGTGCGATGGCGAAGGCACTGCGTAGCAGTACGCTGATCTTGTCGGTTGGGTTGACAGAAAAAATCCAACTGTGATCTTTGACTTCATTCCAATTTGTGCGGACTGTATTCAGGTGTTACCTGCTGTGATACCCAGCAAGTGAGCCTGTTTGTTGAGTTGAGGAGTAAAATAGGGGAAGTCTTAATCTGATATTTAGTAATGGATAGAAGCATTATAGAACGGCAATCGCTACTTGAAGCAGTCAAGGCTCTCCCTGATGAGGCTTTAGTGGAACTGTCTAATTTTCTTGACTATCTTCGCTATAAAGCAGCCCATCAAAGAGAACTGACCACTCACTCTTCTAGTTTTCTGCTTGCAGTTGCAGGTTTAGGCAACTCTGGTCAACAGGATATTTCAGAACGTGATGAAGAGATTCTAGGCAATGAGATTGATCCGGTGTATGGCTGGAATCTTAAACCAAGCAATTCAGTATGACAGCAATCCTCGACACCAGTTTTTTGTTTGCTTTAACTGATCAGGGAGATCGCAATCATCAACGGGTGTTGGCTATTGCTCAAAGCGTGAATGAGCCATTGGTTCTACCTGTCGTTGTCTTGCCTGAGAGCTGCTATCTGATTGCATCAAGATTGGGACACCAAGCAATGCGCCGTTTTGTATCCAGTATGACACCTGATGCGGTTCAAGTTGAACCTGTAATCCCAGAAGACTTGGTACGAGTGCATGAGATCTTGGAACAATATGCTGACAATCAGCTTGACTTTACCGATGCAGCGATCGTTGCCATAGCTGAAAGGCTCGCTATTACTCGCGTTTATACGCTCGATCGTCGAGATTTTTCGATCATTCGTCCAAGTCACTGCGATTACTTTGAGTTATTCCCTTGAACCGTCAGCTAACAATGCGTGGCAGCGGACGGGCGAAAGCTGCTGGTGCTGAGTTTGAGTTCATCTACCGCCGCTGCACTTCACCATTAGCCATTGCTGTAGGGTGCGTTCCCTAATGTGGCTCCTACTGCTCCAGCGATCGATTTTGGGGAACGCACCATGCAGATTGATTGCAGCTGTGGGTTTAAGTGCGATGGCGAAGGCACTGGGTAGCAGAGCGCATCGCCCCATAGTTTGAGTTGAGCGCAACAATACGAAGTCGAAAATAGCTCAATTCGCTTGAAAAAGCGCAACCCAACAACTTCGACGATTACTCTTTACCAATTCTATAATCTAAGAGTAAGGAGACCAGGGACCGATGACGGTTTCTCCTCGCTTCTCTTTTTCTGCTAATTCCAAGTTTAAGGTTAATAATTTCTCTAAAATATCTTCATCAGCTTGGAAGTGATATGCTTCCATTACTAGCTTGTCTAATTTCTGATGGAGTTGATACAGTTGGCTACTGGGTTCGTTAAAGAATTGGTTATATAGTTTGGTGATTCCCCATTGTTTTTTCTCCATCTGTTGGCTGCGGTATTCGTGTAATTCCCCGGCGGTTTGACGGATTTTTTCGACAAGTTCCTGTGAAGGTGTCTGGGGAAAGGGGAAGGTTTCAAAACAGGTGTTATGAGTGTAGCGAGTATCGCCTTTAAGAGTTGAACTTTGAGCTTTTATCCAAATTCGATGTATATTTGATGTTAAGATACCGAGAATATAGAAATCATCGGAGGCTACAACAGTAGTTGAGTCAGCAGGAAGCCATTCTTTTTTAGCCGGAAGGAAAATAAACCATTTAGAATGTCTAGGAATAGTAAAGTAACAAGCTAAAGATTCAAGGCTCTTCGGGAATTGTTATGCAAATAATTAACTTAAAATAAAATTCGATGAGAGCACCTACGCTCAAAAGTAGCTGAAATCCATACAGGGAAGGACTTAAGGCACAAACAGG
>NZ_JACJQV010000230.1 GCF_014696875.1 Microcystis wesenbergii FACHB-1317 | reverse complement strand
GTTAAAAGTTAAACTTCAAGTTTTCATTCAGGACAAATGTACGGGTTAACTAATTTTTTTGGGAAAATTAGTTAACCCATCATTATAACATATAATTAATTTGCAAGAGTTCTTTTGTTCCTCCACCAAATAATACTATAAGCTGTTTACCATCTTGAGCTAGATAAATCCGGTATCCTGGACCCCAATCAATCTTATATTCCCCAATTCCATCAAACCATTTAACATTTGATGTATTGCCTAATTCCAAACGAGACTTAGCAACTGTTACCTTTGCAGCAGCTTGGACATCCAAACTATTAAACCATTCTTGGTAAGGACTTGAACCATCTTCTTTAAGATATTCTTGAACTTTTATAATAGACATACTGCTATAGTAACTTATGTGTTACCTTATGTCAAGCAGTATTATTTGAATTATTTTAAATAAACTTTTCCAAATAAATGTGTAAACTTAAAGAGTTCACCTATTACCAAAATTCTATGACTCGCTGGTTTAATATTGCCGGTCCCTGTTCCAACGATATCCACTATATGCTCTCTCCCACAGTCAGATTACCAGATTTAAAGGAACTAATTCAACAACGTAGTTATTTTGTCCTACACGCACCACGACAGACAGGGAAAACCACAGCCATGTTATCCCTAGCAAAACAACTTACCAATACTGGAAATTATGCCGCAGTCATGGTATCCGTAGAAGTAGGAAGTGCATTTAATCATGATCCTACTGCCGCCGAATTGGCAATTTTAGGAACTTGGTATAATACAATAAATATTCGCTTACCTAAAGAATTACAACCACCTGTTAAACAATGGCAACAGGAAGAACCAGGAAGCAGAATTAAGGCTTTTTTATCAGATTGGGCAAAAGCTATCAATTGCCCCATAGTATTATTTATAGATGAAATTGACTCTTTACAAGACCAAACATTAATATCAGTTTTACGACAGTTAAGAGATGGTTTTCCTAATCGTCCAGAAAATTTTCCCTCATCAGTAGGATTAATTGGTTTACGAGATGTGCGAGATTATAAAGTAGCATCGGGAGGTAGTGATAGATTAAATACATCCAGTCCTTTTAATATAAAAGTTGCTTCTCTGACTATGCGAAATTTTAATCTTGCAGAAGTGGGAGAATTATATCAACAACATACAGCAGCAACTGGACAAATTTTCACACCAGAAGCTATAGAAACAGCGTTTGATTTAACTCAAGGACAACCTTGGTTAGTCAATGCTTTAGCTAAAGAAATTGTCGAAAAAATGCTAAAAGATAGAAACATTGCTATTACTAAAGAACACATTTTAACAGCCAAAGAAATATTAATAGCTCGTCAGGATACTCATTTAGATAGTTTAGCGGAAAAACTCAGAGAAAAACGAGTTAAAAACATTATTGAACCAATTTTAGCAGGGCAAACCTTACCCGATACTCTAGCAGATGATCGCCAATATTTAATAGATTTAGGATTATTACGACGTGATCCGATGGGGGGATTAGTTATTTCTAACCCCATTTATCGTGAAGTTATTCTCCGGGTTTTAGTACAAGGAACTCAGGACAGTTTACCTTTAATTAGTCCTAGTTGGTTGACGGCAAAAGGTGAATTAAATATTGATGGTTTATTAACAGCATTTCTCAAGTTTTGGCGACAACAGGTCGAACCATTATTAAGTAGTGCTGCTTATCATGAAATTGCGCCACATATTGTATTAATTGCTTTTTTACATCGTGTGGTTAATGGTGGGGGAGTTTTAGAAAGGGAATATGCAATTGGTAGCGATAGAATGGATTTATGTTTACAGTATAAAGATGTAACTTTAGGGATTGAATTAAAAGTATGGCGGGATAAAAAACGCGATCCGCAAGCTGATGGAATTGAACAATTAGAATCTTATTTAGGGCGTTTGGGTTTAGATTTTGGTTGGTTATTTATCTTTGATAGGCGCAAAAATGCCTTACCAATGGAAGAAAGGTTATCAACTGAAGTTGTGGTGACAGAAAATCAATATAGAATTACTGTGATTCGGGCATGAGTGTTATATTTTTTTGTTTCACGCAGAGGCGCTACAGTCGCAGAGAGGAGAAGGGAAAGAAGTAATTTTGCAGCTCGCTTTTCTCTGTATCCTTGAAAACTGTAGAGTACACAAAGACTAAGGACAACTTTTAGGGATTAGGGAAAAAGACGATTGGCTCTCTTATTCTTTGTGTGATAAGTTTAACTTATATAGGATAGCTCTTTGTGTCCTTTGTGTCTTTGTGGTTCATTCCACTCGATCTCGCGTAGCGAGCGCGTTGCGACCGCCCGCAGGACTGTATCTTAGAATACATTTTACCCACCAAACCGAAGAGGGCTGTTGTTTACTGGACATCCCACCAACCGAAAGCCGGCCCGACAAAGCGAATAACCACCCAAACCCCGGCTAAAACTCCTATACCAATCCATGCCCCCCTAGTGGTTAACTTGTAAGCTTGGGCTGCTTGACTTTTGGTAATCGGTAGCCAAGGCAGGATATTTTCCTGCTGTCCATACTTATCACCCAGGGCCGATTGACGACGTTTTGATTCACCCATACTAATGTCAATTATTAAGAGGTTTTGATCTGATTGTATATCGAAAGACAACCGCCTACACCCAATCCTAAGCTGTTCGTAATTTAAATTGCTTGTTGAGACGAGGCAAGAGGCAAGAGGCAACCCCCCCAACCCCTAGGGTCGTTTCATTCTCGCAAATGTCATTCAATCAAATCCTTATCTGGCAAGGTTTTCAGTCAATTTCTCAGAACAAATATCTGAAAAATTTTTAAAATGCCTTGCTTTGCTTGCCCCGTAAGCGATTGAAGACAGACAAACAAGGAATCAAACTAGAGAATGAATCAGCCCTAGGGGCAGGGGGGGCAGGGGGGGTGGGGGCAAGGGGGGCGGGCTAATCTAAGAATAAGCGGTTTAAATGCCTCTTAGCTTAGTGCATCAAGGAGGGCGATCGAAACTGACGGCCGATGACTGACTATTATAGAATTAAAGGTTGCGACTGAAACGAGAATAATAATTATGGCAACCATTAACAGTAATTACTTAAAACTAAAAGCGGGTTATCTTTTCCCGGAAATTGCCCGACGAGTCCAAGCTTTTGCGGCAGCCAATCCCGATGCTAATATTATCCGTCTGGGGATTGGGGATGTCACCGAACCTTTGCCCCAAGCTTGTCGCGAGGCCATGATCAAAGCAGTGGAGGAAATGGGCGATCGCTCTAGCTTTAAGGGTTACGGTCCCGAACAGGGTTATGCTTGGTTAAGGGAGAAAATCGCCGTCCATGATTTTCAGGCTCGCGGTTGTGAGATAAGTGCCGATGAAATCTTTATTTCCGACGGTTCTAAGTGCGATACGGGCAATATTCTCGATATTTTTGGGGATAATAACTCGATCGCCGTGACCGACCCAGTATATCCCGTTTACGTTGATACTAACGTTATGGCCGGACACACGGGAGAGGTCAACGAACGCGGCGAATACGAGGGCTTGATTTATCTGCCAATTACCGCCGAAAATAACTTTACTGCCCAGATTCCGACGGAAAAAGTCGATTTAATCTATCTCTGTTTTCCCAACAATCCCACCGGGGCCACCGCTACCAAAGAACACTTGACAGCTTGGGTTAATTATGCTAGGGCAAATGGATCGATTATCTTTTTTGATGCAGCCTACGAGGCCTTTATCACCGATGCCAGTTTACCCCATTCCATCTATGAAATCGAGGGGGCGCGGCAATGTGCGATCGAATTTCGCTCTTTTTCTAAAAATGCCGGTTTTACCGGGACCCGTTGCGCTTTAACCGTGGTTCCCCAAAGTCTCATGGCCAAAGCGGCCGACGGGACGGATGTGCAACTCTGGAAACTGTGGAATCGTCGGCAATCGACCAAATTTAACGGCGTTTCCTACATTGTCCAACGGGGGGCCGAGGCGGTTTATTCCCCGGAAGGACAAGCACAAGTACAAGAACTTGTCAAGTTTTATTTACAAAATGCAACAATTATCCGAGAAAAATTAACCGCCGCCGGTTTAGAAGTGCATGGCGGCGTAAATGCGCCCTACGTTTGGGTAAAAACGCCCCAGGGTCTGTCGAGTTGGGATTTCTTCGATAAACTGCTACATACCTGTAATGTGGTGGGGACCCCCGGATCTGGCTTTGGGGCCGCCGGAGAGGGTTATTTCCGGCTATCGGCTTTTAATAGTCGTGCCAACGTCGAGGCCGCCATGGAGAGAATTATCAGTAAATTTCCAGGCTAATGGTCAAAAGAGGGATGTTTGCGGAAGCATCCCCCAACAACCCCATCGGGAAATAATTGATAGACTGGTAACTACTCACCGACAAAGGCTCACCGATGCGACCCTTTTGGCTAGAATCCTTACAGGTAGAAAGATTAACGATCGCAATTGCCGGCCTACCGGCACATCTGCAAGGGATCAAGTTGGTGCAGTGGTCAGATCTGCACTGCGATGAACAGCATTTGCCTGTAGCTGTCCTGCAAGAAGCGATCGCCATTACTAATCAGGAAAAACCCGATCTCATCTTCCTGACGGGGGACTTTATTACCGATAGTCCCAGGCCAATTTTTGCCCTAGTCGAGAGCATAAAAGCTCTCAAAAGTCAAGGGGGTATTTATGCTTGTTTAGGAAATCATGACAGTTATCTTCCGCAGGCAAGGGAAACGGTCATATCGGCCCTAACTAGCGTGGGAATTCGGGTACTCTGGAATGAAATCGTCACACCCTACGGCGAAAATTTTCCCATCGTCGGATTGGCCGATTATTGGTCCGGGGAATTTTTACCGCAAATCCTCGAGCAAATTTCTCCCGATATACCCAGACTCGTCCTTTCCCACAATCCCGATACAGCCATGGTTTTAAGGGATTTGCGCGTGGATTTGCAGTTATCTGGTCATACCCACGGAGGCCAAGTGACTATCCCCGGTATGGGTTCCCTACCGATAGTTTTAGAGGAATTTAGGCGATCGCTGCCTGAACCATATCGTCCATGGGTCCCCTTTCATCGGCAGTTCAGCAGAGTAGTCCGATACTGGCAATGGTCCGAGGGATTTCATCGAGTCGGGGAAAATCAATTATATGTGAATCGCGGCTTAGGAACCTATTTTCCCGGTCGTCTTTTTTGTCCCCCCGAAGTAACAGTAATTACTTTGGTCAACAGTAGTCAGTCTTGAATCAGTTATCAGTTATCAGTTATCAGTTATCAGTTATCAGTTATCAGTTATCAGTTATCAGTTATCAGATTTAAGTTTTAAGTTTTAAGTGTGCAGCATTAAATCAGCTGTTGACTATCTAAATTACTCGTTAAGACTGCACCAGAGTTGGGAGCGGGGAGAGGGAGTTTGAGCATTTGTACTAAAATTTCCCCTACGCAGTTTAAATTCAGTACAGCTTAGAAGTTTACTACTGTCTTTTCACTGATTACTGTTTACTGTTTACTGATAACTGAAAAAAAACCCTATGACAGAAAATAGAGATAACTTCAACGAAACTTATAATGCACTAATTGAGCGCATTGTCAATCTAACTTTAGAAGGAAAAATTAGGGCTAAATCACAGGTTTATAACCTTTTAGCCGAGGGAGTAAAAAATGGCACAGGAGAAATTTTTGAGCGTTGTTTAACCGAAAAAATGCTCGTTACTCGCTCACAGTTAGAAACAAAAATTAAAGCGACTAGGGTTTTACGGGCCTTGGAAACGATCGAAAGTGAATGGGAAAAATATCAAAAAACCAATCAGCAAAATTCTCTGACTGCAGCGGCGATCGATAGTCTGGTGAAAATCGATCGAGAGGATCGTTTACTAACTTTAGTGAATTTAATTGATCCCAATCAAAGTAATGCTTTAACCCTAGAACAATTACAACAGTTAGCCAAGCATTTACAGACAGTTGCTCAGCAGCGGGGAGAAGCGGATTTATGGCAAATTGCCACGGGGATTAATCTGGGGTTAAATACTTGGTCAAATTTATCGAATGATCTCACCAGTTGGCTCTACGAACAAAATCGCCATCTTGGTTTTACTAATGATAATGATCGAGTGACACCCTGGCAAATTTGGGCAAGTAAAGTTAATCCCTCCTGGTTAAAACGAGTATTAGAAAGTTTAGCTAATCAACAAGCTTTTGATTCTATCACTCAGGATTTAACTTTAGCCGATTGGGTAGAAACTGCTATTGTTTTTCAATATATCCAGAGAGGACTAATTAACTTTTTTGATCAGCGTATCTATAGCGAAAAACTGGGAGCCAAATTATCCATTTCTACCTTTCTCACCTTTGCTTTAATTTGGTCACTGTTAACCAATAGTTTCGAGCAAGTTAGTAAAAATTCCCTCTATAGTCGTGGCTGTTTTCAGATGGCTTTACAAATTCTAAGAACCTTTGCTCAACGGGATTATTTTCCTTTATACGGAGGAATTTTTGCCTCCTTTTCTGGCAGTTATCTCAAGGAGGCCTTAGATTATTTATCAATTCCTCTGCGTTATGTGGAAGGTACGGGAGAAAAGGCGAGAATTTTAACTTTAATTGCCTATTCTAATCGCATTCGCGGCGACTATCCACAGGCCAGAGAATGTCATCAACAAGCTTTAGAAATTGCTCGTCAACAGCAGGACTCTGCTTGTGAAATAGCTAATTTAAACCATTTATCGCGTCTCAATGCTATCCAAAAAAACTATACAGAAGCGATTAATTTAAGTCAGAGAGCTTTAATTTTAAGTCGCCAACAGGGTAATAGTTTAGGACAGGCTAACGCTTTAGCTAATTTGGGTTATAGTCAGGTACAGGAAGCGCAACAGTTAGAGAGATATGATCCCGAAATTTATCAAAGTTCGATCGAGTATTTACAGCAGGGATTAAAGTTAGCGGAAAGTCTCCAAGATTGGCAGAGTAAATCCCTTTGTTGTAGCAGTTTAGGTCTAGCATATCTTGTCCTTGAAAGAACCCAAGAGGCGATTAATATTCTCCTGCAAGGATTGGAATCAGCCAAATACTACGGAGATGTATATCTGCAAGGTTTATTACTAACTTATTTAGGGGAAGCTTACTATCAAGACAAGAATTTTGAACAGGCCATTTATATGGGTTCTCTAGGAATGTATTGGCTACACGAAATCGGTGCAGTAGAATGGCGACAAGCTGCTAGTCTATTAACGGTTATTCGCGGCAAAAATATCGCAGCTTTTGAACAGACTTTCAGTCTGGAACGTTCCTCCCTGATTAAATCTATTGGACTGGAAGGCTACCAATATATCTCAGAAATTCTCAGCAAATATCAACAGGGTAATTAGTGAATACACAGCATAAGTTATTAATTAATCTCTCGGTACTTTTTCCCCAACCCACGGGAATCAGTACCTACATTCTTAACCTCTTACCCTACCTGAAAAATTTAGAACCAACCCTACTAACGGCTAATAGTTATCCCGACTTTAACTGTTATTCTATCCCCAAGGGTCTCGGCCCCGATCGAGGAGCGAAAGGTCATTTAAAACGCTTACTCTGGACTCAGTGGCAGTTATCGTCAATTTACCGACAATTAAACGCCAATTTACTCTTTTCTCCCCTTCCGGAAGCACCGATAAATTCTCACTGTCGCTTTGTCGTCATGGTCCACGATTTAATTCCCCTGCGGTTTCCCAGTTTTACTTCCCCCTTAACTCACTATTTCCGTTATTATGTGCCGCAGGTATTACAACAGGCAAAACATATTATCTGTAACTCTCAGGCAACGGCCCAAGATATCACTGAATATTATCAAATTCCCGCCGATAAAATTACTTCTATTCCCCTAGCCTACGATCATCATCACTTTCGCCCTATTGAAGATAATAAGCCAGAGCATCCCTATTTTCTCTATCTCGGTCGTCCCAATCCCTATAAAAATTTACCGCGTTTAATCGCCGCTTTTGCCCAACTGCCTCCAGATTTAAGCGATTATCATCTTTGGATTGCCGGCAGCTTTGATCGCCGTTATACCCCCAATTTACAACAACAAGCGCGAGAATTGGCAGTCAGCGATCGCATTAAATTCCTCGACTATATCCACTACGATCACCTACCCAAGGTGATCAGTCAAGCCACTGCTTTAGTCTTCCCCAGTCTCTGGGAAGGCTTCGGATTGCCCGTTTTAGAGGCTATGGCCTGTGGTACACCCGTCATTACCTCAAATTTGTCATCTTTGCCAGAAGTCACGGCAACAGCGGCAATTTTAATCGATCCCTATCGAGTCGAGTCCATAGCCGATGCCCTAAAAATTATCGCTCAAGATCGACAATTACAGTCAAAATTAAGTCATCTAGGCAAAAAACGAGCCAATGAGTTTAGTTGGCAAAAAACCGGTCTAGCTACAGCCGCAATCTTAAATCAATATCTAGAGTATGCTTAACTGACAGGGTTTCCCGTCCAGATGAAGTGTAACCTGATCGGTCATCGTCGCAAAAAGAAAAATAATTTGACAGATCGGCAGCATTTGCTGTAGGATGGATGATCGTGACCTCAATTGGAGAGATGGCCGAGCGGTTGAAGGCGCAGCACTGGAAATGCTGTTTAGGGGTAACTTTAACGAGGGTTCGAATCCCTCTCTCTCCGTACCCAAAGCACCTTATGAGTAGGTAGGCGTTAAAAATTATCAGATATCCCCGTTATCAAGGGTAGGGTTGATTCATGAATCAACCCTACCTTATCAAGGGGGGATTAAAGGCAAAATCCATTTTAAATTTAATTATAACCAGCTACTTAGGTAGTCTTGCAAAAGTAATTTCCCGGTTGAGACAGGAGATTACTTTTAGTGATTATCTTCTCCCCTGCTCCCCACTTCATAATTGATAATTGATAATTCATAATTCCCAGTCTCCTATTGGGACTTAGACAAAAAACAAATCGAGAAAAGCCTCAACCCCAATCCCTGCTTGGGATTTACTTCGAGAAGCCCAAAATCGCTGAAACCCAGATAGATCAAGGAAAATCATAAATCGAGGTTAACCCTTTGTCCCGTAATGGTTTGAGCCTTTTTTGCTGCCCGAAAATGCCTAAGTCCCACTATACTTTTTAAACAGGATTTAGTCTAATTCCTCGTCGGTAAACCATCTTTACACTTAGCTAACCACTCCAATAAACTATCTAACTGCTGTGGTGGTTTTACCAATCCTAAACCCCTAACCGTCACCTGTTTGGGACTATAAACAAAGCGTGATTGTATATGTTGGGGTAGGTGTTCTTGTAATAATTTCCACGCTGGTTCCTCCATAGGAGTTTCTAGGATAATATGCTGTTTTCCATCGGGTTTAATTCGCGAAAAACCGAGGGATTTAGCCAGATGTTTTAACTCGATTACCTTAAATAATTGTGCCACCGGTGCAGGAATTGCCCCGTATCTATCGACTAAATCGGCGGCAATTTGTCCTAAAGTTTTCTGAGAATTAGCAGTAGCGATCGCCCGATAGACATCCATTTTCTGCTCCAGATCGGATATATAATCGTTAGGAATAAATGCCGTCAATTTCAGATCGATTTGGGTATCCTCCACTTGAGGAATTTCTTGACCTTGAATTTCCCGCAAAGCTTCCTGTAACATTTCCATATATAGATCAAAACCGATCGCTTCCATTTGTCCCGATTGTTCCGCACCTAATAAGTTACCCGCACCGCGAATTTCCAGATCCCTAGTCGCTAATTGATACCCCGATCCTAACTGGGTAAATTCTTGAATTGCCTTTAATCTTTCCCGAGCGGTTTCTGTTAGTTCTGCCTTGGCCGGATAAAGTAACCACGCGTGCGCTTGTACTCCTGATCGCCCCACCCGTCCCCGCAGTTGATAGAGTTGCGCTAAACCGAATTTTTGGGCATCTTCAATGATAATTGTGTTAACTCTGGGAATATCTAACCCCGACTCCACAATAGTCGTACAGACTAAGATATCCGCTTCCCCATTATTAAAAGCTAACATGGTTGTCTCTAATTCAGCCTCATCCATACGACCATGGCCGATGGCAATTCTAGCACCAGGAATCATCCCTTGAATTGCTGCCGCTTTTTCTTCAATTCCCTCGATTCTGGGTACTACATAAAAAACCTGTCCCCCCCGATCCAATTCATTGCGAATTGCCGTTCTAATCACATCAGAATTATAACTAGAAAGGTGGGTTTGGATGGGACGACGAGAGGGAGGAGGTGTGGTAATTAAACTCATTTCTCGCACCCCAGAAAGGGACATATAAAGAGTCCGGGGAATCGGTGTCGCACTCAAGGTTAACACATCAATATTACTTTTAAAAGCCTTAATTTTCTCCTTTTGATTGACCCCAAAACGCTGTTCTTCATCAATTACCAATAATCCTAAATCTTTAAACTCCACCGCTTTACTCAATAACAACTGCGTCCCCACCACTATATCCAATTCCCCCGTTTTCAAGCGCTGGACGATATCTTTTTTCTCGGAATTGGTGCGAAAACGATTTAATAAACCCACATTAATGGGATAGGGAGCAAAACGTTCTTTCAGAGTGTGATAATGTTGTTGGGTTAAAATCGTTGTTGGTGCTAATAAAGCCACCTGTTTATGACCCGTGGTGACAGCTTTAAAAATAGCACGAATCGCCACTTCTGTCTTACCAAAACCCACATCCCCACAGACTAATCGATCCATCGGGCGATCGCTTTCTAAATCCCGTTTCACATCCTGTATCGCTTTTAATTGATCGGCAGTGGGTTGGTAGGGAAAAGAATCCTCTAACTCCCGCTGCCAGGGATTATCCATCGGATAGGCAAAACCCGATTTTTGGGCGCGTTGGGCGTAAATATTGATTAAATCAACTGCTAACTTCTTAATCGACTTCCTGACGCGAGCTTTCGTCGCTTCCCACGCTTTGCCAGAGATTTTATGTAATTCTGGCTCTTGATTACCTGTATGACGATAACGGGAGAGATTATCAACAGAATCGGCAGGAACCCGCAATAATCCATCAGCATACTTAATAACTAGATAATCTCGACCTTGCACTACTCCGCCAATTGTGCTTTCCTGCTTTTCTAGTTTGATAAACTGTCCGATGCCATGGTGTTTATGTACTACAAAGTCGAGGGGACGGAGTTTATTCACATCCACCTGTACCGAGGCTGCTTGCCGACGTTTGCGGACGTAACCAGCAGTATTTAAAAGATGTTGCCCGAAGAACTCTCGATCGCTAACGACGACTATGCGATAGGTGGGGAGGATAAAACCTTCTAATTCAGCTAATCCTGAGTATTTTAGGGCTGTAGCGGTGTTTTGAATTATTAAGCGCTCGATCGCCCCAAAATCAAGGGGATTGGGGATAAATTGGGCCGGACAGTCGTGTTCCTGTAATAACGAGACTGTGCGGGAGGGTTGGGCAGATATTAACCATGTAGCGTACTTATTTACTTTAATACCGCTATAAATCTCTCTTTTTCCCCGTAAAATTTCCGCTAGTTTGGCGAATTGTCCCGGATTGGTGGGAATCGGACGACTGGAGAGATTAAGACTATTTTCGGAGAGGTGATCGTCTATTTCCGAGAGGTAGAGATGGGGAAATTTGAGCGATATTTGCAGAGATTCGCCAAAAGAACGGTGAATTTGCGGTAAAGCTGGTTCTATCTCTTGCCAGCGTTCCCCAATATATTCTATCCAGCGATCGCTTCTAGCTTGACAGCTTTCCAGTTCATCAAAGGCAATAAGGGTATTTTCGGGGAGATAATCCAATAAAGAGGCAGGTTGAGGGAAGGCTAAGCCTAAAAATCGCTCAATTCCCTCTGGATAAATGCCATTAGCCAATTTTTCTCGATCTTCGGCCCCCAGATAATCGGCCACTGTGGGGGGAAGAGAAGGGGCAATGATCGCCGCAAAGCTAGTGGGAGTAAGAAGCAGATTGGGGATAGAATCGAGGGATCTTTGGGTGGCAGGGTCAAATTCTCGCAATTTTTCCAATTCATCGCCGAAAAATTCTAACCTGACCGGTAATTCTGCCGAAACTGGGAAAATATCAACGATATCGCCGCGACGACTCCATTGTCCTTCGGTTTCTACCAGTGAAACCCGTTCATATCCTAATCTAGCTAGGGTTAGATCGAGGTTTTTGGCTTCTATAACCCTTCCTACCGCAAAATTATCGCTATATTGCTCGAAAACCTCTCTAGGGGGTAAATGGGGCTGCAGGGCCTTTTCGGTGGTAACGATCGCAATTCCGGCCTCTTGATGACTGATTGCCGATAATACCTGCATCTGTCCCCAAATCATCTCGGATTCCCGATTAAATGTCTCGTAGGGGCAAGCTTCCGAGGTGGGATAAAAGAAAACACCTTTCCACGTCATTGCTTCTAATTGTGCCGCCCAACGTGCCGCTTCTTCTAGATTGGCACAGATAATTAAAAGATTTTTTCCTTGACAACGGGCGAAAGCTGTGCCTATTAATCCTTTCGGTAAGCGGGCAAGGCCAGTTAGGGTTAAATTGCCGTTTTTCTCCAGTTTTTGGATAAGTTCGGCAGTTAAAGGCGATTTTTCAATGTTGCGAATAACGGAGGCAAAAGTCATTTTTTCGTGATCGGCGCTCGGTTTTTAGTTAAGCTCTACTGAATTTATACTGCCTCTTGGGATTTTTAGTACAAATGCTCAGGCTTCCTCTCCCTGCTCCGGCACAGTCTTAGCAAGTATCAGTTGTCAGTTCACCCACTACTTTTTGGGGTTAATTTTTTTGGGCTTTATTTGACTTGACCAGAGGGGGGTCGCAGGCGCACGGATTTTCCATTATGTAAGAAATTATCTGTCAAGTCGTGGGGTTTTGTCAAGCTTTTTGGGAAAAAAAATTAACCGATAGTCAAGGGGAGAAAATTGTCGGCAGAGTTAAGCTCTACTGAATTGAAACTGCCTCTTGGGAGTTTTAGTACAAATGCTCAGGCTTCCTCTCCCTGCTCCCAACTCTGGCACTCCGATGCAGTCTTAGCAAGATGAACGTAGGTTGGGTTGAAGCATGAAACCCAACGCCCGCATGGGTTACGCTACCGCTAACCCATCCTACAAATAATTGTGCCTCCCTACTTATCAGTTGTGCGTTCTCAGTTCACCGGCTACTTTTTGGGGTTAATTTTTTTGGGCTTTATTTGACCTGACCAGAGGGGGGTCGCAGGCGCACGGATTTTCCATTATCTATATACTATCATGTCAAGCGTTGGTTGGCAAGAGAAAATTTTTTAATTGCCAGCAAAATCAGTTCATCTATACGGAGATATTTTCAGAATGATAACGATTCTCACCGAATGTGATAAGATGAGAATCATAATCAGACTCAGTTAACTCCGATGGGTAAAAAATTCCAGTTAACAGCGATCGCTTTAACAATGACTATAGCCAGCTTAACAGCTTGTAGTAGTCCCTCGGTCAAGGAAAAGGAAGCAAAGACACCCTTACAGGTGACAGTGAGTATCGTACCGCAGGAATATTTCGTCAAACGCATCGGCGGTGATAGAGTCAGTGTTAATGCCATGATTCAACCTGGCACAGATCCCCACACCTATGAACCAAAACCCGAACAATTAAAAACCACAGCCCAATCGCAAGCCTACTTTAAAATCGGTGTATCCTTAGAAGATGCTTGGAAAGATCGCTTAAACAGTGTTAACCAACAGATGTTAATCGTCGATACCAGTCAAGGAGTAGATAAAATCCCTTTGACAGCAGAACATAATCACGATCATGATCACAGCAAGGAAGAAAAACATCAAGCTGGAAAAAACACCCTAGATTCCCATATTTGGTTATCACCAAAACGAGTCAAAGCACAAGCAAAGACTATTTATCAAACCCTAGCACAACTCGATCCCGGTCAGGAAGCTATCTATCGGGCTAACTTGGAAAAATTCAGTCAGGAATTAGACGCATTAGATCAAGAAATTCGGCAAAACTTGGCAGGGATTAAAAACAAAAAGTTTATGGTATTTCATCCTGAATGGGGCTATTTTGCCCAAGATTACGGTTTAGAGATGATTGCGATCCAAATCGAAGGCAATGAACCCAGTGCTGCCCAGTTAAGTCAACTAATCAAACAGGCAAAAAAAGAGAATATTAAAGTTATTTTTGCTCAACCAGAATTTAGCCAGAAAAGTGCCGAAACTATTGCTAGGGAAATTGGGGGACAGGTAATCCTTATCAGTGCCTTTGCTGAAAATTGGAGTGAAAACCTGCGACAAGTTTCCCAAAAAATGGCCACAGTTTTAAATCAGTAATTGTTTGTATATGTAGCTAGACACAATTAATTGCACATATCTAACTACCTCTTGCCTATTGCCTTTTGCATGAGTGCCTATCCTAACCAAGAAGTTAATTTTGCCCTATTGTATATGTCAACGATCATTACCATTAGTAATCTCTGGGCCGGCTACGAACAGGAACCCATCCTCGAAGATATTAATTTAACCATTCAAGAACTGGATTTTCTGGGAATTATCGGACCGAATGGAGGGGGAAAAACTACCCTGCTTAAGGTTTTACTGGGATTAATTAAACCTTGGCGGGGAGAAGTCAGTATTTTGGGGCAAAGTGTCGAAAAAGGTCGGGAATTAGTCGGTTATGTGCCGCAGTTTGTCGAATGCGATCGCTCATTTCCCATTACTGTGGGTGAGGTGGTAAAAATGGGGAGATTGAGCAGCAAAAAACTCTGGCAAGGCTATAGTAAAAAAGATGAAGTAAGGGTAGATAAAGCTTTAGATAGTGTGGGAATGTTAGCGTTGAAAAAAAGATCGATTGCTGAACTTTCGGGAGGACAGCGCCAACGGGTTTATATCGCTCGCGCTTTAGCGGTAGAACCCCGTCTCTTGATTTTAGATGAACCCACTGCCAGTGTCGATCCCCAAATGCGTGCTAGTATTTTTTCCCTGTTGCAAGAATTGAATGAGTGGATGACCATTTTAATTATTTCCCATGATCTGGGAACCCTATCTACCTATGTTAAATCGATCGGTTGTCTCAATCGTCGTCTCTATTATCACGGCCAAAAATCTCTTACTGATGCTATGTTAGAACAAGTGTATTGTTAAAAGTTTTCTCCTTTTCTACTGTCAAAACCCTTGACAAATCCCCGCCCTTGACAGATACTTATATATAGAATGGGAATCCGTGCCTGCCTGCGAACCTTCTTTTTTCAGGTTAGATAAGCGTCAAAAAAATAAAAACCTAATACCTGACCAGCGCTAAAGACTTATACGAACAAGACTATCTTGCTTGGTTAGAAGAAACGGCCAAACAACTGCGACAAAGACAGACAGATGTATTGGATTGGGGAACCAACAGAGACAAAAATTATTATTATTAGTTGTAAATTTCATTATGACTAGGCTCAATGTAATCGCTGTTATTTTGTTGATTAAACTTTAAAATTGTCATTGCTGGAACGCCAAGGGCGATCGCTTACAATAGGGGGAAAACTTTTAGAAAGCAACCTTTATTACTATTCTTACTCATGCCCACTCTATCAAGCTTCTATGGAATAAAAATCACCATGAACTATAACGATCACAATCCGCCTCATATCCATGCCGAGTATCAAGATTATGAAGCGGTTATAATGATTCACACAGGTGAAGTTTGTGGTCAAATGCCCAAAAGAGGACTAAATCTAATATGGGAGTGGCTTGATCTACACCAATCTGAACTATTGGAGAACTGGGAAAATGCGCGTCAAAGAAAACCTCTTAACAGAATCGATCCCCTTCCCTAAAAAGGAGCTATTTCTTCATGTTATCTGTGTGGAATATCTGGATAAGTATCAATTAAAGCTAACCTTTAATAATGGAATAGAAGGGATTGTAGATTTAGAACAAGAATTGTATGGGGAAATCTTTGAACCCTTAAAAGATCAAAGCTTATTTCAAAAAGTATATGTCAATAGTCGGACAATAGAATGGCCAAACGGAGCAGACTTTGCCCCTGAATTTTTATTTGAAATTGCTCTCGACAAGCAACCGGTTAGTATGGTCGGTGAGCGTGTAGGGTACGCTAATGAAATGTAACGTACCAAATTGTTTTCTTAACAATAATTATCTGATTTGCGATTATTTTGGACTTTAGTGCGATCAGGTTTTCTTCTCATGGTGTGATCGCTTTTTGATCAGGAGGGGCGATCGCTAATTGCCGTCTTGACTTAAAAAATAGTTACTTAACGCGCTTTTTTGCTTTTAATCATGACGAATTTGTAATTATTCTGCGTTACGTTAACACATCCTAGCGTGCTACTATTCTGGTCAGTGATTCTTTATAGTAACCAGATGCGATCGATGATTCAGACGGATCAACAGTTTCCTAGTGTCGGTAGTCAGACTAAGGGACTTTTGGTTAATGCGGATGGCTCTGTGGATCTCTATTTCGGGCCGAAACCGCTTGCGGGTAAGGAAAATAACTGGGTACAGACAAATCCGGGCACGGGTTGGAATACGATTCTTCGGCTCTATGGCCCGCTTGAGCCTTGGTTTGATAAGACTTGGCGACCAGGGGAAATCGAGTTATTGAAGTAGTCCTATCCAGAATATGGCTGGATCGCCGATCTGTTGCTTGGGTTGAGGTGATATGATGCGACATTACCTTATTTCTCGCTAATAAAATCGGCGATCGCACTTCATCAGAGAAAGTGATCGCAGTAACTTGACAATAAGGTTATCATTTCCTATAATTAGATTGCATTTCTTAACCTTAAGCGATGAGAGTTGCGATCGCACTAAATCACACCAAAAAAATAATCCAAAAATGCAAAAAAGTAAAGACATTTTCAAATCAAATAATGATCTGATAGGTAATCAACCTATTATTTATTTATTTAATGAAGATATTAATTTGGGGAATTTGCTTGTTTTCAGGCATATTTCTCTTTTTTTGCCACGATTTAAGATTACAAATTTTTGGGGCTTTTTTTGCATCAATTATGATGGCTCATGGTATAGAATTACAACATCAAGCACTCCATGAAAATGGTTTCAATAATCGTCTTTTAAATAGAGTAGTTGGGTTTTTTCTTGGGCTACCTCTTTTAATTTCGTATTCACATTATAAGGATCGTCATATTCATCATCATCAATATGTAGGAACAGATCAAGATTCCGAGTTTTTTCAATACTCAAAAGAAAATGATAATTTAGGTAAATTTATATATAATTTGTTTATGATTCCTCACTGGATTCGGGTATCTGCTTATATTTTTTCGGCTTTTACAAATCAATCATTTGGCGAAGTTTATAACAAAAAAAATGAAAATGCAATTAGAAATGACTATTTAATTTTTGGACTATTTTTACTAACCAGTTTATTAGCTATTGTTTTATTAAATAAAATAGAACTATCGCGTATTTTTTTATTGTTTTTTTGTGCAGCACCTATTCATACATTAATTGAGTTACCGGAACATTTAGGTTGTGAAAAAGATACTGACATTTTCAAAAATACCAGATCTATTAAGTCAAATTGGTTGATGACTTGGTTAACAAACGGAACTAATTATCATGTAGAACATCATTTAATTCCTTCAATTACACCAGAAAGGTTACATATTTTGCATGAACGAATTAATGATCAGATATTATTTAAAAATAATTCTTATACGGAATTTATAGCAAAATTAATGACAAGTCAAAATTGAAAAAATTTTTATTAATAAATTACAAGATGATTTGTTTATGAATGGACTGTTATATGGTTTCTTACTTGGATTTTCCTTAATTTTTGCTATTGGACCTCAAAATATTTTTGTATTGAAACAAGGATTAAAAGGAGAGCATATTTTTTGGGTTTGTCTAATTTGTTCACTATCTGATGCTTTGTTGATAGCGATTGGCGTATCTGGATTTTATGTTTTTATTGAAAAATTCCCTTGGATATCAATTATTGCCAGATATGGAGGAGCAGCTTTTTTATTTTTTTATGGATTTACCAATTTGCAATCTTCATTGAAAACAAATCATAGAGTTGAATTTGATGATGTAAAATCGAAATCTTTTAAGAAAGTTATGTTAACTTGTCTTGGTTTTACATGGCTTAACCCTCATGTTTACTTAGACACAATATTTCTGATTGGTTCAGTTTCATCAAAATATAGAAACGAAGCACTTTATTTTTGGTTCGGTACATCTATTGCTTCTTTCGTTTTTTTCTACTCTCTTGGCTATGGTGCGCAGTTACTTAAGCCTCTTTTTTCTAATCCATTGACATGGAAAATAACGGAATTTGTGATTGGAATTATAATGTTAATTATTGGTTTTTCTTTATTAAAATCTTATGAGATTTAATTTTTGAATTTTGGCATTAAAACTTATGATTGTAGTGCGATCGCCGATCTTGTGGTGCGATCGCCGATCTTGTAGTGCGATCGCCGATCTTGTAGGTTGGGTTGAGGTGACGAAACCCAACATTGCCTTTATTTCTTACCTTAATTTTTTGGGTTTCACTTCGTTCAACCCAACCTACATTTTATTCCATACCAACTATTAGTGACGAAACCCAACATTGCCTTTATTTCTTACCTTAATTTTTTGGGTTTCACTTCGTTCAAACCGACCTACAGTGCGATTATTTGCTTTATAATTTTTGCTAATCCAGGCTCTTCGGGACTTGGTATGGTTCGATGTGGGGGCATAAATCGACTCAATCCTTATCTGGCAAGATATTTAATTGATTAGTTCGCTCCAGATCGCCAACAATTGACAAAAATTGCGGCAATGTCTGTCTCTATAAAGGTTTCATTCCTTATAACCCCGTCCATTGCATAAGACAAACCGAAGAACCCTAATCCCTTACAAAAAAATACTCCGAAATCCTCGTGAACTTTATTTTAAGTCACCATGCCGAAGAAAAAATTATTCAACGCCAAATCTCTTTAAAAATATTGCAGGACATCCTCAATAATCCTGAGCAAATTTTAGAAGAAGATGGACTCAAAGTTTATCAAGGTACGTTTGTCGCCATTAACAATAAAACTTATCTTCTGAGAATTTACATTAATGACTTAGTTGAGCCTCAAAAAATTGTTACACTATATGTTACCAGTAAACTTAGAAAATATAGGCAGCTATCAAATGAAAGCTAAATATGATGCTGAAGTTGACGTTTTAACAATTACCTGGCATGACACACCCGTAGAAGAAAGTGAGGCAATCAGTCCGGGGGTTATTCTTGACTATGATCAAGCAGGTAATGTAATCGGGATTGAAATTCTTAATGCTTCTCGAAAAATCGAGAATTTTTCTCCGAATGTGCAGGTAGCTATTTCTTCTCGATAAAGGTGATCGCTGATCCTGTAGTGCGATCGCTGATCTTGTAAGTTGGGTTGAGGTAACGAAACCCAACATTGCTTTTATTTCTTACCTGAATTTTTTGGGTTTCACTTCTACATTTTATTCCATACCGATATCACTATCAAAGATCAGCTTTTCTGAAGCTCCTCACATCTGATCATAAATTCCTTCTTCAACATAACGGTGAAAACTGGAATATTGCCAATCTTTCGGAGCGTTTACTAATCCATGATGCACGGTATTCGAGATGATTAACAAAATCTCAATAAAAAACCCTTGACAAATCCCCGCACTTGACAGATACTTATATATAGAATGGGAATCCGTGCCTGCCTGCAAACCCTCTTTTTTCATGTCAAATAATGGGATTAAACTAACCAGCGTGCAGTGGTTTCTGGGGCTTGCTGATCGGTATAAAGAGGATGAGGGCAAACAGCAGCTGAAAGTCCCTCAGTTTAGGCAATTAAGGAGCTAGGGTGAAGAAAAATCAGATGACAATGGCGGTGATCGCCTTTCTTGCGGGAGCAGGTACAATATTCGCCGTTATTGTCATTTTTGAGATTGATTTGGTCAAATGGGCTAACTGTAGTGCGCCTTTTGCCGATCCAATCGATCGAGAATCAGCCCTTTGCCGCAGATAATTTGTGAAATGGCGGCAACAAACGCAAGCAACAAACAAGGAAAAGGGGAGGTTGGCGTTCTGTGCAGGTTCCCGTGCAAAAGTTAGTTTGGGTTTAGGTTTTAAAAATCCCTCAAATTAGCAACGCCAAAATTCTATATTGAATAGGATGGCATGGAGACAGGAATCACTCAAGACTTAATTCATTTGGGAATAGCACACGAAGATATTGTCTTAGCCTTTTTATCTCCTGACACTCCTTTATTAAAGGATATGCTAAAATCTCAAACCTAAAAAATACCAAGCAGACATTCAACCAGTTTACCTAACTTAAAAACTTAGAACAAATGAATACAATAACAATTAAAAAGCGTTTGATTGAAAAGATAAACCATCTTTCTGAAGAGCAACTTATACTAAATCCAGTTATTAAAGACTGATTATTTATTCCCCCGACCCCCCCCTTGCCCCCCCGACGTCGGGGGGGTGGGGGGTTGCCTCTTGCATGAGTGCCTATCCTGATAGGTAGCCTATACTCAACGGATTTAGTATTAATTCGGTTATATCTTTTGTCGAATAATTACAAAATACACCTAAAGATGCCCAAGAAATTCAACGCCCACAAACAGATGAGGAAAGGATGGCTTTAGTGGATGAATTGAAGAAATTATTCAAAGAAACTCAAGAAATAAAGATAACCCCATTACCAATGAAGAAATCCCAGCGGAAATAGACGCTTATAGGGGTGAATGAAAGTTATTTTCGATACAAATATCTTGATTCCTGCGGCTTTTAGAGGAGGTAAACTAAAGATAGCTATTGCTTATGTTCTTGCTTCTTCAAGCTTTGAATGGATAGCATCATCTGAAATTATCAAGGAGTACAAAGAGGTTTTAAATCTTCCTAAGTTGCAATTGTTCCATGAAGAGGACGATAGCAAAAAACTTGAACAACAAAAACTAGAACAGCTAGAGATGGGGGTCAACCCATCCCCAAACTAGACAATTATGCTATTCTTTTTTATACATCACCTCCACCACGGTATGTACGTTACCCCTGGGATGAAAATCCCCCTTAACTTTCATTTGCAAGGGTTCACAAGCCGCCA
The DNA here is from genome assembly GCF_014696875.1 of Microcystis wesenbergii FACHB-1317. GTDB lineage: Bacteria > Cyanobacteriota > Cyanobacteriia > Cyanobacteriales > Microcystaceae > Microcystis > Microcystis wesenbergii_A. The sequence goes on along the minus strand of NZ_JACJQV010000230.1, from coordinate 6,262 downwards.
CCAAATCATCTAAAATTTGGTTAATTGCTTCTTCGTGGGAGATATAACGATCGCGATAACTATTAATATAAAGTTTAATCGCCTTTAATTCCATCACCTTTTGATCGGGAACGTAGCTAAGATAAATAGTGGCAAAATCGGGATAACCGGAAAAGGGACACTTACAGGTATATTCTGGCAGGGTGATCTGAATATCGTAATTTCTGCCAGGGCGTGGATTGGGGAAAGTAATTAATGTTCCTTCGGCAATTTCTCTTTCCCCGTACTTAACTTCAATTTTTTCGGAAGACTGAACCATGTTTTTTTCCTAACTAGACAATGTTTCCTATCATAGCTGGAATATTCTCTCAAGAGGCGTTACCGAATCAAGAGATGAATAGTAACTCCTGCATCCTCTTGACAAATTAGCTTAGTCCTAGGTTGAAAGAATGCCGAGAAGACAGTTGAGACTGAAAATCAGCCAGACCCAACTTTTCAGGTAAAAAATGATCTATGATTAACTCTAAAGATACTGTAAAACTGGTTTCATGCTCTCCGAGATTAAAAACATAGCCGAGAGTCTCGCACCCCGATTAGTGGAGATTCGCCGCCACATTCACGCGAATCCAGAGTTAAGTGGGCAAGAATATCAAACTGCCGCCTATATTGCCGGGGTTTTGTCTTCCTGTGGTCTATCGGTGCAGGAAGCGGTGGGAAAAACGGGAGTTAAGGGAGAATTGGCGGGAAAAGGCAGTGATCGAAGGATTTTAGCCATCCGGGCCGATATGGATGCCCTACCGATCCAAGAAAAGACCGATTTAGACTTTGCTTCCCGTAAACCGGGGATTATGCACGCCTGCGGTCACGATGTTCATGCTACCGTCGGTTTAGGGGCGGCGATGGTGCTTTCCCGTCTCTCGGAACCTTTGAGGGGAAAAATACGCTTTCTCTTTCAACCAGCAGAGGAAATCGCCCAGGGGGCCAGTTGGATGATCCGGGAGGGGGTGATGCGGGATGTCAGCGCCGTTTTTGGGCTGCACGTTTTCCCCTCGATTCCGGCCCGATCGATCGGAGTTCGTTACGGGGCCTTAACTGCAGCTGCCGACGATCTGGAGATTTTTATTCAAGGAGAATCGGGCCACGGGGCCCGGCCCCACGAGGCGATCGATGCTATCTGGATCGCTTCGCAAGTAATCACCACTTTGCAACAGGCAATTAGTCGGACTCAAAACCCCTTGCGTCCGATTGTCCTCACCATCGGCCAGATTAGCGGTGGTCGCGCCCCCAACGTCATCGCCGATCAGGTACGCATGGCAGGGACAGTGCGATCGCTGCACCCAGAAACCCACGCCCATCTCCCGGAATGGATCGAGAGTTTGGTCACGAATGTCTGTAGCACATATAACGCTAAATGTCAAGTAAATTATCGTCGGGGTGTGCCATCGGTACAAAATGACCAATTTTTAACCCGTTTGGTGGAAGAAGCTGGTTTAGAAGCTTGGGGACAGGATCGGGTTTTAATTCTCTCGGAACCTTCCATGGGGGCCGAGGATTTTTCCCTTTATTTGCAACAGGCCCCCGGTACAATGTTCCGTCTAGGAGTGGGTTCGACTAATCTCCTCAATCCCCCCCTTCACCATCCGGAATTTTTAGTGGATGAGTCGGCAATTCTCACGGGAGTGATTACTTTAGCCTACGCAGCCTATAAATATTGGCAAAGGGAAGATTAAACCGGTTTTTCAAGATAATTTTATGGAAATTTGGCAAGATTTAGCTATTATAGCCTGGACAGAATTGCTGCTGGATAGTTATGAACAATTAATCGGGCGATCGCTTTTACCCCGGATCGGTACTGGCAAAGAACAGAGTAAAATGCTCTTTTATGCCCCTTTTGTGCTGGTTTCCCACGGTACACAAACTAATCCGATCTTTAACTATGGTAATCGCACCGCCCTCGATCTCTGGGGTTTAACTTGGCCAGAATTATTAGCAACTCCTTCGCGAGCAACGGTAGAGGGAGAGGAAACCGCCCAAGAACGCCAAAAAATGCTAGATTTAGTCAAAAAACAAGGCTATATCAACGATTATCACGGCGTAAGGATCACGAAAAACGGTCAACTATTTCGCATTGAAAAAGCGATCGTTTGGAATATCATCGATCGTGATGGCATTTATTGCGGACAGGCTGCCACTTTTGCCGATTGGATTTTTCTCTGATTTAAGCTCCCCACTCCCCCATCACCCCACCTGCCCCCCCGATGTCGGGGGGGTTGGGGGGGCCACACCCCACTGTATCGCCCCAATATGACCAACTCAGACCGAATTATTGTTCCTCTCGATGTGCCGGATTTAGAATCAGCGATCGCACTCCTTGATCTGTTGCCGGAAGTCAATTTTTGGAAAGTGGGACTAGAATTATTTGTCAGTAGCGGTGCGGAAATTCTGGCGCTTCTGCAAGAAAGACAAAAAAAGATCTTTCTCGATCTCAAATTTCATGATATTCCCAATACGGTCGCTGGGGCCTGTCGTTCAGCTAGTCGCTATCAAGTGGATTTACTCACCCTGCACGCAACGGCCGGACGGCAAGCACTGACGGCGGCTAAGGGGGCCATCTCTGACCTGCTATCGCCGCCAAAACTTCTCGCTATCACCGTTTTAACCAGCCTTAACGCCCGTGAATTAGCCCTCGACCTCAAAATTCCCCTAGAAATATCGGAATATGCCTTAAATCTGGCATTATTGGGGAAGGAATCGGGAATTGATGGGGCGGTTTGTTCTCCCCAAGAAGTGGCGCAATTGCGTCGCGTCTGTGGAGAGGATTTTCTCTTAGTTTGCCCCGGAGTTCGTCCCTCCTGGTCAAGCAAAGGGGATCAAAGTCGGGTGATGACTCCGGCCCAAGCGCTTAAAGCTGGGGCTGATTATCTAGTAATTGGACGACCGATCACCGGTGCTGAGGAGCCAAAGGTAGCATGGACAAAAATTTGTCAAGAATTAGCCGATATTTAGCTGTATTGCTGGTTATGTCCGTGATTAACTCGCCAGCAGTTAGTCGTCCTCTTTCTAGTTGTCCGGAGGATTTAAATCTTTTAGTCGATCGCCTCTTGTCAGATTTACCCAGTTATGCTAATCGAGTTATTACCCGTTCCCAAATCGACCAAAAATTATCTACACCAGTTTTTGTGATTATTGCCGGTCGTCCCGAATTTGCACCCCTACCTTTAAGTGCTAGTCAATATTCCGGTCAAATTGCCGATGACACTCAACAGGTTTTTTTTACAACTTTAGAGCGTCAGTATGGCAAAAATCGCTCTGTCACTCTCCAGAATTATCATTGGTTATTTTTAACTAAAACTGGGGAAGGATGGCGATTAGTGACGGTTTACAGTCAATTAGCTGCCCTTGAACCCGCTCAAGTCCCTTTACCTCCCCTAGAAACCAGCCAAGGCACCATCGGCCAAGCGGTGCGTCTCTGGCTGCGGGACTGCGAAGCGGCTGCATTGCGCTAAATTCGCTCGGCCAAAACAAAGCGATCGAAACCGGCTAGGTCATTAATAATCTGAATTTGTCGATAATTGCCCTGATTTTCTAGCATTTGCGCTACTTTTTCCCCTTGACCGGCTCTCATTTCCACTAGCCAAAGGCCTCCCGATCGCAGATAATCAGGTGCAGTGGCCACTAGATAGCGCAGTGCGGTCAATCCGTCTTCCCCTCCATCGAGGGCCAAACGGGGTTCATGTTCCCGCACTTCAATTTGTAGGTCGGGGATTTCTGCACTGGGAATATAGGGAGGATTGGACACCATACCGCTAATCTGTCCTTGCCACTTCTCTAGGGGTGTCCACCAAGAACCCTGTTTTAAGATAATTCTGTCGGCAAAACCGGTATTGATGATATTTTCTTTGGCGATCGCTAAAGCGGTTGGACTGTAATCAGTAGCATATATCTCTGCTTTTGTCAAGATACTGGCTAAACCAATAGCGATCGCACCGCTACCGGTTCCCAGATCTACCCAGATTCCCCCGTCGTCTCCTCTGACGGTTTCGCCAACGATATCGATTAATAACTCGGTTTCGGGACGAGGAATTAAGACCCCTGGGGAGACTTTCAGGGTAAAATTACGCCAGACCACCGATTCGAGCAAATACTGCAAGGGAACCCTTGTTTGCAGGCGTTTTTGCCAGCGTTTAGTAATTTCCGACCAGGAATAACTCAAAGGGATTTTTTCTCGTTCGCGAAAGGATTGTAAGCGCAGGGAAAGAGTATCTAAATCTGTCACTGCTTGCAGAAAGATATCCACTTCCTTGGCAGATAGTTGCGCTTGCGCTAAATCAGCGATCGCCTGTTGCCGCCATTGACTTAATTCTTGACCGGAAATACTAGCAGACACAAGGCTTAACGATTGGGGGCGGGGCGATTATTGGTATTATTATTAGGGCGTGGCTGATTTGCCGGCGCTTGGTTGGGAGCATTTTGGTTGCTATTTGCTCGAATAAAATCAATCGTTTCTTGGCTAGGATAGAGGAGAATTTTAGTTAAAGCTTCATCGTTGCTTTGTTGTAGGGTGGCAATGACACTTTCTAGGGGAATAACATCAATTTTCACCGTGGCTGCTTCTGCGGGATTAGCTTTTTTGTATTGTTCTACCATTTGCAAAGCGGCGGCTTTTTCAAAGAAGAAAGGAATAAAATCCTGATTATTGCGATTGATCACCAGAAAATTACTCTCTTTTCCTGCTTTCGGCACAAATAAAGGTACACCACCTTGATACTGTTGACCTCTTTCACTGAGCAGTTTTTTCGCCGATTCTACTTCCGACTCTTTGGGAACAAAATCGATAATTAAACGATTTTGATCGGTTTGACTGGTTTGCATTTTATAGACTTGTGCCAAAGAAACAGCCTGAACTTTAACTTTGCTGGCCACTTCAGGATTCTCTTTTTTCAGTCGTTCAAAAAAGTTTTGTGCGTCCTGCTTACTAATAAAAACCCCCGTGAATTTCTGTTCTTTTTCTCCCACGGCAATTAAGGGAACTCCTTGATCATCGGCAATAGCGAAGACAGGTACAGACTGCAAGGTTTTGACGATTTGTTCTTCCGGTAAAGCGAGTGCTTTAGAATAGCTGCCCAGCAGCGAAGTCAACATTGTCGTTCCTACTAAACCAAGAGTTGCCGTCCAACGAATGAGAGATTTCATCAAAATAATTACCTCGTTATTACTATTAACCAATATTTGCCGTTAATCTGAACTATATCGTCTGCTTAACTCCTCCGATTAGGAGTTTTCTGATGAATAACCAGCCCCAAAAGTTCCCTTTATTGGCTTGGTTCTGAACTATCATAGCTAAAAAGATCCGCACTTGGTGAGATGAGGTGGCAGCGTCAGCCCGGAAACAGGGGCAATTTACGGGCTTATCTGGGAAATAATAGGGATTAATTAGATTTTTTAGGCTAAATTCTCCGAAAAAATCGCTTTAGCTCTGGTTTAAGCTGGCTTTTGCCTTAATAAGCACCAACTTGAGATCAAAAGGCCTCCTCTTGTCTGAATCAGTTAGTCAACTGGCTACCCCTTGATCTTGGCACTGCTAATGACTTTCCGAGAAATCGCGCGGATGGGCGATCGCTAACCGCAGCCATTGATAGGAAACTAGATTTAAAATCAGTCCGATGATCAATAAAATTGCCATGAGAGCGATTTGATACCAGGCGATCGGTCTGACCAGAAGATCGGCGATCAGATGGGCTAAATTCAAGACAGAATAGAGAATTGTCAGCCAGAAATGGGTCTTTCTCAAGGAGCGACTTTCGCTAAAATTGACCCCGATAATCGCTAACATTGGCAGCAAAAAAAAGAGCAACATTCCCCAGAAAATCGGATCGAGATTGCTGGTTTGATGACTCTCGACGATCGATTGACCATGGAAGAGTGGCATTAACCCCAGTTGCGTGTGAAATAGGGTTCCCAAGAGGAATGTTGTCCAGAGAGCGGCAATTTTTTCGGGATATTTCGCTGTTTTCACGGTAATTATCCTCGGAATTAGTTAAATAAAAGCTCGGACTAAGTGAGAAAGTATTCTTCAATTTTTTCTAGTCACTTATCTATACATTCTAAAAAAAGTTTCTGTATTTAAAATCACTTTTTACAAAAAAACACAAAATAAGACCTCTTATACCTGGACTTCCCCGTTGACAAAAAGCCATAACCTGTGCTGTAGAAGGGATTAAAAGAATTTCCGCCGCCCCGTTACTGGGTACAAATCAGGGAAACTCCCAATAAATCTAACGCT
>NZ_JACJQV010000023.1 GCF_014696875.1 Microcystis wesenbergii FACHB-1317 | reverse complement strand
TGGTTATTTATCTAAGGAAAAGTGACTCCCCCAAAGTCCGACAGAATGATTATAAACAAGGGAAAACCTCTCATCAATTTGAAGTGATTAGACTCTGGGAACAACCCTCGGAAACCCTATTAAAGGCCCCCGGACTGTTTCCTTTTGCCATACTCGCTCAAGCTGAGAAACAAGAAAACTTACTGCGGCAAATTGCCCAAGAAATTGAGCAAATCAGCGATAGTCGAGAACAAAGTAATCTGGCCGCATCTACCGCAATTCTAGCCGGGTTAGTATTAGAGAAAGACATCATTCAACGATTATTGAGGAAAGACATCATGAAAGAATCCGTTATCTATCAAGAAATCTGGTCGGAAGGTTTACAAGAGGGACGACAAGAGGGAGAAGCTAACCTAGTTTTACGTCTATTAAATCGGCGTGTAGGGGACATTTCTCCCGAATTACTGCCCAATATCCGCAGTCTTGACCTAGAACAGTTAGAAAACTTGGGAGAAGCTTTGTTAGATTTTCAGTCACTACAAGATTTAGAAGAATGGCTGGAAAATTGCCGAGCCAATTAGTACAAGTAAACTAGATGCTGTCTATCCATTCCCATGGAAGCAGCAAACTCTCAACTCCCTTGAGAGTAGTTCGCATTTTAATCTATTCCCCGGTAGAGATCGGCGATCGCTAACTCTAGGTTAATACTTGACAGGATCACGCAATCGCCTGTCTCGTAAATAGTCGTTTCCCATATCCCCAGAGAATTACGACGACGGCATTCCACGCGCTGGATTTCTTGGGAAATTAATACATATTCTTCTAAAGTTTCTATCTGTTGATAATCTTGGAATTTTTCGCCCTTGTCAAAAGCAGTCGTACTGGGGGAAAGCACTTCCGCGATCAGTTTCGGATAGCGTTTCAGATAACGATCTTGGCGATCGCGAGGATCGCAGGTAACAAAAGCATCGGGATAGTAATAAAACTGATCTTGATAGTTAACCTTGACATTACCCGAGTGAAACCTACAGTCTGTAGAGTCGCCGAAATGTTCGTCAATGACTTTGAGAAAATTGAAGGCAATGCGATCGTGATTATCCGTACCGCCGGCCATCGCGTAAACCAAACCACGTCGGTATTCATGGCGGATCTGGCTCTGGCGCTCGATAGCGAGATATTCTTGGGGACTGATGTAGTTGGGAACTGCGATCATAATCTCTAGGGGAAAGCCTAATCTTAATTATAGTCGGAAGGTTTAGGAGAGGGACTTCTGCTGACACTAGGTTAAATTTTGGGCGCGGACAGTTCGAGCAACTCACTGACCACGATGCGCTTCTTCTAATTAGTACAATCATATTATTCTCCAGAGCGATTGTATTTGTCCTCTTTAAGAGGGAATAATAATACAATTGAGGATGCAGTCAATCCCCTTAATCTCTATGGTCAATAAACTATACTACGGTGATAACCTAGAAGTGCTGCGGAAATATATCAAAGATGAATCGATCGATCTTTGTTATATCGATCCACCCTTTAATTCTAAACGCAATTACAACCAAATTTATAACAACTTAGGCAAGGAAGATCAAGCACAAGCACAAGCGTTTGTAGATACCTGGACATGGGATAATCACGCTAACGAAGCTTTAGAAGAAATTCAAAGCAACTATCAGGGTAAATTTACCAGTCAGACTATTGATTTAATTGACGGTTTAACCAAAGTTTTAGGTAAAGGTAGTCTTCTCGCTTATCTGGTGAGTATGACTCTGAGGATTGTGGAAATCCATCGAGTTTTAAAATCTACTGGTAGCTTTTATCTCCACTGCGATCCTACTGCTAGTCATTATTTAAAAATAGTTTTAGATACTATTTTTTGCTCTCAGAAAGGAGAATTTCAAAATGAGATTATTTGGCACTATTCAGGATGGAATGCTCGTTTAAAAGATTCTTTCAGTAAAAGACATGATGTTATACTTTTTTATTCCAGAAAAGTGGGACAAGTTTTTAATTCTTATGCAACGGATTGGGAATCAGAGTTAGAGTATGCTCGTTTAAGAAAACAAAAAGTTCATACTGACAATCAAGGAAAAAAATATGTTTTGTCTGATGGAGGACAAGGAAAAAGAGTTAAGCGTTATTTAGAGGAAGCTATGGAATATGGCAAACCAGTTGACGATGTATGGAATATCGATAAAATTAATAATTCATCAAAAGAACGTCTGGGTTATCCCACGCAAAAACCGGAGGCATTGTTAGAAAGAATAATCAAAGCAAGTAGTAATAAAGGAGATGTAATTTTAGATGCCTATTGTGGGTGTGGAACGACTATCGCTGTAGC
>NZ_JACJQV010000229.1 GCF_014696875.1 Microcystis wesenbergii FACHB-1317 | reverse complement strand
ACACTTTTGTGGAAGCTTTAGAAGCTTTTCGGACAGCGATGTCTTTCCGTTTCTTTGAGTGGCTGACCGAGAATCGGGATGTGTTTGCCGCTTACAAAGCCAGTTTAGGCTTTATTTGGGCTTGAAATTTGTTTAAGTCCCATTAGTCGAATTCAGCCCCACGGAAGTTATGTTCGGCAATCCGCAAACCGACGAGGCCCGGGAGTATATTACTGGGCGATTCGGCTAATTGAAACGGAAAAAAGGCTGATAGTCTGTTTTTCACAACCGTGCGCGGTTTTATCCCGAGACACCGATTGCTATGAATAGAAAGGACTGGATTTTCGCTATTTTGTTGGTTTTTGTCCCGATCTCGATCGCCTGGAATTTCCTGCGTTGGGACGTGACGATCGTTTTCCTGAGCGCCTGTCTAGCGATTGTTCCCCTGGCCGCTTACATGGGAAAGGCAACCGAGGAAATCGCCGTCGTGGTCGGTCCTAATCTTGGCGGTTTAATGAACGCCACCTTCGGCAACGCCACCGAATTAATTCTCGCCTACGCCGCCCTGGAAGAGGGTTTGATCGAGGTGGTGAAAGCGACGATTACCGGTTCGATTATCGGGAATCTGCTGCTGGTAACGGGCGTATCGATGTTTTTCGGCGGCTTACGCTATAAAGAACAGAAATTCCAGCCCGTGACCGCCCGTTTAAATTCCTCGTCGATGAATCTCGCCGTCGCTGCGATCCTCCTACCCACGACCGTTCAATACACTTCCGCCGCAATCGAGGAGAGCGTCCTACAGCGTCTCTCGGTAACGGTGGCGGCGGTATTAATTTTTGTGTATTGCCTGAGTCTGCTGTTTTCGATGAAGACCCATACCTATCTTTACGAGGTGGGGGACGCAGATCTCGATCAAGAGTCGGGGGAAGCGGTAAGCGTAAAAAAGCCGAATCTCTGGCTCTGGGTGGGGATATTACTGCTCGTGACGCTCGGTGTGGCGGTCGAATCGGAATTATTAGTTAATACCCTAGAGGAAGCCACGAGCGAATTAGGATTAACAACCCTTTTCACGGGGGTGATCCTGCTGCCAATTATCGGCAACGCAGCCGAACACGCCACTGCGGTTAGGGTTGCCTTAAAAGACAAAATGGATCTGGCGGTTTCTGTCACCGTCGGTTCCAGTCTGCAAATCGCACTTTTTGTCGCACCTGTCCTCGTGATTGCGGGTTATTTCCTCGGTCAGCCCATGGCTCTCGATTTCGATCCGTTTGAATTGGTCGCCGTCGCCGTCGCAGTGTGGCTGACTAACTCGATCAGTAACGACGGTCGCTCGAACTGGCTAGAGGGTATATTACTGGTGGCGACCTACGCAGTGATCGCCCTCGCTTTCTTTTTTCATCCCGCACCGGGATAAAGCGATCGGTCGTGGGAAATACAGTTTCTCCATCGGGATGGGTAGTAAAATTCTCCCGTTGCCGAACCTTTGAAGGAAAAGCCGAACAAGGTATAACGAACGGACGAACCCGACGGCTATCTTAAGGAGAAAAACGATGATCGAGATTGTGATCGCGATATCCACCGGTGTAGCGGCATTCGTCGCCACCAACCTCGACGATATATTGATCCTGACGATTCTCTTCAGTCAAACGGGGAAACTCTTCCGTCATCGCGATATCGTCATCGGTCAGTATATCGGCTTTAGTCTGCTGGTTATTGCCAGTTTAGCGGGATTTTTCGGCTGTTTTCTCATCCCTACCCCCTGGATTCGCTATCTAGGCCTCGTTCCTGTGATTCTCGGCATCGTTTCCCTTCTCAAAGAAGAGGAGGAGGAAGAGCCGGAGAATGTCGAATTGGACCTGGAGGGTGCGAAACATTCCCCCTTCGGCGTAGCTCAGGGTAAACCCTTCGGTGGTTGGTTTGACCCGCGCACCTATAGCGTGGCTGCGTTGACCGTCGCCAACGGCAGCGATAATATCGGCATTTACGTTCCCCTTTTCGCCAGTAGTAGCGTAACAAGTCTGATCGTTATCGTCAGCGTATTTTTGATTCTGGTGGGGGTTTGGTGTGCGTTCGCATACGGGTTGACCAGTGTGCCGACCATCGCCACTATTCTAACCAGTCAGGGAAGTACCTTCGTTCCCTGTGTGCTGATCGGTCTGGGTATTTTTATCGTCAAAGAAAGTATTCCCCTCGCGTTTTTGGCCTCAGCAATTAGCTATCTCTGGGCGATCATCGGTCGCAGTCAGGGACTGGCAAGAAAATAAAGTACCATTTATTTACTAGGCAGAATTATCACATTAAATCTGGTTATTAAAAACTGATTATTTATTTCTCCTTTTGCCTTTTGCCTGTCCTTATAAGTAGCCTATACTCAACGGATTTAGTATCACATCCCAAGGGGTGATTCTGAGTGGGGTGTGGGGGTTAGGAGATTTTAACTCACTGAGAACAACGATTTGATGAGTTGCATTCCAGACGTTTTTGACGTTCTGCTAAGATTGTTTTTAAATTTGGTCTTCCGGTTAAGGTTAATCGCCAAGAAGCCCAAATTTCATAGATAATATCCACTAGAAACCCGATAACCGGCCATTTGGTAGCGGCATAAATCCAACCGATGCCTAAAATGTCATAGACTTGGCGAAACACTTCCACATTTTGGATAATAGTACCATCAGCTAGTACGGCGTGGATTCGTCCCATGGCTGCCGCGAAGGAAATACCGCCATTTTCCTCCGGATTATAGTTTTCGGCGGCAATATCGACAAAAGCAACTAATCCTCTCCCAGCATCCTGTTTTTGCAGAAAATTAACCTCCCGCAAGCAGAGGGGACATTCTCCATCGTAGAGGAGTTTAATTTTCCAAGAGGGCGATCGAGTAGAATTTTCTAAGGTATCAGCAGATGGAGTCGGTAAAGATGACATGATATTCTAGGGATTTTCTTTTCAGTGGTCGGTGAGGGGTTGAGAAGTGGGGAGTGGGGAGTGTCAAGGCAATTCATCAGATTGGATGGGATCACTCTCTATTGGTTCTCGATCGTTGCGTTTTGAGAAACCCCAAGCAAAGAGGATAGCAATTAAACTGATCATAATCCATTCCGGCGGCACAAAATCGGGACTAATCACCCGCAACAGCAGTCTTAAACCCACCAAACCGACGGTGACAAAACCGGCATCTTCTAGGTGGGTGTATTCCTCTAACCAGCGAATAAATAAACCCGCCATAAAGCGCAGGGTAACTACTCCGATCGTACCACCAAGCAGGATCAACCAAGTATCATCGGCCACGGCGATGGAGGTGGTGACACTATCGAGGGAAAAAGCTAAATCGGTAACGGCAATTAGGGGGATAGCTTGCCAGAGAGATTGAAACTTGAGACTATGATGGGTGTGGTCTTTGTCTTCCGGGGAGGCAAAGTAATTAAAGACTAACCAGAGCAAATATACTGCTCCCAAAAGTTCAAACTGCCAGTATTTAACCACCCAGGTGGCGGTAAGAATCAAGACCATACGGAGAATATAGGCGAAAACTAAGCCAATATTCAAGGCCTGACGTTGACGCTGATGATCTCCTAATCCCTGTGCTATGGAAGCGAGAGCAATGGCGTTATCTGCTGATAATACCGCTTCTAGGGCAATGAGAACCAACAGAATTAACGGGGTTTTTAGACTAAGGGTTAGAGATGAATCAAGGAGCGAGTCTAACATTGAGGCCGCAGGTAAAAATAAATGTAATCATGGCAATACTTCAGCTTAACGCTTTTACAACTTTCTTTTCTAGGGGAGATAACCGTCATCGGGGTGGGGAGATATGAAGTCTTGTAACGAAATGATGCAGAGGACCCCGATGATGTCGGAAAGTATTGGATGAATATCTTTATGAGGAGATAATCAGCAATGCTTTCTGATACTCAAGTTTTAGTCGCTCTGGTAATTGCTTTAATCCCCGGGATTTTGGCTTTTCGTCTAGCGACGGAACTTTATAAGTAAAATCGCTTTCAATAAACCCTGATCCCGTCTGACCTAGCTATAGGGGAGACCGATTGGGGTTTTTTCGGTTGTCGGTTATCAGTTACCAGTTATCAGTGATTGGGAGTAACTTGAAAGTAATTAGCCACTTTTCTGACCAATTTTACTTATACTCATAAATCTATGACCGCACGAACACGAAATCAAACCAACAAAAAACCAAGAACAAAGCAAAAAAGCGGCAATAAATCCCAAAACTGGCAAATTATCGAGATTTGGCTGCGAATTATTGCCTATAGCGCTCTTTCCATCACGGCAGTTTTTGCGATCGCTCGTTTGCTACCTTACCAACAGATCCAACAGACAAAACTGGAAGAAGTGCGTTTGGCAGCCCAGGAAAAGGAGGAACGGGTTAATCAATTGCGAGATCAATTTACTCGCAGCTTTGATCCTAGTCAAGCGCGGCAAGTGATGGGGGAACAAAGTCCCCGACGGGATCCTAATCAAAGACGCATTTTTTGGGTTTCTCAGTAGAATTGAGCGAGATAAATTCGTTTTTGAGCAGATTATTGGGGTATTTTGCCGATGCTGGTTGTTCACAACGAAAAAATTCTCGATTTCATTAAATACCGCTACTCTCTGGGGGATCTTCAGAGATTATCCGCGTTTTTGTCGGAAAATGATGTCTTGAGATTTCCCCAGCTAGAAAATGGCTTATTTCCAGCAGCATTAGTCAGTAATGAGACAGAATACACCGGATATGCCAATGTTTGGCTGAGGGATAACGTTTATCTGGCCTATTCTCACTATATTATCGGACAGACAGCGATCGCTGTCAAGAATATTCAGACTTTGATGAACTATTTTCAAAAGTTCCAAAGGCGTTTTATTAATATTATCCAAGGTCGAGTTAATCCTGAAAAGATCAGGGAACGTCCTCATATTCGTTTTGAGGGACGTACACTGACGGAAATTGACCAAGTTTGGCAACACGCACAAAATGATGCCCTTGGCTATTTTCTCTGGTTTTATTGTCGTTTAGCACGGGAAAAATATGTTGAGCTTTCCCCCCATTGTCTAGAAACAATTGCCCTATTCCCCTTATATTTTCAAGCAATTAGTTATTGGCAGGATGAGGATAGCGGTCACTGGGAAGAAACCCGTAAAATAGAAGCATCTAGCATCGGGGTTGTGGTAGCGGGATTACGGGAATTAAAAAGGTTATTAATCGAGACAGAGATAAATCTCACGGCTGAAAATCGCAGGATTACACCGGCATTTTTAGCGGACTTAATTGAGATAGGAGAACAAGCTTTATACCGTATTTTACCGGCCGAGTGTCTTCTACCAGTACCGCAAGCGAGAAGTTATGATGCAGCCCTACTTTTTTTGATTTATCCCTTACAAGTGGTGGAGACAAATATCGCCGATCAAATTCTTAATAATGTTATCGTTCACCTTCAGGGAGATTACGGTATTCGTCGCTATTTAGGTGATTCTTTTTGGTGTCGAGACTATCGCTTAATTCCCCCAGAAATCCGCACCACGGTATCGACAGAAAGGGAAAATTGGTTACAGGAACAAGGGAGAGGATTAAACCTAGGCGAAGAAGCACAATGGTGTATTTTTGATCCGATTATTTCTGCCATTTTTGCCCTTAAATTCCAGAGTACAGGTCAGGAGAAATACCTCAACCTACAAACCCATTACTTCAATCGTTCTCTCGGACAAATTACGGGAAAAGATTCCCCCCTGGGTGAGTTTAAATGTCCCGAATTATACTATCTAGAACAGGGAAAATATATTCCTAATGATGCCACTCCTCTCCTTTGGACACAGGCTAATTTACAAATCGCCTTGGAACTAATTAAGAAAAGTTTAAGCCAATAGTGTAATTCTAAATAGCTGGTTATAATTCAATTAAAAATGGATTTTAGGTTTGATCCCCCCTGCCCCCCTTGATAAGGGGGGTGCCGATAGGCGGGGGGATCTACCCTTGATAAGGTGGGTGTCTGATAATTTTTAACGCCTACCTACTTATTTGACCAGATAAAATTACAACTATATATAAATCCAGGAGTTAAAAAATGCCTAAGAACAACAATCAACCCGATATCAATAAAGCGATCGATGTGTGTATGGAGGAGTATAAAACCCTGAGAACGGAAATTTTACAAACCGTGCAAAATCGCAGTAATGTTATTGTCTTTGGGGGTGGTTTAGTTTTGACTTTACTGGGAATTGGGATCAGTCCCATCGCTAATCTTCCCATCATGAAAGAGACAACAACTATTACTAGAATACCCACAGATACAACTACAATAGAAACGACAAAAGGAGAAAAAAAAACGACAAAAGGAGAAACAACACAAACGACAATATCTCATCCAAAAGGGGATAGTAGTCACGAAATTAAACAAAAAAATTCAAAGCCAACTCCAAAAGGGGATAGTAGTCACGAAATTAAACAAAAAAATTCAAAGCCAACTTCCTCGACGTTAGTTATTAAAGAAAAAGACACGGCAACAGAAACAATATCTCCACAAAAATATGATATTCCAATTGAACGGCGAATTCCTTCAGCAATTATTCTGGGAATAATGGTTCCCGCCTCTTGTGGATTGATCATCTTTCTTGTCAATGCAAGTAATCATCAGGTCGTTAGAATTGGTAGATATATTGCCACTAATATTGAGCCTAAAATTAATGATTTATACTTTAATAATTTACCCGTTGCTCAGAAGCCAATTGTTTGGGAAACCTATATGCAAACTTTACGATTTGGACCAGAAGAGGGTACTTGGATTAAAAGGGTTTTTGGTACTATCCAACTCTTGGGATTAGCGGGTGCTGTTTTTGCAGTATCAGACATAATAATTCTTTACCCATTAAGATCGATAAGTGCTATTCTTATTCCCATGGTAGGAAACGTAATTGGTGCAAATATTATCACTGGGATTATTTTAATTGTTGTAATATCGGTGTTACTATTAATAATACCAACAAAAATTAGAGGCTCTTCGGGAATTGTTATGCAAATAATTAACTTAAAATAAAATTCGATGAGAGTGCCTACGCCCAAAAGTAGCTGAAACTCATATAGGGAAGGACTTAAGGCATAAACAGG
>NZ_JACJQV010000228.1 GCF_014696875.1 Microcystis wesenbergii FACHB-1317 | reverse complement strand
CAGATACAGTAACAGCGTCGTGGATAGTGAGGACTTACACCGAAAGAAATTGGGTGGAAGTATTCTACCGAGAAGCCAAAGGATGGTTAGGGTTAAGGGAATACCAAGTCAGGGATAAACGAAGCTTACTTCGTCATTTTATCTTGGTGTTTTGTGCCTATACATTTATCCTGTGGCATAAGTTAACTGGGGGATTGCAAAGGCGGTGGGCGAATCGACCTTTAAACACTTTTGTGGAAGCTTTAGAAGCTTTTCGGACAGCGATGTCTTTCCGTTTCTTTGAGTGGCTGACCGAGAATCGGGATGTGTTTGCCGCTTACAAAGCCAGTTTAGGCTTTGTTTGGGCTTGAAATTTGTTTAAGTCCCATTAGGAGCTAAACTGAGGCCTTTTACCGCTGCCCCCAGATGGAGTAACCAAAACCCCAGCCAAGACCCCTTAAAGCCGGTATGACCAGTAATAAAGACCTTTTTGCCAGGCTAAAATGCTTCCTTTACCATATTTTCCATCTAGCTTGTCCAGTGTCATAAAGGTGATTGAGCATTTCCATTTCTCGGTAAGTATCCATACACTGCCAAAACCCATCATGCTTATAGACGGCGAGTTCTCCCAAAGCAGCCAGGGTTCTTAGGGGCTGTGCTTCAAAAGTCGTCGCATCTCCCTCAATTAAATCCAAAACCTTGCGATTTAAGACAAAATACCCCCCATTAATCCATCCCTCAGCCGTTTGGGGCTTTTCTTGGAATTGAGTGACTAAATTACCCTCAATGATTAACTCGCCAAAGCGAGAAGAAGGACGAACCGCCGTCATCGTGGCTAATTTCCCATGAGAGTAATGAAAGTCCAACAGAGCCGCAATATTCACATCACAAACCCCATCCCCATAGGTAGCTAAAAAGAGCTCACTTCCGCTTTGATCTATATAAGGGGTGAGACGTTTAAGACGACCTCCCGTCATGGTTTCCTGTCCCGTGTCAATTAACCAAATACGCCAGTCTTCCTCCTCGTGTCCACTATCGAGTTTGGTCACTTTTTTATTGCCTAACTCTAAGAGGACATCACTTTGATTCCAATCATAGTTAAAGAAATAGTCCCGGATTATTTCCCCTTTGTACCCTAGACAGAGCATAAAGTCAGTTAGCCCATATTGGGCATAAGTTTTCATGATATGCCAAATAATTGGCCGATTTCCGATGGCAATCATCGGTTTAGGTCGAAATTCGGTTTCTTCCCGCAGTCGGGTTCCTTTGCCACCACACAAGATAGCCACGGGAAGGTTAGACTTATAGTCCTTAACTGTTAAACTGACCGATTGTATTACCATTAGATTATATAGTGAAGGGCTTTGAGAGTGACATCATCTTATCGAGGCAGTTTAACACGGGATTCCTGATTGTGTCCAATATCATCTTAGGTACGAGACAAGCATAAAAGCAAATATTCTTAATTGTCGTTTTAATAAATAAAAGTGATGGAAGGCGAGGGGGTTTCCCAGCTTTGCATAAAGGTAATTTATGGATTTGAAAACAAAGAATATTTGTTTTTATTAAAGCCATTGCCTAGAGTGAAAACAGAGACTCAAAAAGATCACTCAAGGAGATCAAAAACGATGAAACCGATTACAGGCCTCGTCACTCGATCGCTACTGACAGCCTTCTGTCTATTGCTAATCACAGTTTTTTCTTGCTTCCATCCTGCCATCGCCAGGGCCGTTACCCCCACTGGCGGCGCACCGGCAAAAATTACTCTGGTCGAGCCGGCTGCCGCCGCGGCTAATCTGCAAAAACTACAGGCAACTAACGCCTGTGTCGGTTGTGACTTTAACGGAATTAGCCTCAAAGATTTAAACCTGTCCTCGGCCAATCTAGAAGGAGCAAACCTCAGTCAAGCGGATCTAGAAAGAACAAACTTACAAGGTGCTAACCTCAAAGGGACTAATCTCCAGGGAGCCGACCTCGGCAAAACTCTCCTAGCGGGAGCCGATTTAAGCAAGGCCAATCTCTTAGGTGCAGATTTAGAAAAAGCTAACCTGCAAGGAGCAAACTTAACCAACGCCAATCTGCAAAAAGCTGACTTAGAGAAGGCCAATCTCACTAATGCTCGGTTAGACGGTGCTAACCTGCAAGATGCGGACGGTGAAGGGGCGATCGGTGTCGATCCCAATCTATTCTAAAAAAGTTGGCGTTGCTGAATAAGGTATGAATGCCAACCGTGCAGGTTCCCGTACAAAAGTTAGTTTGGGTCTAGGTTTGAAAAATCCCACAAAAGAAGATTCAGACCTCAAATCAGCAACGTCCTTACTTTTAAGCAAAAACGCGAGCATCCCGAGGACGAACATAAACTTGCTCCCCAACTTTGAGATGCAGTTGATCCAGTTGTTCTCGATTCAGATGGGCAATCAGGAGAGAGCGATCCGGTAGAATTAATTCCACATCGATGGCCCAACCCAGATGGATAATGCGCTCGACTTTTGCCGCAATGCTAGACCCATTGGGAGAAGAGAGAATTTCTAGGTCGTGGGGACGAATAAAAATCTTGACTCCATTAGTACCCCCCCCAAGCTGCTCGAACAGTGCAGCCGAGGTCGGTGGTAAAACATTCACCCGGCCGATAAAACTCATCACAAAAGCAGAGGCCGGATGATCGTACACCTGATCGGGAGTTCCCACCTGTTCGATTTTACCCTCATTGAAAATTACGATCTCGTCGGCCACTTCCATGGCTTCCTCCTGGTCGTGGGTGACAAAAACACTGGTGACATGGACCTCCTCGTGTAACTGTCGCAACCAAACTCGTAGCTCTTTTCTAACTTTGGCATCCAAGGCCCCAAAAGGCTCATCTAATAATAATACTTCCGGTTCCACCGCTAAGGCCCGGGCCAGGGCAACCCGTTGACGTTGACCCCCGGATAGTTGGGCCGGATAGCGATCGCCTAATCCCTGTAATTGAATTAAACTCAAGAGATTGTCCACTCGTTTTTGAATGTAGTCGGGGGTAGCTTTGCGAATCTTTAAACCGAAAGCGATATTCTGACGCACCGTCAGGTGTTTAAAAAGCGCATAATGCTGAAAAACAAAGCCAATGTTCCTTTTTCTGACATTTAAATGGGTTGTGTCTTTGCCGTTGATGATAATTTTGCCTGTGTCGGGAGGTTCTAATCCTGCGATCGCTCTCAGGAGAGTGGTTTTTCCTGAACCGGACGGCCCCAGCAGTGCCACCAGACGATTCGATTTGATCTCTAGGTTGATGTTGTCTAAAGCAGTAAAGGTGCCGAATTTTTTCGATACTCGCTCGATGATGATGCTCACGGTAGCTAATCCTCTGGCAAAAAAATGTATAGGGTTTGACCGTATTTTAACCATGATTCAATCGCAATCGTATTAAAATACACTTACATTTTACAAGATAGCAAGAAAATTAAGTTTCGATTCGGGAGATTACTGGTTATAAACAGAGACTAAAAGATTAAACAGCGATAAAAGCTTACTATTACTCTTTTTTGCTCTTTTAGTCGGTTCTAAAGGCTTAATTAACTAATTTTGTCTCTTAACCACCAGAAACACACCGGAGAAAAGAGACAACTGAGGCAAAAATGGACTATTCTTTATTGACAATATTTAGCTTTTTTATCGGGATTGTCGTGGGATTAACGGGAATTGGCGGTTCATCCTTGATTACACCCCTATTGATCTTTGTATTTCAGGTTCCCGCTACCACCGCAGTGGGTTCCGATGTGGTAGCGGCCGGGTTGATGAAAGTGGTCGGCACCGTTCGTCACTGGCAACAGCAAACGATCGAGTTAGAGGTGGTAAAATGGCTAGTAATTGGCAGTGTACCCGGTTCTCTATTAGGATTAGTCGGTTTTCGCTATTTTCAGCAGAATAGCTCCATCAATCTCGATCAATGGTTGCCTCATATCATCGGTCTTGTCTTGATGATCGTGACTGTCCTAGGGGCCCTAGAACTACTAATCTCCTTATTTTTTCCCGATTTGTCCCCTTGGTCCTGGCCAAAATTAGATTTAACCACTCGCTCCGGTCAGATAAAAACAACGATATTAGGGGCAGTTTTAGGCTATCTGGTCGGTTTAACCAGTATTTCCAGTGGTTCCTTATTTGCATTGGTCTTGATGACCTTTTTTCACCTTGATTCTCGCAAATTAGTCGGTACAGATCTATCGCAAGCGTCCATCCTCTTAACCTGTACTTCCATCGGTCATCTGGGATTAGGAACAGTAGATTGGAATCTGGTACTTCCTATCTGGTTGGGTGGGATACCGGGGGTGGTAGTGGGAGCAAGATTATCGGAATATTTCCCCAAAAATGCCCTAAAAATACTGCTTTATACGGTTCTAGTCACGGTCAGTTGGCGCCTACTCCAACCCACCTAACCCCCATAGTTCACTCGAAAGTCATCATACTACCCATCAACAGATCGGGACTGGTGGCGACAAAATAGATAATTCCCGCACCGAGAATAACGATCGCTAAACTAAATAGTACCACCCATCGATCGGCTGGTTCGTAGGTATCTTCATCTATATCTCGTCTGACTGTAAAATAATGGGCTGTGGTCAAAAATACGGTCAATAAACCCACTAAAGCAAACATTAAGCCTAATTTCCAGCCATAACCGGGCCGGGGAACCAGAGGAGGATGAAAGGCCCGTAAACGCAGAATAACCATACCAAAACCCATTAATGCGATCGCCGTTCGCATCCAAGACAGATAGGTGCGTTCATTGGCCAGATGATCGCGGACTCGATTGGGATTGACTTTTTTCGGTTTAATGCTGGTCTTGCTTTCCGTCACTGGTGATTTGAGAAAAAATAACATGATCGAGTTGACTAGGGGTCGGTTTCAAGGTGAGCGCTTGAGAAGATGATGTTATTCTATGGCACTTGAGTTATAGATGGTATGGAAAAAATCTAAAATCTCTTTTTAGATGTATTTGTATTGAATCAAAAATTAAATAGGGGTTGCTGAATAAATCTAAAAACATTGTTCGATAAGACTTTTAGACCTTTTTGAAATCCAAAAGTACCGGACATTGGAGGGATCGGGGGGAAAATTCCTGGACTTTTTACCTGAAAATGGGTAAAACCCTGCACCCTACACCCTACACCCTACACCCTACACCCTGCCCCCAGGAAAAACCTTTTGCCGCAAACCCTAAATAGATTCTGCTTGCTGCTGGAGAAGCGCCCATCCATAGCTTAAGGATAGGGCCAAGAAAGCCAGGGGAAGACTTTCCTTGATTATAAATACACCCAAACCGATCAACACACAGGGGACAAAGTGGCTGCCGTGACTGGTAATTAAATTAGCGATCGCCGGTAATTGAGTTAACCTATGAGCAGTAAAACACCAAACACCCACCAAGATCAGAAAAACGCTGACGATAGTGACTAAATTTGGCCAGGTATTACTAGCGAACAGCGGCAGATAAATGCCGATATTATCGCTGCCATTGGCGATGGTAATTGCCGCCACAGCACCGGTTTGAGGGGAAAACCAGGCCGCCAAAGGAGAAGAAGGTGCTGATTCTACAGCCACCTCCAGATGATTATCCGTCTCGGTTTCTTCTCGCTGCCAGAGACTCCGAATCCCGAAAATCACCGGCAAAAGACCGAGAAAACGAATCCACTGAGCCGGAACCAAAAAACTCCCGAAAAAGCCGGTTAAACTCGCCAAAATCAGCAGGATAAAGCCTAAATACTGACCGATAACGATATGACGACGGCGAAAAAGTTGATTGACTTGGGTAAAAAGAATCGTCAAAATCAGGATGTCATCGAGATTGGTGGCAATAAAGGCCGCTATTGCTGTGGATATGGCAGTAATCATGGTAGTCATAGGATTTTTTTCTTAATCGGGTCTTCTGATCTCGATCGCCCTACTTCCACTCTAGAAAGAGCCATTAATAAAATCAAATATTCTTTCTTGTTGATTTAATAAATTAAAATGATGGAAAGACCAATAGAGACGGAAAACCCCTTGCCATGGCCAGAATGACCCTAGATCAACTAGAAATCTTTCTAGCGACTGCGGAACATCTCCACTTCACCAAAGCAGCAGAAGCTTTATATATCACCCAACCGGCCGTCAGTGCCGCCATTGCCTCCCTAGAAAATGAATACGGGGTGAAATTATTCCATCGCGTCGGTCGTCATATCGAGATCACGGAAACAGGACGTTTACTGCAATTAGAAGCGCAACGCATTCTCACCCAGGTAACTTTGACAGAAAGGGGACTGGCGGAATTTAACGACTTGCAACGGGGAGAACTACAATTAGGGTCGAGTTTGACTATTGGTAACTATTGGCTGCCGGCAAAAATTAGCGATTTTCAGGAGCGCTATCCGGCAATTAAGATCAACTGCACCCTAGCTAATACGGAAGAAATCTGTCTGGGTACGGCTAACGGACGTTTTGACCTAGCATTAATCGAGGGAGAAGTCAAGAGTGATTTAACAAATTGTTTAGAACAGGAGATCGTCGGCAGCGATCGCCTATTAATTATTGTCGGACGTTCTCATCCTTGGTATAAAAGAGAAGCGATCGAATTACCCGAATTAGTGGAAACCCCTTGGGTAATGCGAGAATCGGGATCGGGAACTCAACAAAGATTCGAGGAAGCACTACGGAATTGGGGCATTGATTTAAGGACATTAAAGGTGACTTTGCTGTTAAATACCGGAGAAATGGTGAAAGCGATTATCGAGAATAGTTCGGCTGCTGCTGGCATTTCCGAATTGATGGTTCAAAAGGAATTACAATTAGGCACATTGCGATCGATTCGAGTCATCGATACTTCCGGTTTATCCCCTCGCTATCTCGAATTTATGCGCCCTTTTTTAAAAATAAAACACCGTCAGCGCTTTCAACCCCGCATCTGTCAAGTTTTTGAGCAGATGTTGTAATCTGATAGCAATCACCAAAAATTAACCCCAGAGAAAATAAAGATATGTAAGGGAAATTATCTTGGGCAAAAAAGAGAGATTAGGGGGAGTGAAGACGATTTGCTTGAACAGAGTAGATTGTACGATTAGAGAGGGAAGTTATCGTTTTTCTCGACCGACTTCTCGGCAACAAAAGGTGTTAGATTTATTAGGGGTTTCTTTAATTTGTACTCAGTAACGGGGCAGCAGAAATTCTCTTAATCCCTCCTATTTATGGTGCTTGAGGGTTGAAACTGTGGTCAAGAGGTCGAAGACGATTTGAGGAACGCTGTTCAACGTGCTAGGGTTGTGGGGTGAAAGCTATCAAAATTGCCTAGCTAACTTGGCAAGTCAGCCTCTCAGGGCAACCTATACAAAAAAGACCGATCGAGCTAGACTCTTAAAAAGATCACTCCATCTAGAAGGCTTACCCTAGACTGGAAAGAACGTCGGAAAAATCTCGTCAGAAATAGGAGTCAATCGAGTTTATGCCAGAGCTTGCTGTACCATTAGAGCTTGATTTCACTAGCGAAACCTATAAATCAGCCTATAGTCGCATTAATGCCATCGTTATTGAAGGCGAACACGAGGCCAATAGCAATTATATTCAATTAGGAGAAATCCTCGCCGATAACAAAGAGCAGTTACACCGTCTGGCAAAAATGGAAAACCGTCACATGAAAGGTTTTCAAGCTTGCGGCCAAAATTTGCAAATCACTCCTGATATGGAGTATGCCAGAGAATTCTTTTCCTCTCTGCACAATAACTTCCAAATTGCCTACGCAGAAGGTAAAGTTGTCACCTGTTTATTGATCCAATCTTTGATTATCGAAGCTTTCGCGATCGCTGCCTATAATATTTATATTCCTGTTGCTGATCCTTTTGCCCGTAAAATTACCGAAGGCGTAGTTAAAGACGAATATTTACATCTCAATTTTGGCGAAGAATGGCTAAAAGCGAACTTTGAAACCGCTAAAGAGGAATTAGAAGCGGCAAATCGCGCTAATCTACCCATTGTCTGGAGAATGCTCAATCAAGTCGAGGATGATGCTCGCGTCCTCGGGATGGAAAAAGAGGCCCTCGTGGAAGACTTTATGATTAGCTACGGGGAAGCGTTAAGCAATATCGGTTTCAGCACCCGTGATATCATGCGGATGTCTGCCTACGGATTAACTGCTGTCTAAAGCTTGAGTCTCTAAATTTCCCTTTTTTTCCCTGCTGCCGCTCAACACAGAGCGGCTCTTTTGTGTATTATATTTAAGAGTCTTAACGATTTCTTAGCAATATCCTCATTTTTATCTAGTGCCATCTAGTCTAACGAAAGAACAATCAATGTTTGGTCTTATAGGTCATCTTACCAGTTTAGAACACGCCCAATCGGTCGCCGACGATCTAGGTTATCCTGAATATGCTAACCAGGGATTAGATTTTTGGTGCGCTGCCCCCCCGCAAATTGTCGATGATTTTCATGTCACCAGCATCACGGGGCAAACCATCAGAGGAAAATACATCGAATCCTGTTTTTTACCGGAGATGTTGTCGAATCGTTGGGTAAAGTCGGCTATTCGTAAGGTGCTAAATGCCATGGCACTCGCTCAAAAAAGTGATATCAACATCACCGCACTCGGCGGTTTTTCTTCAATTATTTTCGAGGAGTTTAATCTCAAAGATAATCGACAGGTGCGGAATATCGAGCTAGATTTTGGCCGTTTTACCACCGGTAACACCCACACCGCTTACGTCATCTGCACTCAGGTAGAAACCCTCGCTGACAAAATGGGCATCGATTTAGCTCAATCTACCGTCGTGGTTTGCGGGGCAACCGGAGATATCGGCAGCGCCGTTTGTCGTTGGTTAAATGAAAAAACCGATACAAAAGAACTAATCTATGTGGCACGCAATCAAGAGCGTTTACAATCTCTGCAAGAGGAGTTAGGATGCGGTAAAATTCTTCCCCTAGAGGAGGCTTTACCCCTAGCTGATATCATTGTTTGGGTGGCTAGTATGCCTAAAGGGGTGGAAATTGATCCAGATCAACTCAAGCGCCCCTGCATTATTATTGATGGTGGTTATCCGAAAAATTTAGGCATGGTATTAAATGCCCCCGATATTTCGGTGATTAAGGGCGGCATTGTCGAGCATTCCCTCGATATTGACTGGAAAATTATGAAAATCGTTAATATGGATATTCCCTCTCGTCAAATGTTTGCCTGTTTTGCTGAGGCGATTTTATTGGAATTGGAGGGTTGGCAAACTAATTTTTCCTGGGGACGCAATCAAATTACCGTCCCTAAAATGGAACAAATCGGCGCAGCTTCCCGCAAACACGGTTTTCAACCTTTGTTATTTTAATTAATTTATCTAGAATGTCATTGGGTTCATCCCATAACCCACTGCTAAGTTCAGCCATCCAAGAATCATCGATTGGCCTTGAGTCCATCGCTTTTCTCTATAGACCTCTTGCATAAATCCGAAAACAAACGATAGAAACAATAATGGGAGGGACTTTCAGTTAATTATTTATTAGTAGTTGATAATCTTCAAAAATGTTGCTGTACAAGGATCGACTTAAGACTTTTGCAAGAGGTCTTATGTTTTCAATCTACCAAATTTATTTGTAATATATCAACAGGTCATCTAAACTTTTTTGTATATCATAAATGGTGTATAATACCTATATGGCCATGAAAAACAAGATCGACTCCCTCATCAAGCGACTTGGCATAACTCCCTATCGATTTGCCAAAGATACTGGTATTAGCATGAATAATATCTACTTACTGAAAAATGACCCCTCTCAGTTCCCTAGTGCTAGAGTTTTCGACTTAATCCTTGAGAGATATAAAGATAAAGGGATCGCAGTCAACGATATTGTCGAATGGATTCCCACTGGAGCGATCGCATCAAAAAAAGATTAAGCGACCGCAACAGACCAAAAGAGAGGAGACAGAAATGACAGAAGATAGATTAGAACGGATTGAGAAAATAGTTGAATCAAACTCCCGGGCAATTCAAGCTCTTGCTGATGCCGTAGCTAGGGATCGGGAAGAACGAAAACAAGAGCAAAAAGGGCTTTACGATTACCTTGCTCGAATAGCCAGCGCACAATCAGATTTTTATCAGACTCAAGCCGATTTTTACCGGCATTTAGAGAGAATGGATGATCGACACGCCCAAATGATTGAAATCATCCGACAAATCAACGAAAACAAGAGCGATCGTACTTGATGCACAATCAAGCGTTCTCTTTTTAACCAATACCCCCACCCCCCCACCGACCACAGAATTAAAAGTTTTAGGCGACAAATAATTGGGGCTTGCTGAATAAATGTGAAATATAGACGAGGTAAGGGTCTTAGGGTCTTTTTTTGCGAAACAGGTGCAAGATTTTGAGAGAATCGTGCTTCCAAACCTTGCGTCTTCATCGGCCCGCGTCCTGTAGGGGCGAAGCATTCGGGCAATAACCTATCGGTGAAACCGTAGATTTTCTATCCGAATGCTTCGCCCGTACTTTTTCAGGCGACAAATAATTAAGAGTGAGGGCTTGACTTTGGCGGCGGCTTGGGTTATAATTGTCTTATAATGGGATGATTGTGTTTAAGCTTAAATTCTAAGATTACCAATATGAATAAACTCTTTTAAAAACATTATCCCAAAATCTGCCGACAAAAGCAAGCAAAATTTTGCCTTCAATTGTTAAATTTTGTTAAGAAAAATAACAATAGTGGCAAGGTATAGGACTCCCTTCGCTGATCAGAGGGCTTTTGGGGGAATTATAGAGATGTGGGCCTGAATTTTAGCTTTCTCGCAAAGACGACAAAACCACTAAACCCTATGAAAACTTGGTTAGAAGATCGCGGTATCTTACCCGCTTACGGTGGTGGGGTAATCATTGGCATTACCCTCTGTTTTTTCGGAGCTGCGACCAATACCATGGCGGGATGGTTGTATGCTATCTCTGGCACGACGATCGCTCTTTTAATGTTATCGATAATCTTACCCCGTCGTTCCCTTCTTCCTCTGAAAGTGCGTCGTCTTGCCATTGTACCCGTGAGTGCAGGAGAAGATCTTAGTATTAGCCTAGAGATAGAAAATACTAGCAATCAGCCGATAAATCTGTTAGAAGTGACAGAGCTGCTGCCAATTGTCCTTGATCGGCCAAAAATAACCCCAATAGAAGCAATTGCCCCCAAAAGTTGCCATCGTTGGACCTATTATTTACCCACCAGTAAACGGGGTATTTATCACTGGCAAGAAGTACAATTAAGAACAGCAGCCCCTCTCGGTTTATTTTGGTGTCGTCGTTGCTATCAAGCAGCGGCTAAAGCTTTAGTTTATCCCCAAGTTTTACCCTTACAACAATGTCCCCTGATCGATTCCCTCGGTCAAGAGATGGAACAAAAATTAGAAAATAATCGCTATTATCAAAGGGCTAGCCAAGGACTTACCCGTAACTTGAGACAATATCGCCAGGGTGATTCTACCCGTTTAATTCACTGGAAAACTAGCGCCCGTTTGGGAGAATTGCAAATTCGGGAATTAGAAGTGTTGACGGGAGGACAGGAAGTGATTATCTGTCTCGATACCCTCTGTGATTGGCAAGAAGACAGTTTTGAACGGGCGATTATTGCCGCTGCTTCCCTCTATTTTTATGCCCATCGTCGGCAATTAAATGTGAGACTATGGACGGGTGAAACGGGTTTAATTCAGGGGGAAAGGGTCATTTTAGAAACTTTAGCGGCTATAGAGGCAAAAGCTAGTCAAAAAAATGCTAATCTGCCTAATTTACCTGTAATTTGGTTGACAAGTAACTTCAATTCCATCGAACAACTCACCCCCGGCAGCCGTTGGTTATTTTTCCTCGCTGCCGATTCTAGGGAGAGTCCTTCACTCTTAATCCGACAGTTTAGCGGATTGGCGATCGAACCGGAAACTTCTCTACAACAACAATTGCAAAAACCGCCTCGTTGAGGAAATTTCCGTTCACAGTCTAGATTGAGGGGAAATTCTCCGGAAAAAAATACCGGTATCCCCGAAAAAGATGTTATGATGGAAAAGACTCGGACTCATGCGATCGCAACGCCTTAACCTTGTCAGGACCGGAAGGTAGCAGCAATACGGGATGCTTGTGACTGGCGTGATCTCCGGGTCTTTTTGTTGCCTGTGACGGTCACTGTCGTGAACGCTTTCAAAACTTTTCGATCGCTTACTGCCGAGACTCGTCGTCAACTACTGATCCTCTTCGTCACGGCGCTGTTTTTCTGGATAAGTATCACCACTCTCGTCCCCACTCTCCCCACCTATATTAAATTACTAGGCGGTAGCAAACAAGATATCGGTTTTGTCATGGGGGCCTTTGCCATCGGTTTAATTTTATCGCGCAGTTGGTTAGGCAATCTAGTCGATCGCCGCAGTCGCAAATTAGTGGTTTTATTTGGAACTATTGTCGCCGCTACCGCACCCCTCGGTTATCTATTTTTTCGCGATCTTTCCTCTTTATTCGCCGTCCGCGCCTACCATGGCCTCAGTATCGCTGCTTTTACCACTGGTTACAGTACCCTAGTGGTGGATTTTTCCCCCGTTCGTCAACGGGGGGAGATAATTGGTTATATGAGCTTAACTGCACCCCTAGGCATGGGAATCGGTCCGGCTTTAGGCAGTTATCTCTACGAATCGATCGGTTATGACGGTTTATTTCTAGTTTCTGCCACTTCAGGAGCGATCGCCTTTCTCTTGGGTTTCTCCATTCAAGAACCAGACTTCAAGAAAAAATTAGCCCAAATGAAGGCAGAAAATCAGACAATCGAGCGCAGTTTTTGGGCATTATGTCAAGAGCGAGCTTTTTTAGTCCCTACCTTAGTTTTTCTATTGGTCGGTACTTTATTCGGCGGTTTAGTCGCTTTTTTACCCCTGTTTCTCCTCGAAAATCAGATCCCTTTCAGTGCCGGTCTATTCTACAGTTATGCGGCACTATCGGGCGTAATCGGACGGATTTTGTCGGGAGGAGCCAGTGATCGCTATGGACGGGGTTTATTCATCACTATTAGCGTTTTTTGCTATGGTTTATCCATGTTGGTTCTATCTTCTGCCCGATCTCCTTCCGCTTTAATTTTAGCCGCTATCCTCGAAGGTACGGGAGGGGGGATTTTATTCCCTATGTTACTGGCTTTAATCTCCGATCGCTCTGGGCCCCAAGAACGCGGCCGGGCCTATTCTATCTGTATCGGCGGTTTTGATGTGGGAACAGCCTTAGCTGGTCCAATTCTGGGGGTTTTAGCAATTTCCTACGAAACTATGTTTAGTTTATCGTCAGGATTAGCTGTTATTGCTCTCTTGCTCTTTTTTACTCTTTCTAACCCCACTATCCGCCATTCTTTTCTCTTCGCTTTTGGTTTAGAAAAAGATCGTTATGCTCTGCGCGGACAAGTACAATAGGGTTGACTGAAAAAGTTTTTCCTGGGGTAGGGTTATTTAATAGGTTTGAGGTGGAAAATTATCGGGAATATCTAATTCAAATACTTGGTCATGAATCCGAGCCACATAAAGCCCTTCTTGCAAAATTTTTTCGCGTAATTCCGGGGATAAATCAACCGCCGCTAATATGCCATAGAGTTTTTTATCTTTGTGTTCAGGAAAAAAGCGGCGAAACCGTTGCAAAATACTTTTTAATTGAGTAATATCTTCCTGTCTAACATGACTTTTAACCTCGACGATATAAGCAGTATTTAGCTCACCATTGCTATAGGCAAGTACATCAATTTCTAGGTGTTGTCCTTCTTTACTGACTCGCACACTGGGACTAACAACTTCCATACCAAAGCGTTGTCTGAGAATCGTTTCCATTGAGGGAAGGGCAAGTCCTTCGGTAAAGCTGCCGAATTTGGCACCAAGTCCCCCAATTTGTTTGCCCAGTTCTTTGAGTTGTTTGTCAGTTTCCTTCTGTTGTTGGGCGTTTTCCTTCTGTTGTTGACTAACTTCCTTCAATAGTAGTTCAGTCTCCTTCTGTTGTTGACTAACTTCCTTGAGTTGTTTGTCAGTTTCCTTGAGTTGTCGGTCAGTTTCTTTTTGAGCGGCAGTTAATTCGGCTAAGAGTCGCCATACATCTTCGGATGTGGTTGCCATAGATAATTTTTTCCTTCTGCTCTGGTCTATTGCTATTTTAGTCAATCGCGCCGATACTTCCTAGTTTTTAACCTTCAATGCTCTCTTTTTTGTCCAGTACATCTTATCCCATTTTAGATGAGCTTACCCTGTTTTAATAGATTTGAGGTTGAAAATTATCGGGAATATCTAATTCAAATACTTGGTCATGAATCCGAGCCACATAAAGCCCTTCTTGCAGAATTTTTTCCCGTAATTCCGGGGATAAATCAACCGCCGCTAATATGCCATAGAGTTTTTTATCTTTGTGTTCGGGAAAAAAGCGGCGAAACCGTTGCAAAATACTTTTTAATTGTGTAATAGACTCCTCTCTGGCATGACTTTTAACCTCAACGATATAAGCAGTATTTAGCTCACCATTGGTATAGGCAAGAACATCAATTTCTAGGTGTTTTCCTTCTTTACTGGCGCGCACACTGGGACTAACAACTTCCATACCAAAGCGTTGTCTGAGAATCGTTTCCATTGAGGGAAGGGCAAGTCCTTCGGTAAAGCTGCCGAATTTGGCACCAAGTCCCCCAATTTGTTTGCCCAGTTCTTTGAGTTGTTTGTCAGTTTCCTTGAGTTGTCGGTCAGTTTCTTTTTGAGCGGCAGTTAATTCGGCTAAGAGTCGCCATACATCTTCGGATGTGGTTGCCATAGATAAATTTTTCCTTCTGCTCTGGTCTATTGCTATTTTAGTCAATTGCGCCGATACTTCCTAATTTTTAACCCGCAATGATGTCTTTTTTGTCCAGTACATCTTATCCCATTTTAGATGAGCTTACCCTAGCAACCTTAAGCGAACACTACCGTGCGATTAGCGTAAACCAAAACGCGATTTTGCAAGTGTAAACGTACCGCTCGCGCTAACACCACCCTTTCTAAATCCTTACCTTGACGAATTAAATCTCCTACGGTATCGCGATGGCTAACTCTGACCACATCCTGCTCGATAATTGGCCCCTGATCGAGATCGGCAGTGATATAATGGGCGGTGGCTCCAATAATTTTTACCCCTCGATCGTAAGCCCGTTGATAGGGATTAGCTCCGGCAAAAGCCGGTAAAAAAGAATGATGAATATTGATAATATTGGGGAAAAAGTTAATAAAATCTGGAGTGAGAACCTGCATATATTTAGCTAAAATCACTAAATCTATCCGGTATTCCCGCAGTAACTCTAATTGTCTGGCTTCCTGTTCAATCTTGGTTTCGGCGGTAATGGGAAGATGATGAAACTCAATACCGAATTGATTGGCAACTGAGTGTAATTCTGGATGATTGCTAATAATTAAAGGAATTTCTGCCCTAATTTCTCCCCCGTGTTGTCGCCATAATAAATCGAGGAGACAATGATCCTGTTTTGTCACCCAAATAGCTAGACGCGGGACAGTATCGGAAAAATGCAAAGACCAACTAGCCTGCAAAGGTTTGGCAATAGCGGCGAAAGCTGGTTCGATCATCCCACGGGGTAAATTAAACCCTTCTAATTGCCATTCTATCCGCATCAGGAACAATCCCGCCGAAAAATCCGTGTGTTGGTCAGCGTGGATAATATTGCCGCCATTAGCGTAGATAAAATTAGCGATTTTCGCCACTAGACCAATCTGGTCAGGACAAGAAATTAACAAGGTTGCAGTGGCAGCAGTCATAAATTATCGGCGGCAAGAATTGACTTTTTCTATCCCTAATTTATTACAATTTTAGGCACTTCGTCCCTTTGATACACAAAAAAGATCGTTTGTCAATAGCGATCGCCGATTAAATTCCTGGTTAGACTGATAGGCTATTCCCTTGCTCAGAAGTGGCAAAATGCCGCTCGATTAGGGAGGGGACATCTTGGGGAGCTACCTGATTATAATGCTTTTTATCGGGCATAACCACCAGATTCGGGCCTTTTTTGCACTGTTTTAAACAGCCGGTTAATTTAATATTCACCGCTTCTCCCAGTCCTTTTTCCTCTAAACCACTCTCCAACCTTTGGCAAACTCTCGCACCGCCATTTTTCCAACAATCAGACTTCTGACAGATTAAGACGGTGGCTTTTTTCGCTTTTGCCGGGGCGACTTCTGGGGTTTTTTCGCCAGATAAATGCTCGATCCCTAGTACCCTCAGTTTTAATTTTCCCTTTTTTGAACAAAGACTACTTTCTCCCGTCACTTTTAGCCATGAGTGGAGAGCAATATTGAGAGGTATGTGGTCTCGCAGTGTTTTTTCGGGCTTAAACCAATATTCTCGTTTATCAACACTGATTCTCAGGTATTTTACCTTATATCCGTCCTTGAGGACAAAACCGAGGAATTGACCGACCACTTGAAAGGGAACCATGCTAGTTACAGATTTTGACATACTTTCTCACTTTTTACTCTCAGATTGCTAATTTTTCTCAAGGATTATGCCTGCCAACAGGTTTCTAGCCAAGCGATTAAACAGCCTCGGGAGGCCTCCACCTGTCGCAGGACAATCCACAGCTATAAAAGTTGAGCGGAGGCATCAATGCGAACCGGCAAAAGCTGATGGAGCGAGCATTGACATTCAATGTTTAGGGCCTGCATCTGGTGGTAAACCTGCCAGGGATCCCAAGCACTAAGATTGAAGATTTTCTCACCTTCCGATGGCCATTTGTCTATACTCATGGGGCTTTTAATTGAGAACTATTAGCAATATAACTCTAGGCTGATGTTCTCAGTATAACCAACAACTGCAAATAATTATCAATAACCTGAAGAAAAAAAGTTACCCGGTAGCGGCGATCGGCTAAAATCTTGCTATTGTTGCCTTGTCCGCTTTGCCGATCCCGGAATCGCTACCGCCTAGAATTGTCAAAGAGATAAAAATGGAGATAACAAGATTTATTGACGAAAATTATGGATAAAAAAGCTCAAAAAACCGATAATTCAGCAATTCTCTATTTTGATGGTGGTTCTCGCGGCAATCCGGGGAGAGCAGCCGGTGCAGCGGTAATAGTTTTAGCCGAGGGTAATTCCTTGACCACGACTAGATATATGGAGAGAGCCACTAATAACGAGGCCGAATACACGGGATTGATTATTGGATTGGAAAAAGCCCAAGAATTAGGCTTAAAAAGCCTAGAAATTCGCGGAGACAGTCAATTAGTCATCAATCAAGTTAAGGGAGACTGGAAGGTAAAAAGCGATAGTTTACGTCCCTTTTATCAGCGTGCTTGTCAATTAGTTGCCCGATTCGATCGCATTAGCTGGCGCTGGATTGAACGAGCTAAAAATAGTTTGGCTGACGCTGCTGCCAATCATTGTATGGATGCGGCGAAAAAATCGCCAGAAAAACCAAAGGAAGGCGAAACTAATCTCGATATTCTGCTCCAATCCCTGAAACCAGTCCTAAATACCGAAGAATTCGTTTTTTCTTCCCTAACAGCAACAGGACTAGAACAGCTACAATTAACCCCTATCTGCCAATTTCAGGAAGAGGAAGGCATAACGGTGATTATTCCCCGTCAGCAAGCCGATCGGACGGGCTTGCAGTACAAATATATTTATAGACAAATTACTCTTTCTGTGCATTCTAGTTTAGCGGCGGTGGGATTTTTAGCGGTAATTAGCGAGAAACTGGCCGCAGCAGCAATTAGCGTCAATGTCATTTCTGGTTATTATCACGATCATTTATTTATCCCTAGGGATAGGGTGACAGAAGCGATGGCTATTCTCGAAGAAATTAGCCGCTCATAACAGTTATCAGTTATCAGTTATCAGTTATCAGTTATCAGTTATCAGTTAAGTGGTCGTGCAGAATTAATTTCTTGGTTAGGATAGGCAAAAGGCAAAAGGCAAAAGGTAAAAGGCACTCATGCAAGGGGTAGTTAGATATGTGTAATTAATTTTGCTTAGGTACTTATCAGTTAGCAGATGTGAGTTTTCAATTCACTCATTACTGTTTACTGTTTACTGTTCACTGAAAAAACAGGATTTATTATTATTTGCTCTCCTCCGAGGAATTTTTCACCGTTTCTTCTAGGAAAACTACCGGTTCTTTTTCCCGTTGCTGTGAGCGGATAATATCGATGGTACTTTTCAGCACACTAGCGATGGGTACCGCTATCAATAAACCGAGAATTCCTGCCACTTTGCCACCGATAAAAAGAGATAGAATAATCCAGACGGGATTAAGTCCGATCATACCTCCCATTAACCGAGGAGCGATGACATTATCATTAATTTGACCGACAATAATAGTCAGGGTCAAAACTTTTAACCCTAACCAAAAATCTTGAAACATCAGTAGGGTACTAATGCCAATAATGGTGAAGGCACTGGCAAAAGGAATTAATGTAGTTAGACCGATCGCCACCCCGAATAATAGGGCATAATCGACCTTGAGAACCACAAAAACAAAAATTTGAGCAAGGCTGAGAATTCCCGCTAAAATGGTTTGACCAGCAAAATAGGTTTCAAAAGTTTGACGAATAATCGTTCTTAATTTGAAATTCCAGGGAGCAGGAATCCAGCTAAAAATTCCCTCCCAAATTTGTTCGCCATAGAGAACCAGAAAGACAGTTAGAACCAGAACAAAGAGAATGTTTAGGATACTGTTGATAGTTCCCAGCACAAAGCTGAGTAATTGCGTGCTAAGAGTTTGTAAAACATTGGTTAGTCGTTCCGATAACTGGGTGATTGATTGCTCGATATAAATCGCATATTTCTGAGTTTTATCCCACTTTTCTAAATTTTGTATCTGTTCGGTTCCCGACTCGATCCACTGGGGCAAACTATTGATTAAACTGCTTAATTGCTCGACAATCTGGGGAATTAAAATTAAACCTAAAACAATCAAAATTAATAGGGCAATTAAAAAGACAATAGCGATCGAACCACTGCGATTAACCCCGCGTCTTTGCAGCAGTTTGATGGGAACATCTAAGACAAAAGCTAGTAAACTAGCAGTGACAAAAATACTGACTAAGGGTTCTAGATAGCTAAATAATTGGAATAATAACCAACCATTGAGAAATAAGAGCGGAAAAACTAGACTTAGCCGCAACCAACGAGGTAGTTGCTTAAAAAGCTCTATCATTAGACCTCTTGTAAAAATCAAAAATTGTTGTTAGGGTTAGGAGTCAGTAGTCAGTAGTCAGTAGTCAGGAGAATTAAGGCTCTTCGTTACTTGGTATGGTTCGATAGGGTGGCATAAATCGACTAAATCCTTGTCTGGCAAAAGATTTAATTGATTAGTTCGCTCTAGATCGAAAAAAATTGACAAAAATCGCCAAGTGCCTTTCTCTATAAGAGTTTCATTCCCTATAACCCTGTCCGTTGCATAAGACAAACCGAAGAGCCAGAATTAAGAATGAATAATAATCAATTAAACGGTCTATTTCCAGATTTTATGTAATTTAATCCTTGTTTTTGCCGTTTTTGAACCCTCAAAAATTAATTATGCAAGAGGTTTATTAATTTTGTCCTGAGAGAGTATCGAGGTAAAAAGAGACTTTTCTAACTAGAAATCCCCTTTCAATTTACCATCTCCTCGTTACTTTTTTGGTTCCAGTAACCCTGAAACTCTTATCCTAACTGTATGGAGCTAAGCGGATTCGAACCGCTGACCCCCTCAATGCCATTGAGGTGCTCTACCAACTGAGCTATAACCCCTTGAAGACCATTTTTGAATATAGCTTAAATAGAATCATTTTGTCAAGGGGGGGCGAGAAAAAAATTTGTCACTCAAAAGGCGATCGCTCATTGACAATGGTAAAACAATCGCCTCGCCTCCATTTAGACAGGAGCCGGAATTTGGGTTAAATAGGTTAAACAGTGACCCATGAGGAAATAAACTACTAACATAGCCGCTGCCGCTGCTGCCACTAAGGTTCCCGCCAGCATCAAGGAAAACTCTTGCTTGTCAAACGCTTGCTGCATCAGATGCAATGACCAAGCCACAAGACCGAGGTCAAAGATGAGAATCGGAACTAACATATTTTAAATTTTGTTAACTTTCCTCTATTCTAATACATAATTTTCCCGAGGGATAATCGGACGGAAGTTAAAAATAGGGATTTTTTGCCGGTTGCTCGATCGCGGCTGTCAGCCGTCAGCCATTAGCTTTCAGTAATAGGTCTAAACCTTGCTATTCTTGGGTTTAAGCCTGAAGAAATCCTTATCCCGGAAAAGCGACTCAATCACTAGATTAAGTTCTGCAAATCTGTCCCTCATTTTCCCTGGCTAACGCACGGGTACTTGTTGATTTTGCAGATAATTTTTAACCTCAGCGATGGTTAATTGACCATAATGGAGCAAAGAAGCCAATAAAGCCGCTTCTGCCCGCCCTTCCGTCAATGCTTCGTAGATATGCTGACAATTACCCGCTCCTCCCGAAGCAATCACAGGAATCTCCACCCTTTCCGCGATCGCTTTTGTCAAGGCCAGATCGTAACCCGCTTGCGTGCCGTCGGCATCCATACTGGTAACTAACAACTCACCTGCCCCGCGTTTTTCCACTTCTTGGGCCCATAATAAAGCATCAATACCCGTATTTTCGCGTCCACCCCGAACATAAACCTCCCAACCGGGGTTATGCTCATCCTTACGTCGTCTAGCATCGATCGCCACCACAATGCACTGTTTCCCAAAGCGATCGCTGGCTCGATCGAGCAATTCCGGCTCGCGCACGGCAGCCGAGTTAATGCTGACTTTATCGGCCCCGGCTCTTAACAAATTTTTAATATTTTCTAAGGATTGGATACCGCCACCCACGGTCAGAGGAATAAAAACCTGTTCCGCCGTACGATAGACTACATCAATAATCGTGTCGCGATCTTCATGGGTAGCAGTAATATCAAGAAAAACCAACTCATCGGCCCCTGCCTGATTATACAAGCGGGCCAACTCCACGGGGTCGCCAGCATCCTGAAGATTGACGAAATTAACTCCTTTAACTACCCGACCTTTATTGACATCCAAACAAGGCAAAATCCGCTTCGCTAACATATCCTAGACTCTTGATTGTAACAATGGCCATCAAACGATCGCACAATTCCCCCCCGGCTGCCGAGGAAAATCTGCTCACTCCCAATCCCACTATAGAAGAAACGGAAAAAGCAGAAGCGCAGATTCGTCCGCAATCCCTAGAGGATTATATCGGTCAACAGGACTTAAAGGCTAATCTAAAAGTCACCATCGCCGCGGCCAAAGCTAGACAAGAAGCGATCGATCATTTGCTCTTCTACGGACCGCCGGGATTAGGAAAAACCACCATGGCTTTAATTTTAGCGGCCGAGATGGGAGTAAATTGCCGCATTACCGCCGCCCCCGCTTTAGAGCGTCCCCGGGACATTACCGGCATCCTGATCAATCTTCAACCCCGGGATATTCTTTTTATCGACGAAATTCATCGACTGAATCGGGTAACGGAGGAGCTATTATACCCAGCGATGGAGGATTATCGCCTAGATGTGACGATTGGCAAGGGTCAAGCGGCGAAAATTCGCAGTATTTCTTTACCTCCCTTTACTTTAATCGGTGCTACTACCAAAGTTGGCTCTTTAACTGCGCCTTTACGCGATCGTTTTGGCATGATTCAACGTCTGCGTTTCTATACAGTTGAGGAATTGACGGCAATTATGCTCAGAAGTGCTAATATTTTTAATATTCCCATTACCGAAGCGGGTGCGATCGAAATTGCCCGTCGCAGTCGGGGAACTCCACGCATTGCCAATCGTTTATTAAAACGAGTGCGCGACTATGTGCAGGTGAAGGGAGAAACTATTATCACCCCCCAGTTAGCCGCTGAGGGATTAAATCAATTAAATGTGGATTCTATGGGTTTAGATTGGACTGATCGATTAGTATTAAAGACGATGATCGAACAGTTTCAAGGTAAACCCGTGGGATTGGAAGCAGTAGCGGCAGCCACGGGAGAAGATGCCAAAACGATTGAGGAGGTGTACGAGCCTTATTTATTACAAATAGGTTATCTTAATCGTACTCCCCGGGGTCGCATGGTGACGGCTGCCGCCTACGAACATTTAGGTTTACTGGCGAAATTGCCGAAAAATAGGGATCGGAGTTTACCTTTGTTCGAGTTCTAGTTTTCTAGCTGTTAACTAGGTTAAAGATGGCATAGCCAACGCATAATTGAAACCAGTTGATTATCATTGGTTAAGTTAGCGGCATTGGTGAGTTTTTTCGTCTCTAATTGCTGATAAATTTCCCTAGCCATTTTTGTTTCAATAGCAGCGCCGATAAAAAAAGTATAAGGATGCTTAGAGATTTTTCTAAAAGCATCATCAATTCTCTGCAAAGCAGTACGAGCAGTTTTCCAATGTTCATCTGCTCCCGCGGGATCAATCCCACCTTTCAATTCTCCCAAAGCAATGTATAAATCAGGAGATTGTAAGGTTTGTTTTTTGTTTTTTTGATTAGCTAATTGCGTCGAATCACATTTTAAAAGGCACAAATCAATATTGTTGTTATTAACAATGGGAACATTGACATTATAAATTATTGTTCTTGGTTGGCTGTTATTTAACCAGCTAACACCTCTAACCAAGATTTCTAGATTAGGTGTCATTTCTTCCGCTGCTCTCCATTGATTATTACTAGAATTGAGCCAATCATAAGCAATTCCTGCTACTCTTAAAGTTGCTAATAGAGAACGAGTAAATTTACTTTGAGCTAAGGAGCCACCCGCGTTTCTCATGATTCCTCCTAAAGTGTCACCCCGAATCAATAGAAATCTATAGACTAACTCCTCGACAAAATTAGTCCCCGCAGGTTCCAGAAAATTGACAATTAATTCTTGAATTGCTTCTACCTTGTCTTGGGGATGTAAATAATTTTTAGCTTTATCAGAAATTCCCGATGCAGTTAATAAAGCCGCTTGAATATCTGGGATGTTTAGTAACTCTCTAGGATTGTTTACGGTTTGGGCAATAATTTTTAAGGTTCTTGCTTCTGCAATTAAAGGAGTAGCTCTCTGATTTTTTTCTAAGGCTAGAGCAATAAATCCTGAACGGATAGCTTCATAGGTAGTCTCCAAATCACAACTTTGGTTTAAATGCAAGAGATAGGGTTTTTCCATTAAGGCTTTCTCCACACATAAATACATTTTCTTAAAGATTCTCTACCATGACATCCCATTTGCTGACTACTATTACCTTTTCCCTGAGGAACTACTAAAATATTTTCTACTTTAAATCCAATTTCTTCGGCAATTTTTGACAAAATTAAATCTACAGAAATACTAGCCCCCGCATAGCGCACGTTATCATTAATCATACAGAAAATACCCGAGGATTTCATAACCCGAAAGCATTCATAAATTAGACAAGACATTTCCAGAAAATACCCCCTAATCATCCGAGGAATACCATGGTTATTTAAGGCCTTGCTTGATTTTAATTCCTCTAAATAACCTAGGATACTTTCTAATAATTTTTGACGATCAGTTATGGCAATGGCTGGCGACCAATGTTCATTGATTTTTAGTAACTCTTTGGGTTTATTTTCAACAGTGCAACTAAGCATTTGTTGACGTAATTGTTTTAATTGTAGTTGATCTATTCCCAACAGAGCCAATTCCAAAGCGTAGATACGAGTATAATCATAGCGATTACAATAAGGAGGAGAAGTAATAATAGAATCGTATTTTTCTGACGAAATCTCTGGCAAAATCTCAAGACAAGAACCTTGATATAGTTGAATTTTTCCCCGAGGATAATCTCTAGAAAAAAGTTCCAATTGTTGCTGACTAGGCTCTAAATCTGCGAGAATTTCTCGTAACTTGCTATGTAGGGCAGTTTTAAAGTCTAAAATTTTTCCTTTGTCAAATATATTTTTGCCCTGTTGTTTACCAGAACGATAATCCCAACGGAGGTATTGACCATCTTTTCTAGTATAGCTAATTGATTCGAGAATAGAAAGTAAGGCAAATTTTAAGATCGCTTGCACTCGCTCATTCTCTTGGGCAATCAACCCTAAGTAACTTTCTATACAAGCCTGATTTTCTTGGGGATATGCTCCTTGAGTAATTGGTAATTCTAATAACTTAACTTTGTCATCTACCTGTTGCCAAAGGCTATGGTTAGACCAGTACTCTAGACGATGTATATCATCACTATTTAAGCCATTTTCTAAAATTTGTCTAGTAATAATTAATTCTTGTCCAATCGGCAATAGTTCTATTCCATCTGCTGATAAACCCCTGGCCGCCGCCGCAAATAAAGTTGTTCCGCTGCCAGCAAAAGGGTCTAGTATTTTTCCTTGTTTGATACCATATTTTTCTAGAAGATAAACTATCAGATCAACGGAAAAACCCTCTTTATATTTATACCAGCGATAAACCGGTTGGTTCTTATTACCTTGAAAACTGACTAGGGTACGAGATAATTGCTCAGAATCAATTAATTTGTCTTGAAAATAATTAAATAATTCTCGATCAAGATTGTTGATTTCTAACAATCTTTCTGCTACATTAACTGAACTATTAATCATTTAGGTTTACTGGCGAAATTGCCGAAAAATAATTATCAGAGTTTATCTTTATTTGAGGGGTAATTTTAATCGGTGGGGAAAGGGCGATACTTAAGGGTTAATTCTCGCACCGATTCCCCTAGATTTAATCTCAATCCCCTAGACAAATACCCAAACCCCTGGCGGTTTTGACTAAAGTTTCTTCGGGATCGACGACGCGATAGGTTTTAATCGCCTCCTCAATGGGAACACTGACCACTTGCCGATTTTGCCAGGCCACCATGCGATCGAATTCTCCCCGGGCGATCAGATCCACGGCCGCCACGCCAAAAGCCGCCCCCAGTAAGCGATCCATCGGAGAAGGAATACCCCCCCGTTGAATGTGGCCCAGGAAAGTCACTCTCGTTTCGGCCCCGGTTTCCCTGGCAACTTCTTCGGCTAAATAGCGACCGATACCCCCGAGACGATCTTCCCCTAGGGCTTCCTTTTGCACTAGGCGATTGCCAGTTTCGGTACGCACAGCCTCGGAGACAATAATCAGAGAAAACTGTTTATCCATACGCTGCCGTTGCCGGATCTTCTCGCAGATCTTCTCTAATCGGTAGGGAATTTCAGGAATGAGAATGATATGGGCCCCCCCCGCAATACCGGCAGCCAGGGCGATATGGCCGGCATCTCTACCCATAACTTCTAGAATCATTACCCGGTTATGACTAGCGGCGGTAAAATGGAGGCGATCGAGGGCTTCTGTGGCGATATTAGTAGCTGTATCGAAGCCGATGGAGACTTCTGTAGCTCCCACATCATTATCGATGGTTTTGGGGATACCAATCAGATTAATGCCTCCCTGTTGGGCAATACGGCGCAAAATCGCCAGACTACCATCGCCACCGATGCCGATCAGGGCATCCAGTCCCAGACTATGATAGCCGTCGATGATGTCCTGAGAGCGATCGATCAGGGTTCCATCCGGCATCGGGAAAGCGAAGGGATCCCCCTTATTGGTAGTACCGAGAATTGTTCCTCCCATCACCAACAGGCGATCGACTCCTTCAATATCAAAGATAGTGGTTTTGGGGGGACGGTTAATTAATCCGTTAGTTGCTTCTCGAATACCCACCACTTCCCAGCCATAATTGCCACTGGCATGGTGGACAACGGCACGAATGGCGGCATTTAAACCCGCACAGTCGCCACCACTGGTGAGAATTCCAATTCGTTTTTTTTCACCCATAGGTTTTTGTCAGGAGATCAACAAATCTATATTTAGGGAAAAGTTGCGGATAATGCCTAAAAATTAAGAAAGTTTCTAGATCGTCCCTGACAGCTAGGGGAAAAAATCGAAAAATCCGCCCCCATCCCCTCAGTCCCCCTAGCAGAAAGTTTGACCCACCTCCGGGTTTTTAACTTTAATACTGGTCAATCGATCACGAGCAGGGTATGCAGGGCGACACGGATTCCCATTATACTATAAATTATATAGCAATTCTAGGGCATTTGTCAACCCTAATATACGAGAAATTTTCTGATAACTGATAGCCAATCAATTTAACTATTTACTGCTTGCTGAAGACGGGATATATCCCAACCTTTTTGATTGAGAAGTAGCCAAGACTGCATTAAATCCGGACCATGTAACTCCCCCATCAAAGCGGCGCGTAGAGACTTCATCACTAGACCTTTTTTCACCCGATGGGCTTTAGTTGTTGTCTCAACAATTCCCTTAGCAACTTCTCCAGTCAAATCGGGACTAATAGCGGCGAGAATATCCTTGATAATATCCTTAACTCCCTCTAATTGTAATTGACTTAAAGCCTCCTGATTATAATTAGCCAGAGGGGTTAAAAGTAAACGACTTTCAGCGACAGCATCGCTTAAACGAGTTAAACTCGGACCGATGAGAGTAGCCAAACCGATCAACCAAGCTCGATCGGTTTCAGCAGCAAAATTATACCCCGCTTCTTGCCAGTAGGGGAGAAGTAAAGGCACTAATTCCTCACCGGTTAAACGATGAAGATATTGACTATTAATCCAATCCAATTTAGTCCAGTCAAATTTTGCCCCCGCTTTATTTACCCGTTCTAAACTAAACACTTCAGCGGCCGCTTCAAGGGTAAAAATTTCTTCGGTGGAATCGGGAGGAGTCCAACCGAGGAGAGTCATGTAATTAACCAAAGCTTGCGGCAGAAAACCCAGTTTTCGGAAATCATCGATCGAAGTGACTCCATCCCGTTTAGATAACTTGCGACCCTCCTGATTTAAGATCAAAGGACTGTGGGCAAACTCCGGCACTTTTGCCCCCAAAGCTTCGTATAAAAGAATTTGTTTAGCCGTATTAGCGATGTGATCTTCCCCACGAATAACATGGGTAATTTCCATATCGATATCATCAACAACTACCGCTAAATTATAGAGAGGCTGACCGAAGTTTTCCTCCCCATTTTCCGAGGTACGAGCGATCACCATATCGCCACCTAAATCACTACCTTTCCAGATAACTTTTTCCCGGATTAAATCCTGCCAAATAATTTCTCGATCATCGTCAATAATAAAACGAATTACTGCTTTTCTCCCCCCTTGCTCGAATTGAGCTTGTTGTTCGGGGGTGAGATAACGATGACGATTATCGTAACGGGGGGCAAGATTGCGGGCTTTTTGTTCTTCCCGCATTTTTTCCAATTCTTCCGGGGTACAATAACAACGATAGGCTAAACCTCGATCGAGCAGGGTTTGAATAGCTTGACGATAATAATTAAGGCGTTGAGTTTGAAAAAAAGGACCTTCATCCCAATTCAGTCCTAACCATTGTAGGCCCGCTTGAATATTTTCCGTATATTCTGGTCGAGAACGTTCTAAATCGGTATCTTCCACGCGCAAGATAAATTTCCCCCGGTGATGATGGGCAAAAAGCCAGTTAAACACGGCTGTGCGCGCTGTTCCAATGTGTAAATTTCCCGTGGGACTGGGGGCAATACGAACTCTAACTGTCACGATTTAACTCCTAGGTTTTTTGCGGCAACGATATCCCATATTATGGCAAATTCACCTAGGCCAACTCGCAAAATTAAGACAGTTTTCAGCCAGGTTTGCCAGCAGCAATTATCAGTTCTTTTGTACCGATTAAGCTCGGAGTGTTAGCCCTGAGTAACCGCACTGGGGAATCGAAGAACAATAAAACATCTTGGGGAATGTAAAAATATATAAAAGTATGTGAAGATGTGCGGAATGTCGGTTATAAATTTTGGAGATGTCTATTGGTTTTATCTCTGAGGTTGCGATTAATCACAATGTTTGAAACTCTATTATCTTCGATTTTGCTTACCCAGTCTAATTATATCTATCTGACTCCCACTAATAAGGTGGCAGTGCAGAGAAGAATTGTCGAAAAAAGTTTTGGTTCCGATCCTGAGATTAATCCTAGCGAAATCTCCAGTATTTTGAATCTTCAGCCCCAATGTGGTGCGAATCCTGCTAATTCTCAGATTCAATGCACTTGGAAAGAAGGAAATAGACAGATAAAAGCCTATTGGTTAAAACCTTGGCGCTTTCAGCGCTGGCAATCTACGGGATTCTAGCTATATCTTGAGATAATAAGCTAAGACGCATTTTAAACGCTTATTCTTAGATTAGCCCAACCTTCCCCAATCCCTTTACTGTTGCCTTTTGACTCTTGCCTTTTGCCTCGTCTCAACAAGCAATTTA
Organism: Microcystis wesenbergii FACHB-1317; assembly: GCF_014696875.1. Lineage (GTDB taxonomy): Bacteria > Cyanobacteriota > Cyanobacteriia > Cyanobacteriales > Microcystaceae > Microcystis > Microcystis wesenbergii_A. Next base: position 29,580 of record NZ_JACJQV010000228.1, on the reverse strand, counting down.
AATTACGAACAGCTTATCAGTTCTCAAAATGAATAGCTACTAAAAGGTGAGGGAGGAAAAACAAACTCTCAAGAAATGAAGTTTCCCTCTCCAGGGAGAGGGTTTGAGGAGGAGATATTTAAATAACCCTGTTATTTCGGTAATTCTAGGCAGCGATTAAAGATTTGCTCAAAGGTTGCCAACGGAAATATCTTTCCCCACCCAATTCGAGGACAAATTTTAACCGGGGTTCCTGTTGACTAAGATTAATTAAGTATTGTTTTTCTTCCGAGGATAAAACAAAACTTTCAATAATCCAAATCACTAAACCTTTAGATTTGGGAGGTAAATTTTCCAATTGATAGGTAGCAATGGGAGGAATAAAATAAACTGGTCCCACGGCTGCTTCCCGACCAATATTTTTTTTACCTAAATGGGGGGGACGGACTCCATGAATGCCGGTAAGATAGGCACTTAAATCCCCTAGACCTCTAGCGGTGATATGCAGGACATTGTAACCAGTGGCCCGTAAACGTCTTTGATAGCGTCCCTCGTAACCCCCTTCTAAGGGTGCGTAAACGCCTAAAGCGCCGTATTGTTCCAGATCGCGAATAAATGGTTTTCCTGTGGTCAGTAATGCCATAGCTAGTAAAAAAATCTTTTTCCCTATAATCGCACGTTTTGTTAAGTTGTGCGTCAGGTGAACAGAAAAAGACTTAGGATCAGAGTATGAGAAAGAGACAATCCCTGCTCTCTCCCGAGGAGGCAATATGTTTCACGATCTCCTTTATCCCAACGGACTGCTTTACATCCTGATTAAACTAACTATTTTAGCTTTAGCAGTCTTGCTCTGGTTTATGGTCGTTTCGGCCCCAGCTGTTTGAAAAAAACACTGCTCTTGTCTCAGGTTAGCCTTGTCTTCTACAATTAGCGTTCTATGCAATGGCTAAATTTTGTCGATGACTCCTGTTAAATTGCCGATCGATCCTTTTCTGAAACCCAACCTAACCACTAAGCTCCTAGGGGTGGGGTTGGTATTGACAATTATTTTTATCCTGATTGCCCTGTTTTCGCCCCTTCTGCAAGCGATCGGACTGATTCAGGATCCAACCGACATTTTAAGCAATTATCCCCTACAAGCCCCCAGTTCCAGGCATTGGTTCGGGACGAATGTGCGCGGTTATGATGTCTTTTCCCGTACCCTATTCGGGGCCCGGGCGGCCTTGTCTGTGGTATTTTTGGCCACAGGATTATCTTTAGTCATCGGGGTTCCTTTAGGACTAATTAGCGGTTATTTGGGGGGTAAGATCGATCGCGTTCTCCTCTTTCTCATGGATACTCTCTACACCTTGCCGGGGTTATTATTATCGGTGGCTCTGGCCTTCGTTTTGGGTCGTGGTATCCTCAATGTAGCGATCGCTGTTAGCATTGCCTATATTCCCCAATATTTTCGCGTGGTCAGAAATCAAACCGCCAGCGTCAAAAATGAGTTATTTATCGAAGCGGCACGAGCGATCGGTGCCAGTCCTAGCCGGATATTATCAAAATATCTTTTCTTTAACGTCGTCCAGAGTGTCCCAGTTCTTTTTACCCTCAACGCGGCGGATGCGATCCTTGTTTTAGGCGGTTTAGGCTTTTTAGGCTTAGGATTACCGGAAGAAGTGCCGGAATGGGGTCATGATCTCAAGGAAGCTTTGGCGGATTTATCTACAGGCATCTGGTGGACGACTTTATTCCCCGGATTAGCGATGACCACGATGGTGGTGGGTTTATCTCTCTTGGGAGAGGGGTTAAGTGAAATTTTTAACCCCCTGAGTCGTAAACGCTAAAAGCGAGGGTCAGAGTTCGAGAGAAATCATCTGAGGAACTTCCACACCCTCAGCCTCTCTGTCCAGTAACGATGTAGGATACCCTTTGGGCGATATTGGTGGCGTGATCGGCCATACGTTCCAGATGACGGATTAGTAAAGCCATCAGCAAGATTGGTTCCACCACACCCTTAATATCTCTTTGATGGGCGAGAGTGTGATAAAGATAGTCATAGGCTTGATCGACCGTATTATCTAGTTCTTTGACCTTTGGACCGGCTTCCTGATCGAGGTCGGCCAGAGCAACAAGGCTCGTGGCTAACATATACTGGGCATGGTGGGACATAGCCTCGATCTCACCCATACAATCGTGGGGAGTATAGGCGAATAACTTGAGTGCTATTTCGGCTAAATCCTTGGCATAATCGCCGATCCGTTCCAAATCGCGCACTAATTGCATAAAAGCGCTTAAAAGCCGCAAATCTTGGGCTACAGGAGCCTGTAGAGTCATGAGAGTGGCACAATCTAACTCGATTTGACGGTAGTAGCGATCGATTTCCTTGTCAAGGGGGGCGATTTTTTTCGCCATTTCTAAATCCCTAGCAAAAAGGGATTGATGGCTAAGACGAAAGGATTCTTCGACCAAGGTTCCCATTCTCAGCACATCCTGTTCCAATCGCTGGAGAGAACGAGCGAAATAGGTGCGATCGCGATGATTGGTTTCTTTGGATAGGCTCACGGTCGGATTCGCTTAACATAAAACTACTCTTTCTCTACAGTCATAACAAGAAAATTTTCGATTTTGTACAGTTGTCCAGAGAACTTGACAGATTTTTTTTCTCCCCACACCCCACACCCATCACCCCACCTCCTTTTTTTGATGGGGGAGAGTGACTTGTAGGCGAGCGCCGCCGGTGTTAGGATCATTTTGAGCGACGATCGAACCGCCATGGGCTTGAATAATCTCTTTGGCAATCGATAAACCTAAACCGGTACTGTAATCCTTTGTGCTTTGTTTTTGACGGGTGCGGGAAGGATCACCGCGAAAGAGGCGATCAAAAACGTAGGGGAGATCCGCTTCGTTAAATCCTTTACCGTTGTCGATAACGTCAATTTTCAGCCATTTTTCCCCGATAGTATCGGATATTTCCCGAATTTCTAGGCGTATTTTCCCCTGATCGGGACTATACTTAATGGCATTATCAAAGAGATTCAGGAAAACTTGCAACAGACGAGAACGATCAACTTCTACCGTCCAATCCACCGGAGAGGAATAATCTAAGCTAATCTGTTTTTGGGCGGCTATTGGGGTGACAGTCTGCCAAGCAGCGCTGATTAATTCCTCTAGATTAATTATCTGGTATTGTAAAGATCGCCCCGCATCCGCTTGTAATTCACTGATTTCTAGCCAATCGCAGACTAATTGACTCAAACGCTCCACTTCTTTCCCCATTTGTTCTAACCAGCGTCTTTCGGGAGCTTGGAGGCGTTTTTGTAAAGCTTCGGTAAGGAGAGAAATGGAGGTTAAGGGAGTGCGTAACTCGTGAGTTAAGTCAGAGAAAGCTCGCTCGCGATTTTGCGATAATTCCACTAAAGGCTGTCTATTTTCGATAAATACAGCGATTTGACCTTCTGGCAAGGGATAACCGTAACCCTTCAAGGCAATCGATTTAGGAGCAATCACTTGGCGATCGCTAATAGGGGTGACAGGATAATTAGTCGGGTAAAAAGTCCAAGTTTGCACCTGTGGACTCTGTTTTTGACGAGTTTCTTGAATTAATTGATCTAATTCGTAGGAGCGCACTAATTCCAGCAGCAGACGTACCTGATCTGGCTGCCAGCGATCGAGTTTTAAGAGGGTAATTGCCTGTTGATTACACCAGAGTAGTTGATTATCGGCATCTATATGAAGATAGGCGATCGGCGCTCGTTCTAGCAAGGATTTCTGAATTTCTAAGCTCTTTTCTCGCTCTTGCAGACTTTGGGAGAGAAACTGTAATTCTCGACGCACTAGGGAGGTAACGGGAAAAGAAGCCGACAAATCCGCCGAATCCGAGAGAGCGCTCAGGGTTCGCTTTAACTCTCTATTTAAGCGTGAGACTTGCCAGTAACAAATACTCAAACCTAAAACTACTCCCAAAATAAAAGCGAAAATAGTCATTGTCTGCGCGAGCGGCGATCGCTAAACTTGAAAATATAATCGCTCACCTAGCCAAAACGATAACCGAAACCGCGTACAGTAATCAGGTATTCTGGTTGACTGGGATCGATTTCTAGTTTTTCGCGTAACCAGCGAATGTGAACATCGACGGTTTTGGTGTCTCCTAAAAAATCTGGCCCCCAAATTTGTTCAATTAATTGCTCTCTTGACCAAACTCGGCGCGGATAACTCATAAATAGGTCTAGGAGACGGAATTCTTTAGGAGAAAGGTTAATTTCTTCATCTCGCACCGTCACCCGACATTCCTGGGGATAGAGAAGAACATCGCGGAATTTTCGCACGGGAGCGGCAGCTAGGGAAGTAAATCCTTGACGACGAATGAGAGCGCGACAACGAGCGACTAATTCGCGCATACTAAAGGGTTTAGTCAGATAATCATCGGCACCTACTTCTAAACCCAAAACTCGATCGGTTTCGCTGGCCTTAGCACTTAAAATTAAAATCGGGATAATATTGCCGTGATAGCGCAACAGACGACAGATATCAAGACCGTTGATTTGGGGTAACATTAAATCCAAAACGACCAAATCAAAACGAGACTCACCGTGATTAGATTCTTGACTTTGCAGTAATTCTAGGGCAACGCGACCATCACTAACACCGAGAGCCTCGTAACCTTCTTCTTCCAAAGCCAAAATAATCATATCCCGAATCACTTCTTCATCTTCAACGATTAAAATCCGATGATTGGGAACGAAATCCGCACTCGCCGACAAGGGGGGGTTGTCAAGGGTTAACATAAAAATACTTGATTATTCGTCCTAATTTTATCTCAATTTGTCAACCTGCACTCGTTTTGGAAGGCTAGAGCCGAATGTTATTACAGTTATCTACATGGTTAGAGGTGGAATCCTATCTAGAACAATCTCAGGGAATTATTATTCCCATTGGTTCCACGGAACAACACGGGCCGACGGGACTGATTGGTACAGATGCTCTATGTGCGGAGGCGATCGCTAAAGGAGTGGGGAAACAGGTACGAGCAATGGTAGCACCGACCTTAAATGTCGGTATGGCCCTACATCACACGGCTTTTCCAGGTACAATTAGTCTTCGTCCTAGCACTTTGATTCAAGTCATCCTCGACTATGTGACTTGTTTAGCTAGAGCCGGTTTTCGTCAATTTTTCTTTATCAATGGTCACGGGGGCAATATTGCCACCCTAAAAGCCGCTTTTGCGGAAACCTATTATCATTTGGATGCCCTCAATTTGCCTAACACAAACGAGGTTAAATGTCAAGTGGCCAATTGGTTTATGGTGCGAGAAGTTTATCTTTTAGCCAAAGAATTGTATGGAGATCAAGAGGGTTCCCACGCTACACCGAGCGAAGTGGCCTTAACTCAGTATCTTTACCCTGAGAGCCGTAAAAAAGCCTTTTTATCGGATAAAGTGGCTTCTGGTCATGGTATTTACGGTGCGGCTAATTTTCGCCAAAATTACCCCGATGGTCGTATGGGTTCCAATCCTGCTTTAGCGACTCCCGAACACGGTCAGAGGTTCTATGAATTAGCGGTGAAAGAATTGAGTAATACTTATCTGGAATGGCTCTCTTGTTCTTTGTCCGAGTGATAGTGACTAAGCCACCGAGACCCGGAATAATTTAACTGTAACCCTAGAGACAAAACTTAAATATACAAGGAGAAAATTGATGACTGCCACCAATGACAATAACTCCAATCAAGCTCTGGCTAGTTTGCGGGAAATACAAGAATTTGCCATCGCAATTACCGCCAAAAGCCTCAATCCCGCCATGCTAACGGTTGATTTCCTCAAATATTCGGGAATAGTTCCCCCCGACTGGGAATTGAACGGCCAGCCAGTACTCAATCCTAATTACGCTCAGGTTAATTTTCAAAATGGTATCAGCATCGTCGCCCAACCCCGGAAAATTACCTTTGTGGAGATAATTAAATCCCCCGATAGCCTGAACCTAAAACTGCCGGAAATTGTCTGTTTATATCTAGATAAACTCCCTTTAGCCGAATATCAAGCCCTGAGTATCGCCCCGAAAAGTATTGTTCCTCTCCCTAGTAGCCCCGATGCCGCTAAAAAATATATCACCGAAACTCTTCTGGCCCCCGGTCCCTGGCACAATTTCGGTACAGCACCCCTACAAGCCGGCATCAATCTACTTTATCAGCTAGAAACCTCTCAGTTATCCGTGGCGATTAACGAGGCAAAATTGCAATTACCCGATGGTAAAACCTTAGCGGCGCTATTATTTGCCGGCAACTTTAACTATAATCTGGCCGAGGGCAGCGATCGATTAAATCTGCTTAAACAATATCTGGGACAATGGCAAAAAGATCTAGAGATTTTCCGAGAATTAATCACTCAGCGTTTTCTGGAAAGACAACTCCCAGTTTTCCCCTCTAATATCAATCTGCCCCTAGGACCGGAAGATGGACTGTAATCAGTAGTCAGTCATCAGTCATCAGTCATCAGTCAGAAAAATCTTTAGACCTCTTGCATAATTAGGGCTTGCTGAATAATGGTAAAACCCTTTTAAAATAAAGCTTTTGACCTGTTAAAGTCCGATGTTAGTGCAAGAAAATAGGATTGGGACTTTCAAAAACCTTGCATTATCCTTCTTGTAGTACATCGCTTGGTACAAAAACCAAGGGCAACAAAGCCTGAAACGACCGGCTACTGACTCCGTTCGGACTTCGGCGTGAGCTTTTGTCGAACGCTGAGATCACGGCCGAAGCCTGACGACCGACTCCTACCCCCAGGAAAAACTTTTTCAGCAGACCCTAATTAATTTTTCATGGTTCAAAAACAGCAAAAATAAGGATTAAATGGCATAAAATTTGTAAATAGACCATTTAATTGATTATTATTCATTCTTAATTCTCCTGACTACTGACTACTGGCTACTGACTCCTAACCCTAACAACGATTTTTGATTTTTGCAGTATATCTATTGCTTACCGATAACCTAAAACACATCCACCCCCGCAAACCCTTGTATTTTGGCATTAGCGGCCTCCCCACAGCTGCGCGGGGTGGGGAATAATTTCCCCGGGTTAGCCAAACCTTTGGGATTAAAGCAATCCCGCACATAGCCCATAGTTTCTAAGTCAATCTCGTTGAACATGGCGGGCATATAACAATTTTTATCGATGCCGATACCGTGTTCCCCCGATAAACTGCCCCCAACCCGCACACAAAGCTTGAGAATTTCACCGCCTAATTCCTCCACTTCTGCCCAGGCCCCTTCTACCCTGTTATCGTAGAGAATCAACGGGTGTAAATTGCCATCCCCAGCGTGGAAAACATTGGCGATTTTATAACCGTATTTTTCACTTAAAGCCTTAATTTCCTGAAGAACAGACACCAATTGAGTGCGGGGAATCACCCCATCTTGCACAAAATAATTAGGGCTAATTTTCCCCGCCGCCGCAAAAGCCGCTTTTCTGCCCTTCCAGAGTTTCAAGCGGGTTTCGGCATCATTAGCGGTGGTGATATTTCTCGCCCCATTTTGACGGCAAATCTCGGCAACCCGATGTTTATTACTGGCTACTTCTACCCCTAAACCATCCAATTCCACTAATAAAACTGACTCGGCATCCCGGGGATAACAGCCGGTAGCTACCACGTCTTCCACGGCGTTAATACTGAGATTATCCATAATCTCCATCCCCGCCGGAATCATTCCCGATTTAATAATATCCGCCACCGCTTGGCCCGCCGCCTCGATACTGGTAAAATCGGCCAGTAAAACACAGATAGATTCCGGAGTTTTCAGGATTCTTAAGGTGATTTCCGTGGCAATGCCTAAAGTTCCCTCGGAACCCACAAATAAACCGGTTAAATCGTAGCCCGGTTGTTCCGGTACTGCTCCCCCCACATCGATAATTGAACCATCGGGAAGGACGATTTTTAAGCCCATAACGTGATTGGTAGTGACACCGTATTTTAAACAGTGAACCCCGCCGGAATTTTCCGCCACATTACCACCGATCGAGCAGATAATTTGACTAGAGGGATCCGGTGCGTAATAAAATCCCGCCCCGCTTACCGCTTGTGTCACCCAATTATTAATCACCCCGGGCTGCACCACCACCCTTTGATTATCTAAATCAACCCTGAGAATCTGATTCATCCGCGCCGTGACGATGAGAATCCCCTCTTCTAAGGGTAACGCCCCTCCCGATAAGCCCGTTCCTGCACCCCTCGCTACCCAGGCAATCTCGTTATCGTGACAGAGTTTCACCACCGCCGCAATTTCTGCGGTGCTGCGGGGCAGTACCACAAGAGCGGGTCTTTGTCTGTATCCTGTGATACCATCGCACTCGTAGGTTAATAATTCATCTTTGCGACGGATAACTCCATCTTTGCCAAGGATCGCTTCTAGCTGTTTGATCAGATTGGGGGAGATTTTCGGGGGATTTTTGAGTAACATAGGTTTCAGGGCGGCGGAGTCGCCATAAAATCGCTCTATAGGTTAAAATTTCGCAAAAAAGCCAGAAATGAAGCTTTAAAAACTGCTCTCTCCTATTTTACCACTATAACTCCCTCCTCTGTAGATAGAAACCTGCAAGGGTCCGGATTATAGAGAAAATTCCCGATAAATTTCCCAGTGCTTACCGTTATGAATTAGGAGGGTAATTTGATCGATTATCACCTCAAAAAATAGCTCTTGATTAGCATATTTTGACCAAGCTTTCCAGAAATTATCTTTAGTTAAATCTCGGAAGCCAACGGTTAAATGGGGCGAAAAAGCTCGGCTTTTTGAGACGTTATCGATGATATTCAAGGAAGATTCTAGCTGCTGCAAAAGCCGTTTTTGTAGGGTTAATAATTCTGGGGTTTTCTGGACATTAATATAAATGACTCGCGGTTTAAAGGCGGCAAAATTCTGGAGAATCAGGGGAATAGGAGAGTGCGAGCGGGCAAATTCCTCTAAACATCTTTCTAAATCTGGTAATTGTCCTAAATTCCACCGAAAAGGGGGTTGGAGAGTGACGTGGGGAGGCGATTTCAGGGCAGCGCGACTATTGTAAATTTCTGCAAACTCTAACTTGATTTTTGTGGCAATTTCCTGTACTTCTGGCGGCGGCAAAAGCGCGATAAAAAATAGAGATCCCTGGGGTTGATTCATGGAAACAAGCAAAGCTACAGAAATGAGGCTGTCACCTCGATTCTAGCAGTCTTCCACAACTCTAAGCTAATTGTATAAGCTAAGACGTATTTAAACCGCTTATTCTTAGATTAGCCGAATCTCCCTCGTCCCCCTGCTAGTAGGGTTGATTCAAGGTAGGGTTGATTCATGAATCAACCCTACTAGGGTTGGGGGGGTTGCGTGAGTGCCTCTTGCCCCTTGCCTCGTCTCAACAAGCAATTTAAATTAGGAAGAGCTTAGTTCTGTTGCATGGCACCCTCGACGGCCAAGATTAATCGGTATAATTATAGGGTTGTTAATCCGTCCTAGCCTACTGAGAATTTATGCCCTGGTTTGTCAAGATAGAAAAAGGCATTGTTGATAAAACTACCTTCGATCACTATGTCAGCGCCCATAAGGACTATGTGCGTGATTTAATTAGTCAAGGACGAGCAGCAAAAAGTGGTTATTGGGCAGAAAAGGGCGGCGGAATGTTATTATTTAAGGCCGATTCTCTTGAGGAGGCCCAAGCAATTATAGTTCGCGATCCTTTAATCGAGAATGGTTGTGTGGAATATGAACTCCATGAATGGCGAATTGTCGTCGAATAATCTAGCTTTTCAGTCAACAGTGAACAGTAATCAGTAATCAGTGAAAAGACGGCAATGTTAAGCTGTTGATTATCTAAATAGGGCTGGCTGAATAATGGTAAAACCCTTTTAAAATAAGGCTTTTGACCTGTTAAAATCCGATGTTCATGCTGCGAAAATAGGATTGGGACCTTCAAAAACTTGGCATTATCCTTTTTGTAGTACAAATGCTAGTACAAAAAAGGAGGGCAACAAAGCCTGAAACTGCTGCCTCCTAACCCCACCAACCAACTTTTTGCCGCAAACCCTAAGTAGTTAGGTGTTAACTAGACCTCTTGCATAAATCCGAAAACAAACGATAGAAACAATAATGGGAGGGACTTTCAGTTAATTATTTATTAGTAGTTGATAATCTTCAAAAATGTTGCTGTACAAGGATCGACTTAAGACTTTTGCAAGAGGTCTACTGTCAGATTCCCCCTCAAGGTAGGGTTGATTCATGAATCAACCCTACCTTGAATCAACCCTACCCCAACCCCCCCCGATGTCGGGGGGCAAGGGGGGGAGGTTCGGCTAATCTAAAAATAAAGGGATATCTTGAAATTGTAGTTTCCTCATTTCAGATTTTGTTCCTTGCTCGCCTGTCAAAATGGTAAAAGCGGAAGACCGGCTGGATTCCCTAAACAAATAAAAGCAGCCCAATACTTAGGAGCTTCATAAGGGCGTTCTAAATCAGATTTTTGACTTAATTCACGCAAATGGGCAGCAATTCCTATACTGTGTTTTTCTGCCGATTTGATGGCATCTTCCGTTAGCCATTGGGAACGCATTTTGGCGATGGTGAGACGCTGGAGGCTAGATTTGGCTTTTCTCAAAGCTTCTGCTTTGCTAAGTTTGGCTTTCAGGAGATAATAATAGAAATACTGCATTAAGATAGTGGTAGCCACATCCTCCACTTTCCAAAGGCTGATAATAACGGTTTTTGCTCCTGCTTGGATGAAGGAACGACGCAAACCGATGAGGGTTTCTCCTGTGTAGAGGTGTCCTAAGGCGGTTTCACAGGCGGATGTTACTACTAACTCTGTCCCTGCTAAGTTGATAGATTGCACGTCTAGGGAAGTTAATAAGCCATCTTCGGCTTCTTCGGGTAGTTTACCGCCGTTTAACATGGTATTCACCCCCGCAAAGGCTAAACCTGAACGCAACAGGGGATTTTGCCTGGTGCCGACTTGGAATCTTTCTGAGGCGGAAAGACTCGATAACATGAAGTTTTGGTTAATTGTGTCCAGTTCGGGGGTTATATCGCCGAGAAAGTAGCCATGAGTAGCGATATGGAGAATATACGGGGCTTTTTGGGCTTTGGAGACAAGAGGTTTTAAAGCTTTGGCGGCGGTAACGGGTTTGACTCTGAGTATTTTAGCGATTTTTTCGCCTTCGATTTCGGCGCCGGGGAGGGAGTTGAATATTTGTCCTTGTCTAGAGGTGGCTAAATCGCGTAAGGATGGTTTAAAGGGGAATTTTTCCTCATTTTCAGCAGTTGATGGCGTGTTTTCGGGACTAGCTAAGTTATAGTCAGGGTTAGCGATAACGAGAGGATAGGTGACTTTTGCGGGAATTTTGGCTTTAAAGCGCAGGATATCTCGTCCTACATTTAAGAAGTTGCAGCGATATTCATCCATTAAGTAGCTGCCTTTATCGGTGGGTAAAATTTCAAAGGGTAAGCAGTTTAATTCGCCATCGGGACAGATAATTAATTCTTGGGTGAGATAAGGCTTGATTTTCTGAAAAATAAGCTGGCTTAGTTCAATTTTTGACAGTATATCCTCTTTTTTCTTAAATACGGCCACACTTAATCCTCGTGGGTTTTCTACCGATTCCCGAAACTCTTTCACTAATTTGTCTATGGGTTCAGCTTCTCCTAAATCTATCATAGTTAGCTGTTCTGGGGCTTGGGCAGGTAGGATAAAGGCAAGATAGCGAGGGGGAAAGGATGCAGCGTCACCGTTGGCGGGAATTGCTGGAAAATTGTAGTTATTAAACCTGAAAAATTCAATTAGAGTAGTTCCTTGAGGTAATTCTAAGGCGATGGTACGAAAATCAGCGTTTTGCAGTTCTTTTTCGAGGTTAAGTTCGGGGATATTTAATTCTCGTTCGAGGTTTTCTGCTTGTTGTTCGAGGGATTTAATTTCTTGTTGGTAGTAGGGAAGTTGTTCGGGGGTGGGTATATCAAAACAGCGTTTGGCGAGTTGTTGTCTGATTTGTTGCCATTGTTGGAGTTTGGGGGCAAGATGGGCGTATTGTTGGGATAATAGGGCGATTTTTTGCTGGATGGCGGTTTCGGTTGCGATCGCTTTTCGTCTTAAGATGAGGTTATAGGCAGATTGTACCGCTTCGGGGCTATTAGGAAAGTGTTGGAAAACAAGGGAGAGAAATGTTTCTACTATATGGTAGTTTTCGGCAAGATAGTTGATGCGTTGCTTATCGGTGCTAATGCTAAAGATGGTCGAGATAGTTTTTAAATCAATATCTGCCGCTTCTTGCATTAATTTTAGTGCTTCTTCTGGGCGGTTGGTTGCTGTGTATAAAAGGGCTAAATTATTGAGAAAAAGAGCATAGTTAGGGTGATCAGTACCTAAACTTTTACCATGAATTTCGAGAGCTTGTTGAAAGAGAGGTAAAGCTTGCTCATACCGTCCCATTGACCGATATAATGCGGCTAAGTTATTCAGAGAAGTGGCATAGCCAGGGTGGTCAGTACCTAAACTTTTACCACGAATTTCGAGAGCTTGTAGAGAGAGAGGTAAAGCTTGCTCATACTGTCCCATTGACCGATATAATCCGCCTAAATTATTCAGAGAACCAGCATAGTCAGGATGGTCAGTACCTAGAATTTTACTACGAATTTCGAGAGCTTGTAGAGAGAGAGGTAAAGCTTGCTCATACTGTCCCATTGACCCATATAATACGGCTAAATTATTCAGAGAATCAGCATAGTCGGGGTGGTCAGTACCTAAACTTTTACCACGAATTGCGAGAGCTTGTAGAGAGAGAGGTAAAGCTTGCTCATACTGTCCCATTGACCCATATAATACGGCTAAATTATTCAGAGAATCAGCATAGTCGGGGTGGTCAGTACCTAAACTTTTACCACGAATTGCGAGAGCTTGTTGATAGAGAGGTAAAGCTTGCTCATACTGTCCCATTGACTTATGTAATACGGATAAGTTATTCAGACAAGTAGCATAGTCAGGGTGGTCAGTACCTAAACTTTTACCAATAATTTTGAGAGCTTGTTGAGAGAGAGGTAAAGCTTGCTCATACTGTCCCATTGACTCATATAATAGGGCTAAGTTATTCAGACAATTAGCATATTCAGGGTGGTCAGTACCTAAACTTTTACCAACAATTTCGAGAACTTGTTGAGAGAGAGGTAAAGCTTGCTCATACCGTCCCATTGACTTATATAATATGGCTAAAAGATTCAAAGAATAAGCATAAATAGGCTCATTAGTTAGTGAGTAACTTTTGGCTAAATCACAGGTTTGTTGAGCGAAGATAATCCCTTGCTCATATTGCCCCTGCTGATATAGCATTCCTAGGGTTTGGTTATACTGTTGTATCTGGTTAATTATGGATTGATTGATGTTACTATCTTCCTTTAATAAACTAAGTTTTTGTTGCTGATTATTGTTGCTGATTGATCAGAGTGATTAATGGGTTTTTCTACCACCTTAAACCGCTTATAAAACACCTCACTATTACCATGATTACCCTGAATAAATATCTCCTACAATAAGTTGTTAAAAACCTCCGTATTGTTCCAACGATAGATACTGAAATCTCGACGATCAACAGTTAATATTCTTCCATGTCCTAGATGCTCTGCTAATACAATCAAAGAAGCGTCTGCCATATCCATCGGTAAGTTAGCGTAACGATCCATTAATTCAATCATTCGTTCAATAAGTACCTAAGCAAAATTAATTACACATATCTAACCCCCTCTTGCCGTTCGGCGGTTCGGCGGTTCGGCTGAGCTCACCGTCGAAGCCTGAGCTCACCGTCGAAGCCTGAGCTCACGGCCGAAGCCTTTTGCCTCTTGCCTTTTGCCTATCTTCACTAGGAAATTAATTTTGCACGACTACTTATGATGATTTTGTAAATGAAATATTTCAAAGTTATCGTTAACCAATCCCTGCAAAAAGTTGATTTGCGCCTGATTACCTATTCTGGCTAAGAGTAAATAACAGGTTTCGGTGATAACAGGATAGGTGGTAATTAAGGCTTCATTTTGACTATAAATAGTTTGAATGGCTAACGAGTGATCTTTGTCTTTTCGATTGCCAAGAGCGAGAAAGAATCCTGTATCAGCAATGATCATTTTTTTCGGATAGGAGTGAATGCAAAATGTTTTCTGAGTTTTCGGCAAAGTCAGCCTCTGCTTCAAAGCTACCGATAAAGGAACTTTGTTTTAATTTAGCTAGGGGATCGTGTGTTTTTTCTTGGAGTTGTTGATAGCGTAGTTCAATGGCTTGTTGAATGGTTTCTAGGGTATTTTTTTTGGTGGTTTGTTGGATATAGGCTAGTTTTTGAGCGTGTTCATCGTCTAGTTGAATGGAAATTTGCATTTTTTTTCCTATTTTATGGGCAATTACTGTTGACAATGGGCAAGGGCGATCGCTGGCATGATGCGATCTAGTTATACTATTGTATCTGGTTAATTATGGCTTGATTCATGTTACTATCCTCCTTTAATAAACTAAGTTTTTGTTGTTGATTATTGTTGCCGATTGCTCAGAGTAATTAATTGTTTGTTCTACCACCTTAAACCGCTTATAAAACACTTCACTATTACCCTGTTGACCCAATTTAACAAATATCTCCTCAAGACGCTCTTGACTTAAAATAATATCTGTAGGGTCAGATTCCCCATTAACCCAAGATAAATCAATGGGTTGTTCTGTGACAATTGCCAGAAAATATTCATCTCCTACTGCATCATATTGGAAAAATCGAGCTAGTCCTTCAGACGGGGGTAAACGAAGTCCTTCTGACAGCTTAGTATAAGGAACATAGGCAAATGCTCTTGAAGGACTAAAGAGATAAAAATTTCCTTCTACCGTCTCATTAATTAACAATAAATATTTACCATTGTCAGGTAAATCAACCCATAAATAATGGGGCTTATTAAGATAAAGATAATTACCCTTATCTGGCTCTGGCTTAATTACAGTACCATTCATAACTAGACCCCTTTTTGAACTACCGTTTGAGGCTCCTCCATTAGGGGATTTTTCTCCCTCAAAATTTTCATTAATATCCAGCATCGTTAACTTATTACAAGCAGGTGCAGCAACTTCTTTTGCTAATTCCCAACCCATCCGAGGAAATTTTTTCTCCCATAACCATTGATAAGTCACTTGATGAGGTTCAATTGAATTCTGAGGTTTTCCTTTCTTCTCATATTTAGTAGTAATTAAATTGACACTTAATTCTAATCCATCGTCTATCATCGCTTGTTTAAACACATCTACCATTATTCTCCTAATTCTTTTCGCATATTCATTAATAGTTGCTTCCGTATAATGAAGATTATGCTTATCTTTCATTATTTCGACAATTTCACTTCTTTTTTTATCTTGATTTTTTGGATGATATAGAAGTTGAAATAAACAACTATGATCTTGATTTTTTATCAAACCAGTATTTTGCAAGATCCAGTTTAGAAATGCTTTTTGCAATAGGTCTTTATCTTTAGTCCCTATCCTGTCAGGAATGCCAACCATTTTTAGTTCAAAAATAATCAAAAAATTAATGGAGATATTTAAAGATTACATCATTTCCTCTAATTTGTCAATATTTTGATGAGAAAGAGAAAGCAATGTTATTAATTGTTATTAAAAGTTATGTACGGTTATTTAGAGCTATTTAGAGTTATTTAGAGTTGTTGGCTGATACCAATTTGTTATTCAGTATCTATTGAATGTTATTTGATCTGAATGTTTGACTTGAATCATCAACTTAATTAATTCACAGGAGTTGACAGCTAATGCCAGTTTACAACGGTACAATTTACAATGACTTCTTGTTCGGCAGTTTCGGTAATGACACCCTTTACGGGAATGAAGGGAATGATAGCATTTACGGCCAAGGAGGCAACGACTACATCGACGGTGGAATAGGCAACGACTACATTGATGGTGGAGATGGTGTAGATATCATCTTCGGCGGCGCTGGAAATGACAATGTCTTCGGCGGAAACGGTAGTGACTTGCTCATTGGCGAAGCGGGTGCTGACACGTTATCAGGCGGAAACGACACTGATTATCTCTTTGGCGGAGCCGACAACGATGTTCTATTAGGAGGCGCTGGGAATGACTTTGTCTATGGCGGCTATGGCAATGATATCCTCACTGGCGGCACTGGTGCCGATGTCTTTTATTTCGGTTCTCTTCTAGAAGGAGTTGACGTAATCAAGGATTTTCAGTGGATAGAGGGCGATGTCATCCAGATCAGTAAGTCCGGATTTACTGCTAGTAGCCTTAGCCAATTTAACTACAATAGCTTAACAGGTGGGTTAAGTTTTCTTGGGCAACAATTCGCAACCATTGAAAATCGCCCCGCCGGGTTTGCTGTCTCTTTCGATGTTCAGCTTATTTAGGGTTTGCGGCAAAAAGTACGGGCGAAGCATTCGGATAGAAAATCTACGGTTTCACCGATAGGTTATTGCCCGAATGCTTCGCCCCTACAGGAGGCGGGCCGATGAAGACGCAAGGTTTTGAAGCATGATTCTCTCAAAATCTTGCACCTGTTTCGCTCGTAAAGCCACAAAACCCTTACCTTGCCTACATTTCACATTTATTCAGCAAACCCTATTTAGGGCTTGCTGAATAATGGTAAAACCCTTTTAAAATAAAGCTTTTGACCTGTTAAAGTCCGATGTTCATGCTGCGAAAATAGGCTTGGGACTTTCAAAAACCTTGCATTATCCTTCTTGTAGTACATCGCTTGGTACAAAAAACCAGGGCAACAAAGCCTGAAACGACCGGCTACTGACGACCGACGACCGACTCCTACCCCCAGGAAAAACTTTTTCAGCAGACCCTATTTAACTAGTTGGGAGTGGGCGGGCGAACCAAAAGATTCGCCTGTTCCAGACGACTGGGCAATTTTTGCTCACTGATCAAACTAAGCTAAACGGCGCTTAACCTGCATGATCCAATAGCTATAACCCTTTTGGAGTCTATATCGGTGATCCGAAGTAAAAGCCGTTTAGCTTAAAAGCATGAACCTTGTTCTCAAGGAACAAAAGATAACGAACAACAAAAAAAGAATTAATTTTTGAGGAGCAACAAAAATGTTCAATCCCTGCAACCCCAAATATCCCTTATTTACTTTTGCTATTGCTTTATTCGTTGGCGGTATTACTAATCCAAGCAGTGCAGCAGAGTTTAAATTTCCTGATCAGGTTGATATTTACGTTAAATCCTTAGGAGGTGGTGCTGGTGCCAATTCTGAGTTTGGTCTTGGGACTACTTCAGAAAACTTTGTTCCAGTTCTTTCAGGATTGCCGAATAATCCATCAACAAACAGTGAGGTTTTTTTGGGGTCTTTTAATCCAGATCAACCAATTCCACTGGCAGTTCTAACTAACTGGAATGGTCAAAGTTTTTTCACTACAATTGGAAGCACAGATATTGCTTCAAAAATAGTTTTTTCAGATCTAGATAATAGCCTTGGTTTCGGAGGAAATACATTTGAGTTACTAGATACTAATATCTTCTTAGCTCATCTTGATGACGCTGCATCTTTCACTGTAGATGATGATGACGATGATGTTCTTGTTCAGATTCGTGTTGCATCTAAAAGAACGACTCCAGAATCCAGCAGCGTTCTTGTTTATATTACCCTTGGGGGTTTAATGCTAGGGAGTGCTATCCGCAAAGCCAGAAAGTGATCGCAGATATTGTAGCTCGCTATTGGGTTGTTGTCAGCTGAGACCTTGCGACTGGATTCCTTGCTCACTCTACGATTTCAGAAGTTTAATAAATCTCAGATTATGAACGTCTAATACTAAATCTGGTTATTAAAGACTGATTATTTATTCCCCTTTTTGCCTGAGTGCATGAGCAGAAAACGGGTTTCTCGGAGAAACCCGTTTTCTGTGCGTTACTCAACGGATTTAGTATAAAGTATAGCTTACCAAATCATTACCTACCAAAAAACCCGGTGGGAAAATTTCCCCACCGGGTCAAAAAGGCAAAAGTAAAGAATTATTTCTGATCGGCCTTTTTGCTTGACTTATCGCCCATTTTGTACTTACGCAAGAAGCGATCGACCCGGCCCTCGGTATCGATCATCTTCTGGGTTCCCGTATAAAAAGGATGATTACCCGACCAAACCTCCACATGAATTTCTGGTTTTGTCGAACCCACAGTCATCACCAGTTCACCATTACAGATCACCTTGGCTTCCGGATACCAAGTAGGATGAATTTTTTTCGGCATAATAAACCTCTCTATTAACCTAACGTTTCGAGTATTGAGGCGCTTTGCGCGCTTTGTGAAGACCGTATTTTTTCCGTTCCTTCGCCCGGGGATCCCGAGTCAGATAACCTTCACTCTTGAGGGGAGGACGATTTTCTGGCGCTAATTGACATAAAGCTCTAGCGACACCCAATTTCACCGCGTCCGCTTGGCCGGTCAAACCACCGCCCTCGGCCTTAACGATGATATCATACTCGTTTTCCAGTCCCAAAGTCTCCAGAGGAGCCTTGATCGTCTGGATATAGGTGGGAATGCGGTTAAAATGGGTTTCCCCATCGCGACCGTTAACGGTAATTGCCCCCGTCCCCGGCACCAGACGCACGGAAGCGACCGCCGATTTGCGTCGTCCCGTTCCCCAATAAACTACCTTATTTTTACTGTCCGTGGCTTGCATTGACTTAATTTCCTCCTGCGGGAATCGTATTAATTGCTAAAACTTCCGGTTGTTGTGCCTGATGGGGGTGTTCCGCACCGGCATAAACTTTCAGTTTCGTGAACAATTTCCGACCTAAGCTATTTTTCGGGAGCATTCCCTTAACAGCGTGTTCGATAATCCGTTCGGGAATGCGTTTTTGCAGTTTATCGAAGCTTTCTACCTTCATACCACCCGGTCTGCCGGAGTCGCGGCGATAAACTTTCTGTTGGCGTTTTTTGCCCGTTACCGTCACTTTTTCGGCGTTAATAACAATGACAAAATCCCCCGTATCCAGATGGGGGGTGAAGGTGGCTTTATTTTTGCCCCGTAGAATCATAGCGATTTCGGTGGCCAGACGACCTAGACGCTGATCGGCCGCATCAATGACGTACCATTTCTGCTCTAGAGTCTCTAAATTTGGTAGCGGTGTTTTGTTCATGGTCAGTTTGCCTTGGTTTACAAAAATAAACTTTGAATCTCTATGCTCGGAAATAATAAAGAGGCTGAGTCTCGCACCAGACGCTATCGGCAAAGGGAAAATCAGCGTAACCCACCCGCAGTAAACATAGTCCTTTAGCTGGTGCGGCGTATTTGACCAATTCTCGGCGCTGATTGACCCAGATGTCGGTAAAGTTTTCTAGCGATCGCTCACCGGTTCCCACCTCCACCAACATTCCCACCAATAGCCGCACCATCCCGTACAAAAAGCCATTGGCTTGAATTTCCATCTGTACAAACGGCCCTTGACGGTAGCATTCCACCCCCTGTACTTCTACCCAAGAATGGTCACGACTAGAGTTGGCACGGTGAAAGGCGGCCAGATGGTGCTTTCCCAATAGGGGAGCCAGGGCCCTGGCCATCAAATCGGCATCGAGGGGACGATGGTAGTAGTGCCAACTAAAGGGACTAACAAAGAGATTGGGGATGGGGTCGGTATAGAGGGTGTAACGATAGCGTCGCCAGAGGGCAGAAAAACGAGCGTGCCAGCGATCGGGAACCTGGGCTGAAGCCCGAATGACGATATCGTCATCTAGCCGAGCATTGAGAACCTTGGCCCAATGGGCAGGTGGGATCGGACTCTGCTGCTGGAAATGGGCAACTTGGGCGGCGGCGTGAACACCGCTATCGGTACGTCCGGCCCCGTGCAGAGTGACGGCATGACCGAGAATATCGGCCAGAGCCTTCTCGATTTCCTCCTGCACGCTCCTGTGATGGGGTTGCCGTTGCCAGCCGTGGAAATTAGTTCCCACATACTGGATAACTAGGGCGATCCGCGACTGGGGGCAAGCTGTCATCCTTACATCAGTTCGATAATCGCCATGGGGGCATTGTCCCCGCGACGGCGCAGAGTACGCACGACCCGGGTATAACCGCCGTTACGGTTGCCATAACGGGCCTGGGCGCCTTCAAAGAGGGCGTGAACCAGTTGTTTGTCGTAGATGTAGCCCATGGCTTGGCGACGGGCGCTCAGGGAACCGTCTTTAGCTAGGGTGATAATGTGGTCTACCTCTGCTCGCACCGCTTTCGCTTTCGCTAGGGTGGTGGTGATCTGACCGTGGCGAATTAGCTGGGTGGCCAAGCTGCGCAGCAGTGCCTTTCTTTGGTCAGCCGGCAGACCCAATTGAGGCACTTTACACCGATGTCTCATGGTATTTTCCTGGAATTGGGTTTACTTGCTTTTTTCTTGGGGTAGGGTGATGCCTAACCGTTTTTGTAGGGCTTCAATGACTTCTTCAGCCGATTTCTGCCCAAAGTTTTTGATTTCTAAGAGATCTTCTTGGCTGTAATCGAGGAGGTCGGCTACGGTGTTGATCTGCGCTCGCTTCAGGCAATTGTAGGCGCGCACGGATAATTGTAGTTCCTCGATCGGAATTTGGTTTTCTTGGTTGATCTCTTGGTCGTCAAAGTTACCGGAGGATTCGAGGGCGTTGAGATCCTTGAGCGGGTTAAAGAGATTAACCAGCATATCGGCCGCTTGGGAAAGGGCTTCTTTGGGGTTAATGCTCCCGTTTGTCCAAATTTCTAAGAGCAGACGATCTCTAGCTTGACCGCTTTCGGAACGGATATCTTCGACGCTGTAGTTGACTTTGGTTACGGGCATAAAAATCGAGTCGATTTGCAGAAAGTCCAGCGAAGTGGCTTCTTCTTTACTGCGATCAATCGCCCGGTAGCCTTTGCCTTTTTCCACGCGAAATTCCATCTCTAGCTTGGCCCCTTCGGCCAGGGTAGCGACGTACTGATTGCGATCAACTATCTCGATTTCTGAGGGTAAATCGAATTGTGCCGCCACTACTGTCGCCGGTCCAGTTGCCACTAAACGCCCGATCTGGGTTTGATTGGTGTAGCTTTTCAGGATGATTTCTTTCATGTTGAGCATGAGTTCCATCACGTCCTCGCGTACTCCCTCGACGGTGGCAAATTCGTGATTGACTCCCGCGATCCGCAGGGCCGTCACGGCCGCCCCTTCCAGATTGGAAATGAGAATCCGTCTCAGGGCATTACCTACGGTCGTACCCTGGCCTCTTTCTAGAGGTTCTAGTACGAATTTACTGTACTGACTCTGATTCTTGTAAGTTTTTGCTTCTACACACTCGATTTGAAATTGCGCCACCGATTGACCTCCCTTGTTCAGTTTTCAGTTATCAGTTATCAGTTATCAGTTTTCTTTGGCTTTCAGCCTTTAGCTTTTTGCTCAGATGGTCTTTGACGACCCGATTCTGCTGCTGATGCGCTCAAAGCTAACGGCTGTCGGCCTCAAGATCCCTGTCACCTGAAAAAGCTGTTCACTGTTTACACTCTCCGGCGTTTGGGAGGACGACAACCATTGTGGGGGATGGGAGTCACGTCCCGGATCAGGGTGATTTCTAATCCTGCTCCTTGCAGGGCCCGGATTGCGGTTTCCCGTCCTGCCCCAGGGCCACTAACCATTACCTCTAGTTGACGCATTCCCTGTTCGATCGCTCGGCGGGCGGCGTTATCGGCGGCGGTTTGGGCGGCGAAGGGGGTTCCTTTTTTGGCTCCTTTAAAACCACTCGATCCCGCCGATGCCCAAGAGATCACATCGCCTTTGGTATCGGCGATCGTGACAATGGTATTGTTGAAGGTCGATTGAATGTGAGCGACTCCGGTAGGAATATTTTTCTTCTGTTTTTTCGGTCCGGTTTTTTTGGTTGGTCGCGCCATAGTTTTTCTTGATTGGGGGATATCGCAATGAATAAAAAATTATTTCTTGGAGGGGGCTTTTTTCTTCCCTGCCACTGTCACCCGACGACCGCGACGGGTCCGCGCATTGGTTCGCGTCCGTTGCCCGCGCACGGGTAATCCTAGCCGATGCCGACGACCTCGATAGGTGCCGATATCGGCGAGGCGTTTGATGTTCATCGCCTCCCAGCGTCTCAAATCCCCCTCGATTTGATAATTTGTTTCGATATAAGTCCGTAGCGCCGCCACGTCTTCATCGCTGAGATCCTTGACCCGAGTGTCAGGGTTAACACCCGTCGCGGATAAGACTTCTTGGGAACGCGATAGACCCACTCCGTAGAGGTAGGTCAGGGCGATTTCCACACGCTTATCGCGAGGTAGGTCTACACCAGCTATCCTTGCCACGCTTTTTTTTTCTCCCTATGAACGATTTTTTTTCCAAAAACGACTACAATTAACGGTAACGATTCTCTGCCCCAAGACAGTGACTTTGGTGGATTAACCTTGTCTCTGCTTGTGTTTGGGGTTAGAACAAATTACCATGACCCGACCGCGCCGACGGATGACGCGGCACTTTTCGCACATTTTTTTGACAGACGCTCTAACTTTCATGCCTAACTATTTTGGCAACACTGCAAGCTTATTATTATATCAGATTTCTTTTACCCGTGTCACCTATTTTTTTAAAATAAATTTGGCCGCTTATTAGGCTTTTTGGCGTCTCTGCCCCTATTTATCGCTATTTTTTTTGATTTTTCAGGCGATAGGTAATTCTGCCTTTGGTTAGGTCGTAGGGGGTGAGTTCCACTTTGACTCGATCGCCGGGGAGGATTTTGATATAATTACGGCGGATTTTGCCAGATATATGGGCTAAGACGTTGAAACCGTTATCTAAATCCACCCTAAACATGGCGTTGGGCAAAGATTCGGTGACGGTTCCTTCCATTTCGATCAGATCTTGTTTAGACAAAATTAATTCCTCAATTTCACTGGAGACAATTTATTTAATGATTCGGCAGCAGCAACCGTGCTATCAGCACAATTCCCCCAGTATAGCTTATCAGTGATCAGTGATCAGTGATCAGTTATCAGTGATCAGTTATCAGTGATCAGATGTGAGTTTTCAGTTCACAGCAAAAAAGCTCCCCATCTTCCCTCTCCCATCTCCCCACTCCCATCTCCCCACTCCCGGGCAGTATTAACGAGTAATATTTAGGTTTTGCTGAAAAAGTCGCTCAAAAAATTATGCTATTGAGTGCCAATAATTTGTCGCCCAAGTGATAAGTTTTACTTGAGTAAAATAACTGATAACCTAATACCATTTTTCACAAGTAATGGCAGAGATGGTTAATTTTCCTCAACCCCCCACCCCACCCCCCCAACCCCCCCGACGTCGGGGGGGCAAGGGTAGGGCTGATTCATTCTCTAGTTTGATTCCTTGTTTGTCTGTCTTCAATCGCTTACGGGGCAAGCAAAGCAAGGCATTTTAAAAATTTTTCAGATATTTGTTCTGAGAAATTGACTGAAAACCTTGCCAGATAAGGATTTGATTGAATGACATTTGCGAGAATGAAACGACCCTAGGGGCAAGGGGGGGTAAGATACCTGCCAAGAATAAAGAAAAATGGTATAAGTTTCTTTGAATATATCCCCGTTGTTGACCAATGGTTTTCCGTCTTTCTTTTTGAGAAGGAATAGGGACGATTTTAGCGACTTTTAAATAGTTCTTTCTCGCTATTTTTCGGGAAGTTCTTGGTTTCTTAGTTAACTTTTCGGCTCTTCTGGTTTCTGTGTGGAAACGAGGTCTATACTGATAGTTTCTTCGGCAAAATAGCACTAAAAGTCTTGCCCGATAAGCATTTCACGATTACATAAGCAAAAATTATCACACAAAGTCGAGAAGAGCCACTTTTCTTTGACTTCCTGGTAGAGATGATAGTTTTCCGCCAAAGAGTAGTTCTTATGATTCGGATTCTGATGGAGTTGCTGTGGAAGTAAAATATATCCGTACTGAATAAAAAAAGTGCAGGGCTTTTAGTATTTTGCCTTTTTTTTTGGGCTTTTTTTCTCGACTTTATTGAGTCGAAACCTTTTTCCTATCGACATTTCAGGCTTTTTCAGCCAGCCCTAATTATCTCATCGGGGAATCTTTACTGTAATTATTCATCGGGTAATCGCAACAACAGAATCATAAAATTTTGCCTTACTATTTGGGTACGGGGATGATTTTCTCCTAATCTTTCTTGATAAATAGCAATAGCTCTCACATACAACGGTTCCGCTTCTGCGTATCTGCCTTGGTATTTGTATAATTCTGCTAAATTATTGAGACTGGTAGCAACACTAGGATGGTTTTCTCCTAATCGCTGTTCCCGCAGAGAAAGGGAGCGCTTATACAAGGGTTCCGCTTCTTCGTATCTGCCTTGGTATTTGTATAATAGTGCTAAATTATTGAGACTGTTAGCAAAATAGAGATTGTTTTCTCCTAATAGCTGTTCTTTCAGAGAAAGGGAGCGCTTATAAAACGATTCTGCTTCTGCATATCTGCCTTGGGAGCGGTATAATTCCGCTAAATTATTGAGAATGGTAGCAACATGGAGAAGGGTTTCTCCTAATAGCTGTTCTATCAGAGAAAGGCATCTCTTACACAAGGGTTCCGCTTCTATGTATCTGCCTTGGTATTCGTATAGCACTACTAAATTATTGAGACTTTGTGCAACATCGGGATGGTTTTCTCCTAATACCTTTTTCCTTAGAGAAAGGGAGAGCTTATACAAGGGTTCTGCTTCTATGTATCTGCCTTGGCATTGATATAATAGTGCTAAATTATTGACACTGGTAGCAACAATGGGATGGTTTTCTCCTAATAGCTGTCCTATCAGAGAAACGGAGCGCTTATATAAGGGTTCCGCTTCTGCGTATCTGCCTTGGCAGCGGGATAATCCTGCTAAATTATTGAGACTGGCAGCAACATGGGGATGGTTTTCTCCTAAGCGAGATTGGATTTCTTCACAACATTTTGTTAAGGTAACTGCTGCTAAATCATATTCTCCCTGTCCCTTATAAAACAAAGCTACCCCAAGAAACACCAAAATTAAATTATCTTCTGGGTTGGGAATATCATCTAACATGGTTTGACTGACAAGTTGCAGATGGGGAATTGCGGGAGTTACTGCTGCAATAATCTCCCTTGTGGGGGTTGGTGGGATATTTTCGGCAATGGTTAACAAAGTTTCCACAAAAGCGCATCGATAAAGAGAATTTATCTGAGGAATTGCCTGTAATTGCTGTTGAAAAAATTCTCTCACGAGGGGATGAATCCGATAAAAAGAATAGTCCTCATCCACGGGTTGCATCAGATGAGAATTATCCAATTGTCCCCGCGCTTCTTCTAGTTCGCTTTCGGTAATTTCCGTGGATTTTGCCGTATCTTCTAGCAACGTCCAAGCAATAGCCACCGGTGCGAATAAACTCAACAGCATTGCCACTTTTTGACCAGCAGAACTTAAATCATCCCAACTGATTTTAATTGCGGCTGCTACTCCTAAATGTCCATAAGCTCTGTGGTTTCTTTCCTTAGTTAAAGCAGTATGAGCTAAATTTAATTTATCGCGTAAATGGCTAAACTTTAAATGACGATTTTTTGCTAAATATTCCCCCACTAACTCCACTGCTAAAGTTAAGCGTCCTAAAATTTCGTGACAAATCTGTTCTACTAAAGCTTTTTCTTGCTCAACTTTAGCAGTACCAACAATTTTGGTTAATAATTCTACACATTTATCCAAGGGTAAAACATCTAAAGCTATAGACTCAAATTCCGTACTAAGACACCTTTCCCTAGTGGTGACTAATATCTTAATCCTAGAATCTTTTGGTAACATTCGATCGGGAATTCTGTCGATATTGGGGACATCATCGAGAATTAATAATAATTTTCCCTGCTGAGGTAGCCAATTTTGCCAATACCAGTCCACTTGTTTTTCTAAAGATTCTTTTTTCAATATTTCTGGTAAAGATAGATAGGGACCAGCTAATTTAACTATTTCTTCTGCTAAACCCGATAGTCGCAAGGATAACCAATATTGTGCCGCGTATTCCTGTTGGTATCGTTTCGCATATTCCAAAGCTAAAGCGGTTTTTCCTATTCCCCCTAACCCTTCCACCGCGCAAACAATCACCCCTTGTTCTGTTTGCAATTTCTGATGAATTAAGGTTAACTCATCTTCCCTCCCGACAAAATTAACCGTACTTTTGCCCACATTACTAGGGATAGAGGGAATACTTACTTTTTTAGACGATTTTTCACTCCTGCGATCGCACGATTAAATGTGGGAAAATAACGCTTAAAAGTTGACTCAGTATCTAATTCCGCTTCGTAGGTCAGGGAAACAAAAGGGGGTATAGTAGATAGGGCCGCTTTTAATTTGGCTGCTGCCGATCGCTCTGGTTGATTGAGTTTAGCCAGAATTTGATTTAATAATTCTAAGATTTGTGCAGAAGCAAGTTCTGAGGGTGGTTCTTTGGTAATTGCCGTCAATTCTGTGACAATTTCTGCTACCATTACCTCGGCATCAGGAAAAGATGCTTCTTGACTCTCGCTGGCGATTAAATCCCATTTTTCTCGTTCCAATTCTTTAATTTCTATGCGCTTATCGTTTATGCGTTGCTGCAAAAGAACTTTATCTTCTGGACGCGCACCTGTCCACGCATCGCGGATTCCCGCTAATTGTTCTTTTAAGCGTTGAATATTTTTATCGAGATTTTGTAATTCGCCAGCAGACATAGAGAAATAAGGTTAAATTACAGGGTCAATTTAATTATGATCTATCCATCTAGAAATGTCATTCCTGTGGCTGTCCCCCACTCCCCAACACCCAACCCCTCACGGATCGCTGAAAAAGCCTAGCTCAATCTGGAAATTTTGATTATGATCATTAGTAATTGACCTTTATTTGTGATATAGATTCAAAGGAGAGACACGGTGTCCACAGAAGTCATCGAAAAGCGTTCCACAGCGACAATCCGTAAACCAGCACCGCGTTATCGCGTTTTACTCCACAATGACGACTTTAACTCGATGGAGTATGTGGTTCAGAGTTTAATGCAAACGATCGCCGGTATGACGCAACCCCAAGCAGTCGATATCATGATGGAAGCGCACACTAATGGTACGGCCTTGGTGATTACCTGCATCCAAGAACACGCGGAATTTTACTGTGAAACCTTGAAAAATAAAGGTTTAACCAGCAGTATCGAACCCGATGAATAAAAGATTGCGGGTAATTGCCACTTACCCAGTCCCCCTGCGACTGGGAATTTTTATTTTGCTCTTACTTTTTCTCTGGTTGCCGATCGCACTTCCCCTCTATCACTTTTTTGCCACTAATGCTAATCTGGTCTCAATTTTGACCCTTTCTGTTCTCTATCTGGAGTTTTTGGGGTTATCCCATTGGTGGGGACGGACAATTTATGGCGATGAGGGATTAGCCGATTATGGGTTGATTTGGCGAAGAAAAACGCTGATCGAGTTAATTAACGGGTTAGCGATCGGTCTATTTTTCACTTTCTCGCTTTTTCTGTCCCAAGCGTTCCTAGGTTGGTTAAATTTCTTACCCGCAAATCCCCAAATCAGCAAAATCATCCTGGAGGGGTTTTTAGTCGCTTTAGCGGTGGGTTTTGCCGAAGAATTGCTATTTCGGGGCTGGTTACTGGGAGAATTAGAAAAGGATTATCGTCCCGCTATCGCTCTAGTGATTAGTGCCTTAATTTTCGCTCTTGCTCACTTTATTAAACCTTTAGCCGAAATTATCCGCACTTTTCCCCAATTTCCTGCCTTAGTCTTGCTAGGATTAATTCTCGGTTGGGCCAAACGCGCCTGTGGTGGTAGTTTGGGTAAAAGTATCGGTCTGCACGCGGGTTTAGTCTGGGCATACTATATATTAAATGTGGGTCAGTTAATTAAATACACTGGTACTGTTCCCGATTGGTTAACTGGAATCGATAAAAATCCTTTAGCGGGAGTGATGGGTTTACTTTTCCTGACAATTCTCGCTATCTGGACCAGAAAAAAAGTAACCGATGTAAAACCTAGCAGTTAGACTGTCTTCTCTCCCTGACAGGTGTTTTCAGGGTTTTTTCGCCCATAAGTATTAAGGTTTATCCTGCCGATATTTCCGATGAATGACAATTTTCTAGCGATCGAGCGTTTCCACTAGCGAAATTCGAGTTTATCATAAAAAGAAATCCTCTCTCCGGTAAGAGCGGTAGTATGGCTTACTCGACACAGCAGTTAATTGAAATCCTCGAGCGAGAAATGCACGCCACTTGCAAAGGGGAACGTCTGTTACTCTCTCCAGCGGAGCGCATTGATAATCCGGTGATTGCCAAGGCGATCAATCTAGAAAAGGTGGGTAAAGTCTTCGCCTATCAGGATTTTCGCCGCCAAGTTCACGATTATCAACAACAGTATCAGGTTTCGGGCATTATCTGGCGTGTTTGTCAATGGGGCGATCGCACTCTCCGTTATCCCGAAATTCATAATCAATTAGTTGCCGTCGAGGGTGACAAGGAAATTCTCATGGCTGCCAAAGCCTCTGTTTTAGATTTTTGGAACAGTATCACCCCTAATATGAATTTTTGGTGGGTGCTTAACTCCCGTCGTCCCATTTCTGCCGATTCTCTAGCCGAATTAGTCGCCCAGTCCGAATGGGCGGAATTAGATGTGGCGCGCACGGAATTATATCTCGGTCTCTGTTGGGGTAATCCTTTAGAACACCAGTATCAATGGGCGCAACCCTTTTCTGGTTGTCATCGCATTATCGCCGCCGTCGATGAACCTAGTTCGATTAAGGTCTGAGGACGATTGATGTCTTGGGGTGTGGGGTGTGGCCCCCCCAACCCTAGGGTTGATTCATTTAAATTAAGTACAGCGGATTTTGAGTCAATAAATTTGAATGAAAATTCTCAAGTTTATCTTTTTCTAATCAAAAGAGTTAGTGACAATAACTAATCTTTAATCCTCTGCCAATATTGATTATGAATAAATTGATAAAGCTTGTTCCCAAGCCACTAAAAGCCTATCTCTCTTGAAATTTTCTGAGAGTACATCCTGTTAATTTAGCTAATTTTTCTGCTTCTTACGTCGATAAAACTATCAGTTTTTCCCAACGTTCAGCTAACCACCTCTGTCCCTCTGTTATTGAGAGAAAACCCAAACCTCTGAAAAGATTCAATCCTATAGTTGTGAGAATTGACCAATTGCTGGCCGCTTGAAAATCACTTATCTCGCTTTTATCTTCCTCAAAAATTACATCTTTTACCCAATGTAACTGATTTTCTATTTTCCAATGTCCTCGAATAATTTTAGCAAATACTTGAGCGGATTCAGTTAGGCTACTGATATAGTAAGCTGTTTCTTCATACGTTTTATCCCCGCGACTACCCCTTCTTTCTACTTTAATAACTCTTCGCAGATTTTCAAATCCTTGTCTTTCATTTTTCCTCACTTTAAAAACTTCTATTTTTCTGGATATTTTTCGACCATGACTATTATCTTGTTCAAGAAAACAACTTTCTGGCTTTGAGGAATTACTCAGGTCTTGTATTCGCTGATAAAGATTTTTCTGATTTCCTTTAACTGTGATAACATAATCATTTTTAGTCTTGGCTATTAAGCTGATTGTTTTCTTCTGACAGTGTAAAGCATCGCCAGTAAA
>NZ_JACJQV010000227.1 GCF_014696875.1 Microcystis wesenbergii FACHB-1317 | reverse complement strand
ATTGTTCCCAGTATTATTACTACTAATACTATCCATAAAGGGTGTCTTTTTCCTTGATCTTTCCGAAAGTCCTTGACTTGTTTCAGTTTTTCTATTAAGCTCAACATATGTTTCAAAAGTTCGCGTTCACTTCTCATTTTACCTGACAGTGATCGCTTTTACTTTTGATATTCTGATGGGAGAATGAAACAGCCCTACCCCTGCCCCCCCGACATCGGGGGGGTGTGGGGTGTGGGGTTTTACCGATTTTGAGGTAGTCAGTTACCTAATTTTCAGGGAAAAAGTCCCAGAATTTTACCCCCGATCACTCCAATGGTCAGCACTTTTTGAGGGAAAAAAGTCTAAAAGCCTTATCCAACAAGGTTTTTAGATTTATTCAGCCAACCCTACTTACATCCAGACTAACCGTTAGCAATCACCAGACTTTTAAGAACATTTTCGGTCATGGCCGCTATTTGATCCAATTGTTCCTGATGGCGTTTTGCCTGTTTTTTGGCTTCTACCTTGCGTTTCAGGGCTTCCCGGGCTAAATCATCGCGATTTCTGCTTAAAGCTTCGATCGCTACTCGATTCCATGTTTCTGCTTCTTGAATGGCTTTTTTATACTGGGGTTGAATTTCATCCCAACTGACCTTAAGATTGCTTAAAGCCCCTTGTAACAGGGTTTGGGCATTGTTGGGGTCGGCTCCGATGAGGGATTTTTTCAGAGGTTCGTAGAGTCCCACCGCTTGTAAATGGGTAATAATCGGGATAAATTCTTCTATCTGTTGACTTTTGCTAATACCAGTCTTACACCAAGTGGCAAAATGTTCGCAGTTGTTAAAAAGAAGATTATATTTCTGCTCCCCCAGACGACTTAGCGCCCTTTCTACCACCACATCGGGGATAAAGGAAAATCCCACCTCTACATGGCGTACCACATAGATTTTACCGCCCCTAGCAAAGGTTTCTAGGGAAGTTCGTTCAACAATCTCGCTCGGTTTTCGGTAATGAATGACGCTACCATCACCGCAATCGATGCCATGATGGGCATAAACACCCTGAAGATTGAGCAATTCTCGATAAGCGTATATTTGATCCCCTCTAGCCATGTTTTTTTAGTGATAAAGTAAACAAGGAGATTGTCTATTGAGCCAGTTTTTCTGGTTATTAATCTTAATTTTCAGCAAAATATCCCCGATTGCGATCAAAAGTAGAGAAGCCAATAAAATGTAATTGGCTGGGTAACTTTGCTTAAGGAGTATAATTTAGATAGTCAACAGCTTGGCTCGTAATTGGTTGGACTGGCAGCGCATTTGATTAAGTTCAGCTGCTGACATTCGATCGAGATGACCTAAAATCATATTAACTCGACCTTGGCACTTTAATTTTTCTCGATGTCGTGCCAAAAAATCCCAGTAAAGAAAGTTAAAAGGACAGGCAAACTCCCCGACTCGTTCATTTTTTTTATACAGACAACCCCGACAATAATCACTCATTTTATCAATATAGTTGGCCGAGGCGGCGTAGGGTTTGGAGGCGAGAATTCCCCCGTCGGCAAATTGTCCCATTCCCAGTACATTAGTCTGCATTACCCAATCGTAGGCATCGATAAAAACACTATGAAACCAGTTTTCAATCTCTTGGGGAGAGCAACCAAAAATTAAGGCAAAATTGCTCAAAATCATTAATCTTTGAATATGATGGGCATAACCAGTATTTTCCACCTGTGATAATACTTGTTTGAGGCAATTCATCTCGGTTTGGTTACTATCCCAAAAGAAAGCCGGTAAGGGTTGTTGATGCTCAAACCAATTGAGATTAGCGTAATCTTCTCCCAGATAATGATAAATTCCCTGCATATATTCCCGCCATCCCAACACCTGACGGATAAATCCTTCGATGCTATTTAGGGCTAAATTATCTTTTTTATAGGCAATTTCTGCCGCTTGAATCACTTCCAAAGGCGTTAGTAATCCTAGATTAAGATAGGGAGATAATAGGGAATGCCAGAGGGTTTCTTTTCCCGTTATCATCGCATCTTGGTAGGGTCCAAAGTTAGGCAGACAATTAGTAACAAAATGCTCCAAGACTTGTAAAGCTTGTCTGCGGGTTACAGCCCAGTAAAAAGGTTTAATTTTTCCATATTTAGAAATATCTAAAGCTTCCACATCAGCGATAACTTGAAGGGTAATTTCATCAGGTTCAAACCAAAGAGGAGCAGCAGTTTTTAATTCATCTTTGGGCGGTTTGCGGTTTTGTTTATCAAAGTTCCATTGTCCTCCTATCGGTTGATTATCCTCCATTAAAATCTGCCATTTTTTGCGACTTTCTCGATAGAAATCCTCTAGCAATAGTCTTTTACGAGATTTAGCCCAATTATTAAAATCTGTCCTTGTCCAGAGAAAGTGATTATTATCAATTAGGGTTATAGCACAGTCTAAATCCAGATTTTTAATCAATCTAAGAAAAGGCAAATCATTAGGCATCATTATCTGTAATTCTTTAATGCCTAATCGCTTAATCCAAGCAGATAAAATTGGCTCAAAATCTTCAGCAACTTCGTAGGTAACAGACCATCCTAAAGTTTTTAATTCTTCGGCAAAATGACGCATCGCCGACCAGATTAAAACTAATTTTTGCTGATGATAGGGTCTTTGTCGAATATGATTGTGGGATTCAATTAAAATAACCGGTGTTTCCTGTGCATAGGCTTGACGATTAGCTAAGGCCGCTTGTCCTGTCCATAATTGATCACCTAAAATCCAAATGCCAATGGTCATAATTATTTCATTGCCTCGACTATTCCCCCGTATTTTTTAGCCATAATATCCGCCATTTCCCGAGCAGAAAATTTACTGGCTTTGTCGATGCTGGGGGTAAATGTCCCCGTAGAGGTTAAATAATGGGTAAATACCCCGACTTTTTTGCTAATAATCCACATATTTATTGAAGTCAAAAATCAAAAAGGGGATGGGAAGTGGGGTGTGGGGGGATGGGGTGTGGGGGGATGGGGAAGTGGGGTGTGGGGTGTGGGGTGTGGGGTGTGGGGTGTGGGGTGTGGGGAGTTTTCTCAGTGAAGTGATAACTGATAACTGATAACTGATAACTGATAACTGATCACTGATCACTGATAACTGATAACTGATAACTGATTAGGTTTTTGTCCTGAGACTTTGGGCGCTTAGATAAAGTTGCGTCCATTCTTTGACCACTTGCGTGCGTTTACAGTTTAATTCGCCGGCGATTTCCTCAAGGGTTTTACCCGCTTTTAAGCCATCGATAACGCTTTTACCCGTGGGAGAAAGGGCAGCATAGAAATTTTGCCATTGACTGAGAGTTAAGCCAAAATTATGCTCTTTCGGGCTGATTTGTAACCATTCACTGATTAATTCTGTCCCTTCCTTGAGGGCAAAAACCTTAATCGCATGATAGCCAACTTTTTCCCGGAGACGATAAATCCGTTGGACGGGAATATTCATCGCCAAGGCGATCGCATCTTGGCTTTGGCCTCCTAGATAGAGGTTAAACCAAGTCACCGCCTCCCGACTAACATTTTCCTCTAGATACCTAGCAAAACTCTCTTGAACTTTTGCCCGGAGAATTTGCGCTTCTTGGCGAGTGCGTTGATCTTCGTAGGTAGCGATCGCATTTTGCTCCAGTAAACTTAAGCTATTTTCCCCCTCATCGCCACTAATTTCATCGGAGAGAATCCGGATTATTTCTTGCTGCGGCACATTAGTAATACCGTTTCTCGATTGACGACGGAGATAATTAACAAAACGATAGGCTAACAGGGGTTGATTGCGGATCGGACGCAGGGCGTATTCCTCCAGGGTGGCTAACAGCAGCTGATCGCGAGTAGCTTGATCGTTGGTACAACGAGCGATCCATGCTAACTGGGATTGCAGATAGCGATCGCTATTTAACATTTCTTGAATAATTTCCTGCAAGACATCGGCCACCGCTTGCTGACGATCGCGACTTAAGGAAACCCAAGTGCGAATTTTTTGCCGGAGAGTGACACAAGCACCGAGACGATCGATCAGGTTACGATAGGCGCGGGTGGGACTAACTTTCAGATAGCGTTGCCGCAGAATTTGCCAAAGATAGACTAATCCCCGTTTAGCGATTTCTAAATCTCTCTGGTCGAAAGTTTCCCAACGTTGGCTATCTTCCCCGAGTAACCAATTGATAATAGTCTCCCGTTGGCGATCGGTTAAGGAATCCTCGGTTTGAGAGAGGATATCTTGCCATTGTTGCCTTAACTCGTCGATTATTGTCGTCATCGAAAAATTGAGTTCCAAACCCCGTCTTTTTAGGACGGCTTTAGTTTAAATACTAGCGCATTTGCACGATATATGCTAGAACCTGAGCCATGGAGAAGGCCTATCGCTACCGATTTTACCCCACACCCGCACAAGATAGGACTCTAGGGGCTCTCTTAGGTTTGGTGGGTAAAATGTATTCTAAGATACAGTCCTGCTGGCGGTCGCAACGCGCTCGCTACGCGAGACCGAGTGGAAGGAACCACTCCAGACACAGAGGACACAAAGATTGATCGCTTCTATAGTAAGTTAAACTGGTCGCAACGCGCTCGCTACGCGAGATCACACAAAGAATAAGAGAGCCATGGTTCTTAATTCTGCTATGGACTGAAATTGTCCTGTCTTCATTTTTTGATACCATTCTTTTAATGCTGATTTGGTTTCGGGATACCTTTCGGCAAATTCATTTAATTTCCTCCGACTGATAAGTACCTAAGCAAAATTAATTACACATATCTAACCACCTCTTGCCTCTTGCCTCTTGCCTATCTTCACTAGAAAATTAATTTTGCACGACTACTTAAAAAATTGCTATGTAAAGCCTTTAATGTATTTGATTCTCCTCTTGCAGCTCCAAGAATCACTCAAACTTTTTGTTCACTCATTTGGCGTTGCTTAATCAAGGTATGAATGCTAATGAGTGCATATATCAAAAAGTCAGTTTGAGCCTGAGTTTTAAAAAATGTAGATGCAATGATTCATACCCAAAGTCAGCAACGCCACTCATTTCACTTAGGACCAATTCCTAACTCAGTTCTTAAATCATCAACTTGTTTATCGAAGTTATCCCAAGGTTTAAAATCCGCCCACATGTCTTTTTTAACCCGGCAGCCCCTGGCAAATGCAGCGATCATTTTTTCTGGATTTGCTTGAAGCTTTTGCGAAGGCGCGGCTGGAGTAACCTGAATATCTAAATGATATTGAGCAATGCCAAATAGTAATCCATAAATAGGAGCTTCATAAGTACAGCCAGCCTGAAATGATGCGACTTCAATCTCTTCTGTTGCTGTCGTTCCATAATCCCCAAGAATATGAAGGCAATCATGGTTTACAATGATTTCAGGTACTGAACCCTTTTCACCAGGAAGAAAAAATTTATTTCTTTCAATAGAACTCTTGCAAATTAATTATATGTTATAATGATGGGTTAACTAATTTTCCCCAAAAAATTAGTTAATCAGTACATTCGTCCTGAATGAAAACTTGAAGTTTAACTTTTAACTCAAAACTCTTTAGAGCTGCTTTAATTTGGTTATCAAAACCTCTTTATTTAAGCGGCACAAACTATCTCAATTATAAAA
>NZ_JACJQV010000226.1 GCF_014696875.1 Microcystis wesenbergii FACHB-1317 | reverse complement strand
GACCGTTATGGTGTGGAAGAATACTACATTTATAATCCCGATAAAAATGATTTGGGGGGCTGTATTCGTCGGGAAAATCGGCTCGAAAGTCGGGAAAATCTCGATAATTGGGTAAGTCCTCGCTTGGGCATTCGTTTTCAATTAGCCCAACCAGAGTTACTCTTGTATTATCCCGATGGTCAACCTTTCACCGGTTACAACGAAGAACGACAACGGGCCGAAACGGAACGACAACGGGCTGAAGCGGAACGACAAAGGGCCGAAGCGGAACGACAACGGGCCGAACGATTGGCGGCAAAACTACGGGAATTAAATATTAATCCCGAAGAAATTTAAAAAAAATTATCGGTAGAATGAAAGTAGATAAATATCAAGTCCTCTAGCTAGAGTCGCAACAGTAAGCCCAGAAAAAATGCGCTAGGGCAGGGTTGACTAAATCGACGAAGCGATCGCTAAATAGGAGTAATTTCCGTCCACTTCTCCCTAATCCTGAACAGGAGAGGCAGAACCGAAAATTTTCTATAAAATTTCGGTAAGGGTGGAAAGATCAAGTAAGTTAGCGTTAGGGCTTAATCTTCGCCACGGAAAGGTAGAACTATGACAGTTTGTGAATATCGGCCAGGTTTAGAAGGAATTCCCGCCGCCCAATCGAGTATCAGCTTTGTGGATGGGCAAAAGGGAATCTTAGAGTATCGGGGCATTCGGATTGAGGAACTCGCCGAAAAAAGTACCTTCCTCGAAACCGCCTATCTCCTTATCTGGGGTGTTCTGCCCACGGGGGCGGAACTGGAAGAATTTGCCGATGAAATCCGTTATCATCGACGCATTAAGTACCGTATCGAAGACATGATGAAATGCTTCCCCGAAAAAGGCCACCCCATGGATGCGCTACAAACTTCGGCGGCGGCTTTAGGGTTATACTATGCCCGTCGGGCCTTGGATAATCCCGACTATATCCGTCAGGCAGTAGTGCGGCTATTAGCGAAAATCCCCACCATGGTGGCGGCGTTTCAATTGATTCGCAAAGGTAATCATCCCATTCAGCCTAACGATAGTCTTGATTATGCGGCCAATTTCCTCTATATGTTGACGGAAAAAAGACCGACGGATTTAGCGGCGAAGGTTTTCGATGTCTGTTTGACTCTCCACGCCGAACATACCATGAATGCCTCGACTTTTTCGGCCATGGTGACGGCTTCCACTTTAACCGACCCCTACGGTGTCATCGCTTCAGCAGTGGGAACTCTCGCCGGCCCCCTCCACGGTGGGGCAAACGAGGAAGTATTGTTAATGTTAGAGGAAATCGGTTCGGTGGCTAATGTTCGTCCCTATGTGGAAAAATGTATCGCCAATAAACAAAAAGTTATGGGTTTTGGACACCGGGTATATAAAGTTAAGGATCCCCGGGCGACGATTTTACAAAACCTTGCCGAACAATTATTCGCGGAATTAGGTTCCGATGAATACTACGATATCGCCCTAGAATTAGAACAGGCAATGGTGGATATCTACGGCGAAAAAGGTATCTATCCTAATGTGGATTTCTATTCGGGATTGGTCTATCGGAAATTAGGTATCCCCAATGATTTATTTACCCCGATTTTTGCCATCTCCCGGGTGGCCGGTTGGTTAGCCCACTGGAAAGAACAATTAAATGCTAACCGCATTTTCCGTCCTACCCAAATCTACACCGGACTACACGAAGTCCCCTATACACCGATCGAACAACGTTCTTAGATTTTATCTCCCATTCTTAATGGAAACACGGTTTCTCGCCTTTGTCAATCTTTCCTAGGCGAGATTTTTTGTCTCATTTCCTGTTATATTGATGGGACAAGGAAACAGTCCAGCGGCTTTCAGCTTGGTCAGTTTCGGTGTATATAGCAAGACAAGGTCTTTACTTCTAAGTTAGTCGGACAGAAAAATATTAAAGATTATGGTGAAATTTGGGCGGAGATTAACGGTATTTTTAATTTCTTGTTTATTGCTGATTTCCCTAACTGCTTGTGGTAATCAAGTTAGACGCAATCAAGTGGTCATATCGGTATTAAGTGACCCAAAAACCTTTAATGCTGTTTTATCGGCCGAATCTCCGAATATTTTTGGTTTAACCTACGAAGGACTATTAACAGAAAATCCCATTACTGGCAAAAAAGAACCGGTCTTAGCAGAATCTTGGACAATTTCCGATGATAATTTGAGCATTATTTTTACTATGAGAGAGGGTTTAAAATGGTCGGATGGTCAACCCTTAACCGTTGATGACGTGGTTTTTACCTATAAAGACTTATATCTAAATCCTGATATTCCCAACAACTACCGCGATAGTTTAAGAATAGGATTAAAAAAAGAATTCCCCGTTATCACTAAACTAGATAACCGCAGGATTGAATTTAAACTACCCGAACCTTTTGCGCCTTTTTTAGATGCTGTCAGTTCACCGATTTTACCTAAACACGCTTTAGAAAAAACTATTCAGAAAAAAAGCCCCGATGGTAGGTTAGAATTTCTCTCCACTTGGGGGTTAGATACTCCTCCCGATAAAATTGTTTTTAATGGTGCTTATAAACTAAAAGAATATATAACGGGACAAAGGATTATTTTTGAGAATAACCCTTACTATTGGAAAAAAGATGACCGTGGACAACAATTACCCCATATAACTTCAGTAATTTGGGCAATTGTTGAATCTCAGGATACAACTTTACTACAATTTCGTTCGGGAAGTTTAGATTCTATTGGGGTAACTCC
Source organism: Microcystis wesenbergii FACHB-1317 (assembly GCF_014696875.1). Classification (GTDB taxonomy): domain Bacteria; phylum Cyanobacteriota; class Cyanobacteriia; order Cyanobacteriales; family Microcystaceae; genus Microcystis; species Microcystis wesenbergii_A. The sequence goes on along the minus strand of NZ_JACJQV010000226.1, from coordinate 3,567 downwards.
CGAATTTTTCTCCCTCTTAAAAACCGAAGAAGAAAGAGGAAATTTCACTATTTTTAATGGTGGACCTGCCTACGGAACCCAATTTATCGGTTTTAATCTCAATCAAGGCAAACGCGACGGAAAACCCCTAGTAGATCCGATTAAATCCCGTTGGTTTAATAACTTAAATTTCCGTCAAGCTATTGCCTACGGCATTAATCGTCAAAGAATGATTGATGATATCTATCGAGGTTTAGGACAAGAACAAAATTCTTTTCTTTCTATCCAATCGCCTTTTTATGATAAAAACCTGAAAGGTTACAATTACAATCCCGAAAAAGCCAAAGAATTATTATTAGAGGCGGGATTTAAGTATAATAGTGATAATCTCCTAGTCGATGCTGATAATAATCCCGTTAGATTTAACCTGATTACTAATGCGGGTAACAAAATCCGGGAAGCAATTGGCGCACAAATTAAAAATGATTTAGCCGCAATAGGAATTCAAGTGGATTTTCAAGCGATCGCTTTTAGCAATTTAGTTGATAAACTAAGTAATAGTCTAGATTGGGAAGCACATATTTTAGGTTTTACCGGCGATAATGAACCCCACGCCCCCAATATTTGGTATGTAGATGGAAATCTCCACGCTTTTAACCAACAACCTCAACCCGGCAGCCCTCCGATTCAAGGCTGGCAAGCGGCGGATTGGGAGAAAAAAATCGCCGATTTATACGTCAAGGGTTCCCAAGAATTAGACTTTGAAAAGCGCAAAGTTATCTATAATGAAATTCAACAACTTCAACAGGAATACGTCCCCTTTATTTATCTAGTTAATCCCCTCGCTTTGGGGGCTGTGCGTAACTGCTTTGAAGGAATACAATTCTCCGCCTTGGGTGGTGCATTCTGGAATCTCGAAGAATTAAAGAAAACCTGTGGAGGTGTTTAATGACTCATTTTGGTTTACTCTGTCCTACAACTTCTGGACATATTTATTCTCTCCTACCTTTAGGAAAAGAGTTACAAAAACGCGGTCATAAAGTTACCTGTTTTTTAACTCTTGATGGTGAAGAAATGGTGCAAGCAGCCGGCTTAGATTTTCAGGCAATTGCACCCGACAAATATCCGAAAGGCACATCAGCCCAAAATTTAGCCGAAATTGGTCAATTACGGGGAACAGCCGCCGTCCGTCGCACGGTACAATTAGTAAGTGATTCTACTGCTGCCCTCTTTGAAACTATCCCTCAAGAGATGCGTCGCTTGGGAATTGATGCCCTAATTGTCGATCAAGTTTCCGCCTCAGGGGGTACAATCGCAGAAAAATTGGCTATTCCCTTTATCAGTTTTTGTTCGGCATTGGTTTTAAATCGTGATCCGCTTATTCCGCCCTTTATGACCAGTTGGGACTATAATCCCTCATTTATCGGGGTTATTCGCAATAAAATTGGCTATAAACTGCTTGACTCTCTGACGCGTCCTCTGAATGAGTTAATCAACCGGCAGCGTCAAGAATGGGGGTTAATTCCCTATCAAAACATCAATCAACGCTATTCACCCATCGCCCAAATTAGCCAACAACCTGCCGAATTCGAGTTTCCTCGGCAAAATTTACCCGCTCACTTTCACTTTACCGGCCCCTTTCACGATTCCTCCACCAGAAAAACGATTCCTTTTCCTTACGAAAAATTAACCGGACAACCCTTGATTTATGCTTCCCTCGGTACAATTCAAAATCGCCTACAATCGGCCTTTAATGCGATCGCCGAAGCCTGTGCCGATTTGCCGGTACAATTAGTTTTATCCTTGGGCAACACCGACTCTAACATTCAAATAACGACAAAAAACGCCCTAGTTGTTCCCTACGCTCCCCAATTAGAGCTTTTAACCAGAGCCTCTCTTACTATCACCCACGCAGGCTTAAATACTACCCTAGAATCCCTAGCGCAAGCCGTACCGATGGTGGCCATTCCCATCGCTAACGACCAACCGGGGGTATCTGCTCGGATAAAATGGTCGGGGACAGGGGAAGTGATTCCGATTTCCCGTCTAGAAGTTCCCCGTTTACGAAAGGCCATTGAAAAGGTGTTATCCTTCCCCAGTTACCGAGAAAATGCCCTGAGAATGCAAAAAGCGCTACAGAAGACAGGAGGAGTGAAAATGGCCGCCGATATCGTCGAAAAAGCCATTTCTACCAGCCAACCCGTCCTATCGGTATAATGGCTAGGGTCTGCTGAAAAAGTTTTTCCTGGGGGCAGGGTGTCGGGTGTCGGGTGTCGGGTTTTAAAGACGTTAGGGATATACTCTTTCCAGAATTCAGCCGTTGCGAAGGACTTCATCGAGATCTCTGACGTTGTTGGTTGCCATATCCTCTTTTACAGATACAACTTAGCCTGCGTTTGCGCTAATGCTGAGAACTACAATTCGTCAATTGTTACCAACCCACCTTCCGTAAATTGGATCACAAGCTCATGACTATCTAACAAAGCAGTTCCAACCAAAGGTCGCCGCCCTGTGGCAAATACACGAGTTTCTCGCTCCTCACCATTCCAGATAATAATTGCTTTGTGAAGAGGCAGCATTACTTGGCTGTTGTCTGCTAAATTCGCACGCATATCGTACATAAAAGGAAGATTCAGTAATGCTACTGCTTCGGGTGGTAAACAAAGCTCATCTGTAAATCCTGTATCTACTACAAACTCAATCGGAAAGTCAGCGCGATTTGGAATCCGAAATGGGATAGTGATGAACGGGTGTCCATTAGCCACAATACCTGAAATCACTTAACTATACGCTCCATAATACCGCCACCAAAAGCGGCAGCAACGTTGTAGCCAATTTTGATCCCAAAGAGCCGAGCATGGGGGTGTTTCTCGCTCAATAAGTCAGCAGCGTGTAAGCCATTTTTATCAACTTTGTAGTCACCTGTTTCAATGTCAATGATGACCATCTTGCCAATGTTTTCTTCAACTTCCACCTCTTGGCGGATTCTGCTTTCGTACAGTTTCTCTGCACGTTGAGCAACTTCTTCACGGCTTAAAAGGATTGCTTGCATATACTAACTCCCGATGGCGATTTGACTTCTGGAGACCTCTCTATAATATCTCACAGGTCTGTAGGATGAGCTAATGCCCATCCTACTACGTCTCTACAAGATTGGTGTACTGCGACGCAGTGCCTTCGGCATCGCACTTTAACCCACAGCTGCAATCAATGTGCATGGTGCGTTCCCCAAAAATCGATCGCTGGAGCAGTAGGAGTCACATTAGGGAACGCACCCTACAGCTGCGCTGATCAAAACGAATTAATTCAAAAAACTCTCATATTGATTGTGATCACCGATCCAAATCCAGTAATAATCATCTCCCTTTTTCAAGGCTAATGCTCGACACCCGCCACTGACACGAGCAGACCAAAGATTCTTACCAACCTTTTTGAAATAGATCTCTTGCAAAAGTAATCAAGATATATCCTTTTGTCGGTAACGAAGTTCGTAATTGTAGATACCAGCAATCAAATTCAATCTCAGACCAAATCGCCGTCTGCGATTTCTGTATCTTGATGAAAGTATCCGAAATATTTTGAGACGAC
>NZ_JACJQV010000225.1 GCF_014696875.1 Microcystis wesenbergii FACHB-1317 | reverse complement strand
CCTGTTTGTGCCTTAAGTCCTTCCCTGTATGGATTTCAGCTACTTTTGAGCGTAGGTGCTCTCATCGAATTTTATTTTAAGTTAATTATTTGCATAACAATTCCCGAAGAGCCAGTTATCGATTGTTTCTCCCCAAACCCCACACCCCCCCGATGTCGGGGTAGGGTCGTTTCATTCTCGCAAATGTCATTCAATCAAATCCTTATCTGGCAAGGTTTTCAGTCAATTTCTCAGAACAAATATCTGAAAAATTTTTAAAATGCCTTGCTTTGCTTGCCCCGTAAGCGATTGAAGACAGACAAACAAGGAATCAAACTAGAGAATGAATCAGCCCTACCGATGTCGGGGGGGTTGGGGGGGTCACCCCCCACACCCCACACCTTTTAAAAAGGATCTAGTTTGACTCGCTCGGTCCCACTGGTATTATGACCACAGATATCCTAATAGCTACAGAAACTGCACGATTAGATACCAAAGTCCCCCACAGATAGAAGATAATCAATATTTATCAGTATTGGAAGCCTTCAGCATGGTTCATTTAACGCCCAATCCTAGCTATAGTCTAAGTCTCAAGATAGAAATCCCCAATCAAGCGGGAACCTTCGCTTCTGTCCTCAATGCGATCGCCGATGTGGGGGGGAATTTAGGGCAAATTTCTCTAATCGAACGCAATTTAAAGATTAGCACCCGCGAGGTGATGGTTGATGCCGCTAGTACCGACCAAGCGGAACAGATTATCGCCGCGGTTAAAGCTCTACCAGATGTTAAACTCCTGAAAGTTTCCGATCGCACCTTCGATCTCCATCGTCGGGGTAAAATCTCCATTGAGAGTCGTATTCCCCTCACCTCCCAAGATGACCTGGCCATGGCCTACACCCCCGGAGTTGGTCGCATCTGCACCGCTATCGCCCACGACCCCGAACAAGTGTACTCATTGACCATCAAGGGCAACACCGTCGCTGTAGTTACCGATGGTAGCGCGGTATTAGGATTAGGAAATCTCGGGCCAGAGGCTGCCCTACCAGTAATGGAAGGGAAGGCAATGTTATTCAAGGAATTCGCCGGAATTGACGCTTTTCCCATCTGTTTAGCCACCCAAGACCCCGAAGAAATCATCGCAACCGTCAAAAGAATCGCTCCGGTTTTTGGGGGTATTAACCTAGAGGATATCGGCGCGCCACGCTGTTTTGAAATCGAGAAACGTCTGCGAGCGGAATTAAATATTCCCGTTTTCCACGATGATCAACATGGTACAGCGATCGTTTCCCTGGCTGCCCTGATTAATGCCCTCAAATTTGTCAAAAAATCGCTTGATACAGTCAAAATCGTGATTAATGGTGCGGGTGCAGCGGGAATCGCCATCGCTACTCTCTTTAAAACCGCAGGAGCTACAGATATAACCCTCTGTGATTCCCTTGGCATCCTCTCCCAAAAACGGGACGATTTAACCCCAGAAAAACAAGCTTGGGCCGTGGCCGCCACTGGTAAGCTAGGGGATGCTCTTAAAGGCGCTGATGTCTTCCTGGGGGTGAGTGTACCGGGGGTATTGACTCCCGAAATGGTCAAGGGAATGGCTAAAGATGCGATCGTGTTTGCCATGGCTAATCCGATTCCCGAAATTCAACCGGAATTAATCAATGATTTGGTGGCCGTGGTGGCTACCGGACGCAGCGATTATCCCAATCAGATTAATAATGTTCTCGCTTTCCCCGGATTATTTCGCGGGGCCCTGGACTGTCGCGCTAGGGCAATCACCGATAATATGTATCTGGAAGCGGCCAAAGCGATCGCTTCTCTGATCACTCCTGCTAATCTCAATCGAGAGAATATTATTCCCTCGGTTTTTGATGGTCGTGTAGTTACGGCTGTGGCCGCCGCCGTTCAACACGCTGCTCGTCAAGATGGAGTGGCCGGGGAATAATGTAATTATCTTGCAGGAGGGTAAGTAAACCGTGAAACCGATCGATGATATTCCCGAAGCTTTGCGGGACAGCCAGTACAGAAAAACTACTAATCCTAATGGTCTCATAGCGATCGCAAGCGGTTTACTTGCTCTGGTGGGAACCGGCATAATTGCCCTAGCAGTCTTGAATCGTTCCCCTGCTTCCGTAAACAAACCGCCGGTTAACCCCTCCCCCCCGATTAAAGCCACTCCTAGCCCCATTGAGAACATTCTAGGTCATTTACCCTATGAAGAGGCTCCAGAGACGGAATTAGCCCCTATTACTGGGGATGGTGCTATGCGTTTAAGGAAAGCAGCAGCCAAAGCTTTTATCCAGATGCAGAGTGACGCAAGAAGGTCGGGGGTGATTTTAATGCCGATTTCCGCATTTCGAGCGAAAGCAACCCAAGAAAAGCTCTTTTTTGAAGTTAAAGAACAACGCAATCAGGAAACCCGCAAACGAGCAGAAGTGAGCGCACCTCCAGGTTACAGCGAACATCATACCGGTTATGCGATCGATATTGGCGATGGTCGCGCTCCCGCAACAAATTTAAGTAGCAGTTTTGCCAATACTGCCGCTTTTCGTTGGTTGCAAAATAACGCTGCCCAGTATAGTTTCGAGTTATCTTTCCCTGAAAATAATCCCCAGGGTATTAATTATGAACCCTGGCACTGGCGTTTTGTCGGGGATAGTCACAGTTTAGAAACTTTTTATAAGGCCCAACAATTAGGAAAACAAAAATAAACGTAGGGTGCGTTAGGCAATCCATTGTTTTTAGGGAAAAAATCAAGGTCTAAATATTGCCGTAACGCACCAACTTTTTTTGCATGAGTAGAAAACGGGTTTCTCCGAGAAACCCGTTTCCTGTGCGTTACTCAGAATAGAGTTTGGGTTTTATTAGACTATTCTCCAATTAGGAAAACAAAAATAGGATAACCTTATCGGCGATCGATGGCATTTTCTGGAATTAATTACTAAAATAGGATTATATTGTATTGTGAGTGTTTCTAATATGTCCAAGCCAGTAGAATACTTAACAAATGAGCAAGGGGAACGAGTTGGGGTTTTATTAGACTGGAAGACCTATTCTCGATTTGCCAATTCATTAGGACTCGATGAAGATTGTTTGATTGGTTTGAGTGTGGATGAATTAAAAGCGCTGGCAAGTTGTCAATTGTCCCTCGTAGAGCAAAACCGTTTAGATGATTTAGTGACGAGAAATGCAGAATCTTTACTCTGCGCTGATGAAGTAGCTGGGTTAGATGAGTTGTTGGCAAAAACAGAGCAATTAACAATTCTTAAAACTCGTGCCAGATATACGCTGAAGTGCTTGGAACAAGGTACGACAGCAGCGTGAGTGTTTATATTCGGATGGGGTTTTCCCTGTCTGACAGGAGAGGGATGCAGAAACTCCGATTCTATCTTGTAAGTCATGAACAAATCTTCTTAGCCTACAATTAAAATATTAGAAAGTTTAATCGGGGTTCCTTCTCGAACTAACAGACAGCATCAATGATTGACTGGACTCCCTATCTCGAATCAATCTCGGAAAAGTACGCCCAGTGGGAGACATTTTACACCCTCACGGACGTAGAGGGAAAAACACGCCCGTCGAAAACTGCACCTTTAATGGATTTGCAGGTGCAGACGATTGAAAAAGAACCACAAAACCGACAAGAAAGACCAGAAAAACCCGAAAGATTCACGGTTTTAGATGGTTTACGCGAATATGCGGCTAATCACGTTCTTTTAAAAGGTCGTCCCGGTTCAGGAAAATCGACCGCTTTAGCCAGATTATTATTAGAAGAATCTGTAGGGGCGCAAAGCTTGCGCCTAAATCAACAAAATCAGGCTAAAATCATTCAAATTCCCATTCTCATCGAATTACGCTTGTATGAAACCTCAATTCTTGATTTAATTTTACAATTCCTGAAACGCCATAAATTAATTATTGATAGTAATACCCTAGAAAGTTGGCTGTTAGAAAATCAGAATTTTAGACCATTATTATTATTTGATGGTATCAATGAATTGCCCTCAGATACTGCACGACAGAAATTAAAAAACTTTCGCCAGCAGTATGCAGAAATTCCGATGATTTTCACCACAAGGGATTTAGGCAGCGACGACTTAAACATTGAAAAAAAGCTGGAAATGCTGCCCCTAACTGAACCACAGATGCGGGATTTTGTCAAGGCCTATTTGCCTGAAAAAGGCGAAGAAATGCTTAAACAGTTGGGAAATCGTCTCAAGGAATTGGGAGAAACTCCTCTACTTTTGTGGATGCTTTGTTCAGTTTTTGATAATCATCAGAACAAAATTCCTGCTAATTTGGGCTTAGTTTTCCAGATTTTTACAGGAATTTATGACAAGAAATTAAAAGCAGATGTTCCTACTTACCAAGAATCGCGGGATTGGTGGCGAGAATTGCTGCAAGTGTTAGCTTGGAAAATGACGCAAGGGGAGTCAAAAACCGAGATTCAGGTGGCTATTTCCCGAACAGAAGCAGAAGAAGAATTAAGCAAATTTATCAAAAATAAAGGATTCCCAGAATATTACAGTAAGCAGTGGTTAGAAGATTTATTGAAATATCATCTAATTCACCTAGAAGGTAATGATAAAATTGCTTTTCGCCACCAACTGATTCAAGAATATTACACGGCTGAGGAATTAAAGAAAAAGTTACCCCATCTGAGTGATGAGCAGTTACAGTGCGACTATTTGAATTATCTCAAATGGACTGAACCTGTGGCGTTGCTGTTGGGAATGCTGGATAAAAAAACTGATGCCCTACGAGTGGTGAATTTAGCTTTAGTGGTTGATAAAAAGTTAGGAGCGAGGTTAGCAGGAGAGGTTAAAAAAGACTGGCAACAGGAAACCGTTGCTTTAGTTTTAGGCTTAAATTTACCTCAATTGTTTACTATTGAATTGCTAAAAATGACTCGATCTGATGCGGCTATTTTTAGATTAATTCAATTCTTAAAAAACTCTAATTCTGATGTTCGTAGAAATGCAGCAAAAGCTCTTTTTAAAATTGGTGGCTCAAAAATCATCATTCCAGAGTTAATTAAAGCCTCAGAACACTCCTATATTCCAGAGTTAATTAAAGCCTTAGAACATTCATATAAGAAGTATTTTTGTAGTCAAGCATCTCTGGTTAATATCAAATTAAAAGCCGCCATTTCTAGTTTAATTGAAGCCTTAGAAGACCCCTATAAGTATGCTCGTAATCAGTCGGCAGAAGCCCTGTTTAAAATTGGCACAGAAGCAGCGATTGCTAAGTTACTCAAGGCTTTAGAAGACTCTGATTGGGGTGTTCGTGGGAATGCAGCCGAGGCTTTGGGTAATATTGGCACAGAAGCGGCGATGACTGAACTTATCAAATGCCTAAAAAATCCTGATTTTGTCACATTAAATAATGGCGATACTCTCTCTCAAGCTAGAGAAGCACTAGACGCAATTCAAAACAAACTTAAATACTATCACCCCCTCTCCCAACCCATGAATCAACAAGTTTACATCTCCTACAACTGGCAAGAAGACAGCAACGAAATGGCTAATCAACTCGTCCAAGCTTTTGCCGCTAAAGGAATTGAGATTATTCGGGATAAAACCCACACCAGCTATAAAGACTCCATCAAAAACTTTATGCGGCAAATTGGACAGGGGAAATGTGTCGTCGCCGTCATCAGCGATAGATACTTAAAATCAGAAAACTGTATGTTTGAATTAGTAGAAATTGCTAGAAATGGTGACTTTTATCAAAGAATATTCCCGATTATTTTACCAGATGCCAGAATTCATAAAGACTTCGAGCGCATAGACTACCTGAAATATTGGGAAGACGAAAAAGCAAAACTACAAGCCAAATACAAACAAATTGATTTAGCTAAAACTAATAGTATCATGGCGACATTAAACTTGTATGATGAAATCAGGAGCAATATTGATAATCTAACCAACATTCTTAAAGATATGAATACCCTCAATATCGACTTACACCGCCAATCGGAATTTGCAGCTATGATTCAAAAAGTAGAAACTAAACTTGCAGAGGATAGTCAAAATATTTAACTAAATCCCAGAATGATTGTTTTAAAAGATAAAGGCTAAAGGTGCTATTGCTGACTATACCCAATTTGTTCTCTGTAACTCATTTGACCGATAACTGCTATAATCATTAGTTGATAACTGTTAATTGCTGACATGACTAAATATCTAAACATTACTGAAACAGGACAAAAGCTGGTTGAATGGTCTGAGCAAATGACTGACGAACCTATTATTATTACCAAAGAAGGTCAACCCATTATGGTTGCCCTGAATTACGCTCAAATTGAATCTTGGTTAGAAACTCTTGATATTTTAGAAGACAAAGAGTTTGCCGAAATCCTATCTGAAGCAATTCAACAGGATCAATCAGGACAAAGAATTACTTGGGAAGATGCTAAAAAACAACTGGGTTGGTAATGGAATATCAAATACAATTAATTCCTCTTGCTTTAAGCTTTTTATCTAAAATTACCGATAAACGCATTCAGCAAGAAATTCGCAAACGGATTGAAAAGCTAAAAATTGAACCAGATAAACAAGGTAAAGCCCTTTCAGGTAAACTTAAAGGATATCGTAGCGTTAGGGCAGTTGGTCAAAGATATCGGATTGTCTATCGTGTTGAAGAAGCTCAAATTATTGTTATTGTTATTGGAGTTGGAATTCGTAAACAAGGTGATAAGAAAGATATTTATGCCCTTCTTGAAAAATTAATTAATAATGAATAAAATATGGGTTATGACAGAACTGCTAAACCAATAGGTTCTTGCTGAATCGTGAGATATACACCTATTACTTTTTCAAAGATAGCCAGTTTTGGAGAGGATAGTCAAAATATTCCTGCTTCTTCTGAAAAAAAACGCATCCCTATCATCTATTACCTATGATTTCAGAGGAGCCACTATTGGCAATTTAGCTCATAATGTGCAAGGAAGCCAACAGAATTATCCCCAGCAACCTAATAACAATAACCCAGAGAAAAAATAACATGGTTCAGCAACTTAATAACACCCAAATCGCCATCAATACTTTATTGAATATAGCAATTCTTGGAGCTATGAGGTACAATAGAAAGCAAATAGACAAATAATAGAACTTACCAGCTTCCTATGAGACCCTATTCCGTAGATTTTCGCCAAAAAATTATCGATGTCTGGAAGAAAGAAAAAATTTCCATTCGAGG
>NZ_JACJQV010000224.1 GCF_014696875.1 Microcystis wesenbergii FACHB-1317 | reverse complement strand
GTCTTTTATCCACAAATCGGCTTCCTTGTTCTAGATAGGAATAAACTTGGGAGAAGATTCTGTTCTCGGTTTTCATCTTGTAGGGATTCTTGCTTTTTCCCTATCTACCCAGATATTTTTCTTTTTGGCAACCCTTGTCTTGTCAGGTTTTGACCCACTTGTGTCCGTCAGTCAGGGATAACATTGCCTCGATTCTTTGTGAGATTTTGAAAAAAAACTATTGTGCTATCCATTAAGAAATTACCTTAAAGTTTCTAAAATTAATGACAAAGGCAAATCGAGGGCTTGAGCAATTTGTTCAGCAGTTAGCCCTAATTGCACCAGTCTGGGAACGGTTTCTAGTTTTGCTTCTTTTAATTTTTCTTCAATTATCAAGTTTTCGGTTTCAATTATATCAGAATTATCCGTGGCTAAGTTTTCAGGAGATTGAGGGGAGTTAGGACAAAAATTAAGTTTGTCAATTTGTCCAGAATTAACCAAGTTATTGCTACTATTAGTAATTATTAATCTTTCAATTGCTGATCGAACATTTGATTTGTTTAAATCTTCGCCTAATGCTTCTGAGAGAATGTGCCAAAGTTCATAGGCTTTATCTCTAGCATGACCTTCACTGCATTTATAATCTTGGGCGATTTGAGCATATTTATAACCATTAAAAACGCTTTTTAAAATCCCCAATTGTAAAGTATCTAGGTGTTTTCCTGTTTGCCTAAAAACCACCTCATCAATAAGTTTAAAAATCTCTTGAGTATCCATGTTAATGACTTTTTTGCCCTCAGCTAGATTACCGTCATTATCCGTTATTATCCGACTTTTGTAAAGAGGCTTAATAAAAATCCCGACAATATCCGTTGTTTACCGTTTAGTAACTAGCATTTAATAAATAAAAAAATGAAGAATTAATTAAAGAACATATTGATAGTCGATCCAAATGTTATTTTTATGTTAGTCGGATAGACTAAAAACATCAAATGAAAGTAGAGTGTTAAATATGGCGAAAATTGACGGTATTCAATTACCTGCTGACTTAAGTGGTAGCTTAGGAGGCACTCCTGAAGAAGCTGCCAAAGTCTTTTTATCTGCAGCAAGTAAAGGTTTAGCTAAAGTTATTGCTGATGCACTTGTGGATGCAGTGGGAGAAACCATAGGAGATGGTGCCGCTCCTGATTGGACAAAATTAATTACAGGTGCTGCAATTAATCTAGACTGGGAAACACCTCCTAAAACTCTTCCTCAGAGAGTAGTTACCCTTGCTCAGACGGGGGAAAATGCTCTAGGTGGTGTGTCTGTTGGAATTTCTATTAATGCTACGTTTTAGAATCACTGTTCTAATGATAATCAAGAGTAACAAAGTTATGCTGCTGAGTTACTCTTTTTCCAATTACTTTATATCACTCCCAGAAAAAATCGATGCCTTTAAGAGTTGAACAAGGAAAGCCGATCATTTTACAAGCAGCAGCTTTTGTAGCTTTTGTCAGCGATGATACCCTAGGGCAAGCCACTAGAATTAACAAAATCACTTGGATTAAACAAGAACAAACCCAATGGTGTTGGGCGGCTTCAATGCAGATGGTTTTTCAGCAAAATGATGACATCACAACACAGCAATGTAACCTTGCCAATGTTGCTTTTGAATTAACAGGTTGTTGCAGTTCACCTAATAGTTCATTATGCAATAAACCCTTGCCGATTCTTAATATTGCTCCTATGTGGGTAAGGTATAGTTTTAATCCAATTTATATTAATGGTTTGATTGAATTTACCACCTTACAAACTGAACTTGATAATCAACGTGCAGTAGAAATCGGTTTTAAATGGAATGGAGGAGGAGGTCATGCTGTTTTAGCAGTCGGTTGGGATATAATTGATTCAGTCCCCCAGGTCATCATTTATGATCCTTGGCGGGGTGAAATAATTATTCCCTACGATCGAGTTAAAACTGCCTATGGCGAAGGTCAATGGCGATGGACATGGATTAATATTAGGAGATAAACTAAAATGGCACATTTTAAAACTTTACCCGATGACGTTTTAACTCAATTACAAAGAAAAGTAGGTTTTAGCTTGTCTAGAATAACTGAGTCTCTCGGTGCAGTTTCCCCTGCTTTGCATGAAAGTGTAGATGTCTGGAATCTACCCGCAAATGCAGTGGTTGAACCAAGCAACGATTTAACCCGTTTAGCTCGTCCATCAGGGCAATGGCATCTGCAAGTAAAATCAGATAATACCCCGATCGCCTATGCTCGCTCTAGCAGCCTTGGCAGTGAACCTACAGATTGGTCTGTGGATGGAATTTTTCAATCGGAATTAGCAGAAAAATTCGATCAAGCTATTAGCTGGATTGATGAAAATATCCCTGAAGAAAATATCATAGTCAGATTATTAGTGATTCCAGCTTATCAAACCCATGCTTTATGGTTGATTGACGAAAGTAACATCAATAATCAAAAAATTCTTGTTATTGATGCTCCTCTTGAATATGGCTTTAATTTACCGCCCAGGATTGATAAACCTCAAGAAATAGAGCAATTTCTTAACCAACTACGCTCGGTTAAACACGCTGAAGGATTAACGGAATAGGGTGGATAATTCTGCTCGGCAAAACCTAATCAGATGTTTAATATCGACAAAGCTGCCATTGTGCGGCACTAACAACAGGGATAAGCTGCCCGCGTATTTAAATTGCTTGTTGAGATGAGGCAAGAGGCAACAGTAAAGGGATTGGGGGAGAACTAATCTAAGGATAGGCGGTTAAAATGCGTCTTAGCTTATTCCCTATCTCAACAACAAAATTAATAAATAGAGACGTACCGTAGATAATACGTCTCGACGCTCTCAAAGTTTTACAGTTCTTTTAACTTCGATCGCAATTCCTCTAATTCCGCATCCACTGCCGAATCCCTGACGGTGGTTGCTTGGGGTAAAGTGGGTTGACTACTAGAAGCTGTACCGGGTAATGCTCCCCCGGACATTTGTGCTTTTAGCATTGCTAATTCATCATCCACATCGCTACCCGATTCTAGTCTAGCGAATTCCTGTTCGATGCCGACACCACTGATTTCACCGATCGCTTGACCACGGGCTTCTGACTCGATAACTTTTGCTTCCATGCGCTCAAAAGCGGACATGGAACTACTGGTATCGATACTGCCGAGGGTTTTTTGGAGTTCTTCGTTAGCTTTTGCGGCTCTGGAGCGAGCTACTAACATATTTTTCTTGGTTTTTGCCTCAGAAATCTTACTTTCGAGCGCAATCAAATTTTTTCTCAGACTTTCTACCTGTACCGTTTGCTGATCCAGTTGATTTTTGAGAATGGCGGCGGTTTCCGTGAAATCTTTCTTGCGTTTAAGAGCTTCTCGGGCGAGGTTTTCATCCCCTTTAGAAAGGGCTAATTTGGCCCTTTGTTCCCATTTATTGGCTTCTGACTGGTCTTTGCTGTATTTTTGTTCCGTTTGTCGTTGTTCAGCGATCGCTCTAGCGACCGCTTGACGTACCTGTACTAGATCCTCTTGCATATCACTGACAGCTTGCTCCAGCATTTTTTCTGGATCTTCAGCCTTGCTCACCATATCATTGAGGTTAGCTCGGACAACTCGGCTAAGGCGATCGAATAAACCCATGACGCTCTTGTTCCTCTCGGTGTGTACTAAATCAGTTAACTGTTCTTAAAATTTCCCATCTTGCCTAACGGCTTATTATCCAATATAAACCACGAGAGCTAGGATAGGGGATAGGAGTTAGGAGTCAACAGTCAGGAGTCAAGAGTCAGGAGACAGCTTTTTTTTCCCCACACCCCACACCCTACACCCCACACCCCACACCCCCCCTGCCCCCCCGATGTCGGGGGGGTTTGGGGGGGTCACACCCCACACCCCACACCCTACACCCTACACCCCACATCACTCATCCAAGTTTTCTTGTTTTAACTTGAGTAATTCGGCTTCAATTTGTTTTTGTCCCTCCAAATCTTGGAATTGTCGCTCTAAGGGGTCTTTATACTGGATTAAATCGGCTTGGGATTCAGCTTCTAAGACTTTTGCTTCTAATTTCTCGAAAATAGTCCCCATCTGACTGCTGTTCAAACTGCCCATAATTTCTTGAGCTTTTTGACTGGCACTCGCCGATCGCAATCTGGCCAGATAAAGGCTTTTCTGTGCTTTCATCTCAGCATATTTGCGTTCAATTGTCAAGAGTTCTTTCTTTAACTTTTGTATAATAGCCGTCTGTTGTTGCAGGGAGGTTTGTAGGGGGGTGATCTGACTTTGATAGGTTTGCCATTGAGTCAAAGCTTGGCGGGCGAGTTCCTCGTTACCGTGATTTAGGGCTAATTGGGCGCGTTCGTGCCAAGTTTGAGCCGCTTTTTCCTGTTGTTGTCGTTGGCGCTCGGTGCGTTTCTGGGTAGCGACGGCTGCCGCCAGGGCTTGTCGCATTTGGATCAATTCCCCTTCCATCGCCAAGATCGCCTTTTCCAGTAGTTTTTCTGGATCTTGATTTTCCTGAATCAGACTATTGACTTGGGCGCGAATTGCTTGGCCCATGCGATCGAACAAACCCATTGCCGTCCTCCCGATACCAACCCTAATAGTTTACCGAAGTGCCGCTCCTATCAATAATGATAGAACTAGGGACGGGGGACTGGGACGGATTGGCTGTTTCTGAAGGTGCCGGACTACTGGGAGAGGGAGAAGGGGATACTTGTAATTCTGGCGGTAACTGTTTCATTAACTCCGTGGCATCCTGTCGGTTTTGATTAGCCAGACGACGGGCTTTTTCCCGTTGAAAAAAGGGTAAATTAGCGGGTGATTCTTCCCTTTGGCGCAATTCCTCTAACATTCGTTCGTTAATGATCGCAGTCGAGGGTGCAGGGGTGACTTGGGGCGGTGGTGGCGGTGGTGCCGAAACTAGGGAAGATACGGGCGGAGTGCCGGGGTCCGGGGGGGCGACGGGTAAAGATTGCTTGAGCTTACTGACGGGTAATTGATGGGCCGGCATTGGGGACGGTGGCGGATTCGGGGGTAAGAGGGCATTAGTCAGATTTCTAGCCCTGGGGGGACTCTGAACCACCGGTGGGGCGGTAATATTAGTTATCGGGCTAGTTTTAACGGGAGCAGCGGGAATATTAGCGATCGGACTGGTTTGAGGAGTTTTCTGCACTGGACGAGCGATCGCTATCAATCGATCGAGGTGGCGGGAGTTATTTTTGCGCTGCCCCAGCAGGGAATTCTCAGCTTTCCTCGGGGTGGGGGGGGTGCTGGTTAACCATTGATTGAGACTGAGGAGAATATTAGCAATTAAAAAGATCACCATTGCTCCGACACCCCAAGGGGTAAAAAAGACATCTTTAGCTGGGGGATAGACTTTAATGATAGAAGCTTCTAGGTGTTCTGGTTCCTGAGCGGGATCGATGGCTAAACTGGGTTGATGGACGATCGAGAGAGAGGAATCTTGGGAGGATGGGGATCGATCGGATTTCATGGCGGATAACTAGGGCAGGGGTATTAAAGGTTATGCTGAAAAGTTAGCAGGTTTTTTCGTCCTAGTCTAACGTGGTATTCCCTAGATTTTCCCGATGTCTTTACATTCTCTTGACAAAATTTTAGCGGCTATTACTCAACAGGCGGGTTGGGAAGAATATCGCCACTACGATCGAGTGCTGCAATTATGGCCAAAAATTATTAATCCCCGTCTGCTCGCGCAAACCCGGCCTTTTTCCCTCAATCGCGGGGTTTTATCGGTGGCTACCAGTAGTGCCGCTTTAGCGCAGGAATTGTCTTTACAACGCTATAGCTTATTAAAACGGCTTAATAGTCAGTTAGAGACTCCCTTGAGCGATATCCGCTTTTCTGCTGCCCGTTGGCAGCAGGATAGTCAGTTAATTCCGCTAGAAGCGATCGCACCTAAATCCCTGAGAGATCATCCTAGTTATGTCACCCCAGAAAAACCGCCAGAAAATCCCCAGCAACCGGACGGTTTAGAGAGTTGGAGCCAGAAAATACGTCATAGAAGCCGATCTTGGCCGATTTGTCCTCGTTGTCAGTCTCCCAGTCCCTCCGGAGAGCTTGAGCGTTGGCAATGTTGTGCTTTTTGTTTTGCCCAGTCGGGCGGGGTAAAAGATGCAATTTTTTTATAGTCTTGTGGAAAGAGTGGTTTTGAGTCAGGAATCAATAGGCCGATCTTTTCTGTCTTAATTGAACCTGTATTCATCAATTCTATCGAGCTAAGGCTTGATCCCCGCTTTGTTATCGCCGATACTAGAGCCGATAACCTCGGCCACAACTGAGTTTAACTCCTCAGTTTTGAGACAATGCTGCTTTTTGCAAAGTAACTATTAAAAGATTCTAAAAATAAAATTTTTTTTGGGGATCACTAAAAACTATATGGCATATCAGTTCTAGCTGTGGTAGTCAGGAAAATACCCTTGGCACAGGGTAGGACAATATTACACAGAGCGAAAAGAGAGTCATCCCTTGAGTTCCCTATAATCATCTTCCTTTTAAAGCCAACCCATGCAAGCCGCAAACTTTCTTACCTCTTCCTGTCGATACTGCCGATACTATCAAACCCAAGGTCGGCGCGGTGGCACTTGTCAACAACTAGATGTTCCCGTCGAAGCTCATTGGAAAGCCTGCGCTCTAGCGATGCCTCCTTTTAGTACTGAATGGCAACAACTCAATCGGGTGGTTAGTTTAGAACAGTCTCTAGAATTAACCTGTGCAGTGTCGCCCACTCCCGTGGTGGTTTCCCCTCGTCGTCAAGCTCCCCGACAACCGATCGCAGTTTAGAATATCTGGGGCCTAAACAGAAGCAAAAAATTGGCGTTGCCCATTTAAAATATGAATTCACCCTCCCACATCTTTTCGGGTGCTATTTTTGAGATAATAGATGAGTTGATTGCCAAGATAAAGCTAGGAAAAGCAGAATTGCTGTAGAAAGTATTGAGGAGTTGAGAGTTGGGGTTTTAGGGTTTTGGGGTATTAGTTGAAATTCCCCTATCTCGCCACGCCCCACACCCCATACCCCACACCCCGCACCTCACACCCCACTTCCCGATAATTAATGTCGCCAGAATGCCCCTGATGACTTCTCATCGTCCCTTAAAAATTGGTATAGTTGGCACAGGGTTCGCCGCTCAACGTCGCGCTGAAAGCTTGCAAGCCGATGATCGCGCCCAGCTTCTGTATTTTAGTGGTAATAGTCCCGAATCGATCGCTAATTTCTCGCAAAAATACCAAATTTCTGCCCTAGATTCGGCAGTAAGCCTGGCCAGCCATCCCGATCTCGATCTGATTGTCGTTGCCAATGTTAATCAGTCCCATGCCTCGATCGCCCGTACTGCCTTAAAATCCGGTAAGCACGTTATCGTCGAGTATCCCCTAGCTTTTCACCCGGCAGCGGCAGCAGAATTAATCACCCTAGCCGAAACCGAGAACAAATTACTGCACGTCGAACATATCGAACTTTTGGGAGGACTGCATCAAACCCAACAGCAGTATTTAGCCAGCCTCGGTAATATCCACCTGGCCCGTTATACCACAATCGCCCCCGGCAGACCAGCACCCCGGCGCTGGACATTTCATCGGGATTTATTCGGTTTTCCTTTGATCGCTGCCCTTTCCCGTATCCATCGCTTGACTAATTTATTTGGGGAAGTGGAGTCCGTATCCTGTCATTGTCGTTATTGGAATGCTCCGGAATCTGATTATTTTCTGGCCTGTTTGTGTGAGGCGCAGTTATTATTTAAAAATGGCTTAATTGCCGAAGTTACCTACGGCAAAGGCGAAGTTTTTTGGCAAAATGAGCGAACTTTCACTATTCATGGCGAGGCGGGCAGCTTAATTTTTGAAGGGGAAACAGGGCAGTTAATTAATAGTGAAGGTAGTCAAGCTTTAGAAGTGGAAACCCGTCGCGGTCTTTTTGCCAAAGATACCGCCATGGTGTTAGATTATCTGTTCGATCGGATTCCACTTTATGTTACTCCCCAAGCCAGTCTTTATGCCCTAGAAGTGGCCTACGCTGCCTATCAATCTTCCTTATCGGGAAAAACAGTTTTTCTCGGTTCCAATTAAACCGAATTAGACTTTTTGAATCAACTTTCTACCTAGTAAACCCTGGGGACGAACTAACAACATAATAAAAAGAATAGCAAAAGCGATTGCTTCTCGATAACCGGAATATTCTGCGGGAACAAAAGCTTCGGCAATACCCAATAATAAACCACCGATGACCGCTCCGGGGATACTTCCCAATCCTCCTAAAACAATCACTCCTAAACCTTTTAATCCGAAAGCAATACCGAAATAGGGGCCAGCGATACTAACACTAGAACCGACTAAAGTTCCTGCTAAACCTGCCAAGGCACCACTAATAAAAAAGGTAATCACGATAAATTTTTCGGGATTGATCCCCAACAAACTGGCCGTGGTGACATCTTCAGCTACCGCTTGTAAAGCTTTGCCCATTTTGGTGAAATTAACCCAGTAAGTTAGTAAAGCTACCATCACTGCTGAAACCAGAAAAATAATAATCTGAATTGTGCGAATTGCCACGGGGCGATCGGCTGTACCAAAATTAATTGCTGGGGGAAGATTGCCATAAATACCATCGGGAAAAGTATAAATTTCTGCTCCGAATAAGTATTGAATAACATTGACAATCACCACGGCTGCCCCTAGGCTAGAAACCAGAGTTAAGAGAGAATCGGAACCCCGTACCCGGAGGGGTTTGAAGGCTAATCTTTCCAGAAGAACCGAGGTGAAACCTGAAAGGATACAGCCTAGCAAAAGTGCTAAAAAAAAGGGCAAGGAAAAGGGTAATTTGGCATTAGCTAATAAACCATTAAAACCGAAAACTCCCCCCGTTAGAGCGTAGGTAAAATAGGCACCGAGGGTAAAAATTGCGCCATGGGCAAAATTGATAATCCCTAAAATGGAAAAAATCAAAGTGTAACCAAGGGCGAAAATAGCATAGACACTACCGATCGATAAACCGTTTAAAACCTGTTGAAAAATCGTTACTAGATCCATTGTCAGGGTTAGCTAGGGTAACTTTTGATTATAACTGACGGTCGCCACCACATCCGGTAAAGGACGCTGCAGTTTATATAACCAGAATAAACCGAAAAGACCGACAGCGATCGCTCCTAAACTAATTATTTGCGCCATTTTCAGAGGACCAAACATTAAACTATCGGTGCGTAGTCCCTCAATCCAAAATCTACCTAGACTGTAGGCGATAAAATAGACTAGGGTAAGGGTGCCAATTTTTAATTTACTGGGGTGTTTTAAACCCCAGAAAAATAGATAGATGAGTAGGGCAAAAACTCCCAGATTCCAAAGAGATTCGTAGAGAAAAGTGGGGTGAAAATAATCGACGGTGATATATTCTAAAGGACGACTAGCGGGAGGAATAAACAACTTCCAAGGTAAATTAGTCGGACTGCCAAAAGCTTCCGAATTAAAAAAGTTACCCCAACGTCCAATCGCTTGACCGAGAATAACTGAAGGGGCCACCAGATCGAGTAATTGCCAAAGAGAAACCCGATTAATGCGGGCAAAGATTAGGGCTGCCAGCAAACCCCCGATAATTGCCCCGTGAATAGCGATACCTCCCTTCCAAATGGCGATAATATCAGCAGGATTTTGCGCGTATTCTTGCCACTGAAAAATAACATAGTACAAACGAGCTGCAGGTATGGCCCCTACTACTAACCAAATGGCCAAATCAGCGATTAAATCGGGATTGATCGCTCTTTTTTGGGCGAGGTACTGGGAGAGGGTGACACCGAATAATACCGCCATAGCAATCAGAAATCCATACCAGCGCACCGAAATCGGTCCAATCTCCCAGAGAATCGGGCCAGGAGACTGAAAAACAAAACCTAAGAGCATAAAATTATTAAGAATAAAAAATTTTATCTTTCCTATAGTATCTTATGCTATGATGGAATACGGTGACATATTTGCGGATGTGGCGGAATTGGTAGACGCGCTAGATTTAGGTTCTAGTGTCTTTGATGTGTGGGTTCGAGTCCCTCCATCCGCATTAACCTTCGGGTCGATGAAGTGTAACCTAATTTGGTGTTGACGACCGACGACCCAAAAGGGGAAACTTGTTAATTTCCATTTTTGAGACTCCGGTTCAGATTTATTTTTTCAGCTGACTTCTTACCCAATTCCGAAATGCTTTTACTAACTCTAGGTAATCTGTCTGGCCAGCTGGTTGTAAAAATATAGCAATTTCTAAGATGGGTAAATTAGGAAAAAACTGACTGGTTGGGGAGGTGATATAAGTGCCATTTTGTAATTGTTGGATAACCAGAGATTCCCCATTATAAACCCAAACCTCTGCCACGCCTAGATCTGCATAAACCTGAAGGCGATTTTGAGAACTGCTGGTGACATCAATTTCTATGACTAAATCCGGTGCAGGGTCTTCATTTAAGTCCAGTCGCTTTTTCCCCCGAACCGCCTCAATATTATCAATGTAAAAGCATTCATCTGGTTCTGCACCACTCAATTTAGGGCGTTTAAAGGTGGTAGAACCAAGGGGATAAATCGGGACTACTGATTCTTCCGCTAGGGTTTCGACAAAGCGACCGATGAGGGTTTTACTAAATTCGTGTTCTGGGGAAGGAGCCATGATTTCTAAATTGCCACGATTGTAGGTCAGCCGCAGACGGCGATCGCTCATTTCTTCTAGCAGCGTTTCGTAGGTTTCCCAGCTAATCCCTGACAGGTGAATTATTTCAGCCGGTGGTGCGAGCAGTGTTACAGTCATAGATTCAAGCAAAAATCCCATGCTTCCATTTTAGAATAGTGATCAATATAGCGCGCCTCTCGTTTTGGCCGATCACTTATGGAGTAAAACTCATCTTAAAATAGAGGAGGAAAAACTACGGGTCTCAACTTAGTTGGGGTTTAAAGTTCAAGGTTTTATAGTTTTTGACAGCCACAAGCATTAATACTTGTTGCACAAGTGAGATGCTCCCCACTTGTGGACTTGGGATGATGTAGCCACATAGTATGTGCAAGCGTTAGAATCTCTTGCCTAGGTTTCGGAAACGTTGTCAGAGAAATAATTATCCACAAATTGACTGATTTCCCTTTGAAATTTCTCTGATGAAAAAAGAGACTTTTGATGGGAGAGGGACATTAAAAGCTCTTCCTGTTTCTTTTCATTACTAATTACTGCAATAATCTTTTCTACTGCTTCTTCCATACTGTTAAATTGCAATTCTGTATTGTGCTTACCGACGATTTCAGTTTGACCTCCTATTTTCTGTACAAAGGGAATGATATCTGCTCTCACCATTTCGGCTACGGAGATACCAAACTGGTCTTTCTTGGGATGGATACCATACCTACATTTGTACAGTATATTACAATAATCTGCATAGGGAAGATCCTTATACAGTTGAATCCAGTCGGAATTTTCAGCTACCAATTGTTCAATATAGTGTTGATACTTTTTATTAAAAGCTCCCCCAGCACCCCCAGTTATATGGAGTTTGATGGAAAATCCTCTCTCCCGCACTGCTTTTAAGACTTTAATGCCGAAATCTGGACTTTTATCTACTGTTAACCTACCGCTAATTACAAAAGCATTCTCTTTTTGCTCCCGAGCAATATCCTTAACAGGAATGACCACTGGGGGATAGATAACGGTACTATCAAGACCGTAAACTTCTTTGACTGCTTTGGCTACATCAAAAGAGTTAGAAATAGATAGATTCTTTTTGAGGTTATCTACAGAAAAATTGGAGATATTTAGGTAGGGCATATTCTGGTGTATTTTACCACCTTCAAGGACTTTAACCCAATGGATATATTGGATTCCTGGTACGCCTAGATCGGCCGCATTACAAGCTGATAGCACCAAGGAATAATTTTTGGCTCTTTCTTTTAAATAACGCAGGCTTAAATGAATGGATATCTGCCGAAAATGAGGATTATTACTGATGAGAAACTCTGAGATGCCTTGCCAACTTTTTGGTAATACAGAAACAACTTTAACTTCTTTGGGACTGAGGGATGTTTCATACAACTTATTTAGCTTTTCCCAGTCTGGATAGTAAAAGGTGAAAAGAGTTAAGTCATATTTTTCTTTTAAAGCTTCTAGTATCCAGAGAGCCACAGCTTCAGCACCTCCTCCCATAAAATAGGGCATATAGACTCCAATAGTTTTTTTCAGCATTTTTTAACCACCAATATACGAAATACTTGTTTTAACAATTGCTTGGCTCTCTTGTTTATCCTCTACTCGACAAAATAGCTTCTGTCCCTACCTTCCCGGTTTTCGTCCTGATTTAGGAGCATTCATGGTTGCGGCTAATAGGTATCATATAGAACGATTTGCCAGCAGAACCCAAGAGAACCATTGGTATTTAGGATACCACGAAATTAGAGAGCCAGTTAAGTAGATTTAGCTGGTACGGCATTACCTGAATGAGTTAACGACTTATTATTATCCAGAAAAAACTCTACTGACTATTTTCTTTAATTTTTCCTTCATTCTTTTTCCTAAACTTTTAGGTTGATTGTACCAGACAGGACTGGATTTAAATTGAGGATAATTTTCAGGTTCGTAGAGATAGCGATAATATAAAAATAAACTGCGATAGGGAAAATCTATATTTTCTCCCTGGCAACATCTAGTAAAGAAACTGCTGGAAATCCCAATATAATGAAGGTAAATTAACCTATATCCTTTGTCATACAGTAAATTATCTTTTTCGACAAATTTGGGATCGGTAACGCAGTTACCCACTCTCTTTTCTGGAGGAGTATTCAAAGCATAATTATATATAGCAGTACCTGTTTTCATCATCATATAGTTGAGAAGGGTCTGATCTGGGGCCATGGGATAGATAACCTCTGACTCTCCTGAACGCAATTGTTCCAGAATCCAATTTCTCTTTTCTTCCTCAAATAAGTTTTTTTTAGAAGCATAGATTCCTGAACAGAAAATCTCTTTTTTAATCCGTTCTTCGGAGAATATTTGCAGTAATTTTGGTGAACTAACTTCATAGACGTGGGAGGTATCTTTATACTGATAGTCGTAGACAACACAATCATAATCATCTAGCTTTTCCCAGAAATAGTCTATGGGAGACAAAAGTAAGGTATCCGCATCCATATAGACAAATCGGTCAAAGGGGCCGTCAAAGGCACAGTAGCGACGATGGGTACCAAAACGATGATAGCCATTGCTTCCCGCTTGCTGCCACCTAATGCGGGCTGTAGGATGGGAATCCCAGGCTGCTTTGGCAAAATTATCCCACCTCTCCATCGACTCCCGCTCGCGATACAGTTCAACTTGGGGGCGTTGAGCGATTAGCTTGGCAATTTCCTCGGTTTGGTCATCGTAGGGGTAGACACAGACTGGTAAGTCTTTTCCCCCATTCGCCTCAATGCTATTCAGCAAAGCCACTAGCTGATCGTAAACCCGATCATTAGCCAAAGTACAGATTCCGTTGCTCATAAGTTTCTACTGCTCGCATCTAAAAATATTTACATCACAGTTAACCGATTTAGAGACCGGCTCCGGCAAGACCTAGCAACGAATTAGGGACTTGCGTATTAATAAATTACCATCTAGACTAGAGAAGCAACTTGTTACTCCCACTCTCAACTATGGTAACTGAACTGACTGAAAAAATCAAATCAAGCTTGAAAGATCAGCAATTCCAAATTCAGAATGTAGCAAGGAATACAGAATACAAAACGCTTTTGCCCTGTAGCTCCCCATCCAAAATCAAGAAGAATTAACGCGAGTAACAGGGATGGCCTCATCGAGCATAAAGTCTAAAAGGTGGTGCCAGCCTTCAAACAGCAGATACTTGGTTAAGCAAAGAACATCGTTAAAAAAGCCTCTGCGAGTCCCCCTTTGCATCCGAGCCCGTTGATAGCGTTCATCGACTAGATGCAGAACAGTATGAAATAAGAAAGCCAGGAGATTGAGGGTCAACAGAAAAGAGGACAAATGTTGCTGACCATGTCCAAAATTATGCTCCAAATGATAGCCCCGAGTTTTGAGCACATTGTGATTCTCATTTTCGGTTCGCCAACGGCTCCGTCCAGCAGCGCAGACCAGAATGACCCGTTGGGGAGTCAGGTCGTGGTTAGTAATCCAGCTATTGCGATAGAGAAGTTGACCATCCGACTCGCGCTTAACGGTCACCTCACACCAATTGACCAGTAAGGCGGGTTGTTGTTCGCGCAGGGGGACTTGATTGAGATAACGATAGTCCCAAATTTCAAAGTATCGCCCATTCCAACGTCGCTGTTGAGTGGTTTTGACTTCTTGATTAGCCTCCAGGAAAGAAACCCACTCATAGAGAGTCGGATGGGAGGACGGTAAACAGACAAAGATAAAGTTGAAATGGTGTTCCAACCCACATTCCGCACCCTCAACTGTCACATAAGCTGTCCCCCTCCAGAGACTTGAGTAAAAATACCTAGCTGGTGAAGGTTTTCTCGGTGGCCGCTAGGGGGGTCTTGAGACCCCTAATGATGAAAAAATAGGAATTGTTGGAAAACTGAGGCGAGTGGACTGTTCGACCATGAATCAATCAACAGAAATTGAAGTCAAAAATCTAGACCATCTGGGATTAGTAGCCGGAATTATCGATGAAATAGGAATCGTTGAAATTATCAACGAACAAGTCTCAATTGAGCGAGGAGAAATTGTCACAGCGGGGCAAGTAGTGAAAGCAATTATCCTGAACGGATTGGGATTTGTCTCCGGGGCATTGTATTTATTTCCTCAATTTTTTGAAGATAAAGCAACCGAACATCTGCTGGGAGAGGGCATCGAACCCAAGCACTTGAATGATGATAAAATTGGTCGAGTAATGGACAAACTTTATCAACTTAATGTTTCGGTCATTTTCCTACTCATCAGTTTAGCCGCCGTGAAAAAATTTGGTGTAGCAACCGAGAACTCCCATTTAGATTCGACTTCTCTATCAGTAGAAGGAGAATATAAAAAGGAATACCCAACAGTAGAAATCCTGAAATCAGGAGCAGTGGGAGAAGAAATTGAAACCAGACAACAGCCAATAAAAATTACCTACGGATACTCCCGCGACCGAAGACCTGACTTAAAACAATTTATGATTGACTTAATCGTAAGTGGGGATGGAGATGTACCTTTATTCCTGAAAGTAGGGGACGGAAATGAAGCGGACAAAGCGGTTTTTGGTCAAATCGCCCGAGA
>NZ_JACJQV010000223.1 GCF_014696875.1 Microcystis wesenbergii FACHB-1317 | reverse complement strand
TTATGGTTGAGGTCGAGTTCTCCCAGGGAGGTGAGGTGAGCGAGCGCTTCTGGAATCTTCCTGATTTGGTTATTGCTGAGGTCGAGGCTGTACAGGGAGGTAAGTTGAGCGAGCGCTTCTGGAATCTCGCTGATTTGGTTATGGTTGAGGTCGAGTTCTCCCAGGCGGGTGAGGTGAGCGAGCGCTTCTGGAATCTTCCTGATTTGGTTATTGCTGAGGTCGAGGCTGTACAGGGAGGTAAGTTGAGCGAGCGCTTCTGGTATCTCGCTGATTTGGTTATTGCTGAGGTAGAGGTGTTCCAGGGAGGTGAGTTGAGCGAGCGCTTCTGGAATCTCCCTGATTTGGTTATTGCTGAGGTAGAGGTATTGCAGGTAGGGAAGTTGAGCGAGCGCTTCTGGAATCTCCCTGATTTGGTTATTGTTGAGGTAGAGGTGTTCCAGGGAGGTGAGTTGAGCGAGCGCTTCTGGAATCTCCCTGATTTGGTTATTGTAGAGAAAGAGGTCTCTCAGGCGGGTGAGTTGAGCGAGCGCTTCTGGAATCTCGCTGATTTGGTTATTGCTGAGGACGAGGTATTGCAGGCGGGTGAGTTGAGCGAGCGCTTCTGGAATCTCCCTGATTTGGTTATTCCCGAGGTAGAGGTATTGCAGGTAGGGAAGTTGAGCGATTTCGGGGGGAATTTCTGTTAAGTTTTTGTTGGGCAGATCCAACCTCCCCGCTCCTTCGTCCTTTGCCCGTTGAATTAACTCTAATACTTCCTGTGCTGTCATTGACCATCCCCCCGCTACTATATTTACTCCATTTTGGCAAAAGTATCGGGTTAATGCAACTGGTGGTGATCAGCTAGTCCACTGTTAACGGTAATACCAAATCCGTTTTTAATAGTATGATTAACTCCCACACGCGGTTATTCATACATTTGTATCAGTTTGGGGATGACTGATAATTGCTGATTGTCGCTATTTCTGCAAATGTGAGATGCAGCCAGTATGTCAAATGAATAATTATAGAATTCAAGAGAATTTATCCTGAAGACAGGGATTGATAAGGAATAATTTCTTCGAGGGTATTTCCTAACTTTTCCCTCGCTATATCTAACTCATAAACTTTTTGTAAATTCATCCAAATTTCTGCCCCTGTATTAAAAAAACGCCCTAATTTTAAAGCAATATCTCCCGTGATATTTCCTTGTCCCTTGAGAATTTGCTCAAGTTCATTCTCAGAGATATTAACTCTTTTGGCAAGCTGAGAAACATTAAGATTAATTTCCTCTAATTCATCAGCTAAAATTTCACCGGGGTGGATAGGACTTTTCCAATTATTCATCGTCAATTTTCCTTACGGCTCTTCTCATTAAGATGAAGTGTAACCTAATTTGATATTGACTCCTATCTCCCTGACTCCTTTAAACATTTCTTTTTTTCTCAAACCATGTTTGTAATAATTCCCCCGATTCCTTAGCTAAAATTCCCGCAATTACCGGTAAACGATGGTTAGAAAAAGGACTATCAATAAAATTAGCCACAGTGCGGATAACTCCTGTTTTGGGATCGTCAGCACCGTACACTAATAATCCTAATCTAGCCTGAATGATTGCCCCGGCACACATGGGACAGGGTTCGAGGGTGACGTAGAGGGTACAATCATTTAAGTGCCAATTGCCTAACACTTGACTAGCGGCACGAATCGCCAGAATTTCGGCGTGAGCGGTGGGATCATGGTGTTTTTCCTTGCAATTAGCCCCTTGAGCGATTAAATGTCCCTCTTTATCCACGATAACCGCTCCCACAGGTACATCACCCCGATCCCCCGCAGTTGCCGCTAAATTTAAAGCTAACCGCATCCATTGCCGATGTTTCTCATAGGCTTTTTCGTCAATAGACTTTAGATAGTCCCACATTTAGCCAGTAAATTATCTAATTTTTTCTGACCATCCAAAGCATACAAATCATCACAACCACCGATATGTTCATTATTAATAAAAATCTGTGGTACACTGCGTTTACCGTTGGACCGTTGCGCCATAGCTTGACGAGCGCTTTCATCCCCATCAATCTTGTATTCGGTGTATTTTACCCCTTTCCAACCCAGCAACCATTTAGCACGAATACAGTAGGGACAAGTTGCCCAAGTATAAATTTCCACATTGGCCTTGATATTCTCGTTATAACGCCCAAAAAGCGAGTTAAATAGATTTAGCATCTTGTGACTACAGAAATATTTATCTTTATTTTATGGATTCTGCTACCAAAAAAGCCCAATTACGCCAACAACTAATTACCCAAAGACGATCGCTTCCTAAGCATATTTGGCAAGAAAATAGTCAGCAACTTTGCAAAAATTTACAATCTTTACCCCTCTTTCAGCACGCTAAAACCATTCTCGCTTACTTCAGTTATCGTCAAGAGCCGGATTTAAGTTCCTTATTTTGTCAACACCATCGCTGGGGTTTTCCCCGTTGTGACGGAGATAGCCTGACTTGGCACTGTTGGACTGCCGACGATCCCCTAGAATTAAATCGTTATGGCATCTATGAACCAACAGCGATCGCTCCTCTCATTTTACCGGCTGAAGTGGACTTACTATTAATTCCCGCCGTCGCTTGCGATCGCCAAGGTTATCGCTTAGGCTACGGGGGGGGTTATTTTGATCGTCTCTTACATTCCCCCGAATGGCAAGCTATCCCCTCGATCGGGATTGTCTTTGACTTTGCCTATCTTGATACCCTTCCCCTCGATACTTGGGATCAAAAATTACAGGCAATCTGTACCGAATCGAGAACCGAAATTTTTTAACAATTATTTCCCTATTCCCTCACACCCAATCCCCAAGCTGATCCCTGTCTCGGAGTCTCCTATCTGGGAGTCTCCTGTCTCCTATCCCCTATCTCCTGTCTCCTATCTCCTGTCTCGGAGTCTCCCATCTCCTATCTCCTATCTCCTATCTCCTGTCTCCTGACTCCTGACTCCTGACTCCTGACTCCTGACTCCTTACCTCACCGTTAACTTTACTTTTCACCGACTACTCATATATTAAGTTTTATTGAATCCGATCGACCCTTAAGATAGCTTTGCTAGGATGAAATTCACATCAGGAGATGTTTATAGTAATCACCGGAAAAAGTCAACAGGGAAGCAATGAAACACTTTCACGAACCATGGATTCAAGAATGGTGTCAAGAAAACGGCTGGACAGAGCTATTTCTCGAACGCTACAGTAATTATTGGGCATTCCCTCCCAATGCCGTGATGCCAGAACCAATTCCCACCAAAGTGTTACAAAACATTAAGCGCCAAAAAGGTCTATCCCCTGCCGAAAAACTTTGGTTAGGAGTGGCGATCGGATTGACTCTGACAGCTTTAATTCTCTGTATCACCCTCGCTTGTCCCATGCCTATAGTTCTCGCTTTCGCTTTTGATGCTGTCACCGCAGCGCGATTGGAAGTGGAATATTAACTGGGCAAAAATTGAGAAGTAAAAACCCAAAAAGGGGGAGATTTTTCCGAAAGTCTTCCCCTTTGCCGCTTTTTTCTGGACAGGGATGATGGATCTGTTCAACGAAACAGGGTAAAATCGGGCGATAATTTAAGAAAGTAGATTCATCGGTTTTTTAGCCGTCAGGAGTCAGTATTTAGGAGTCAGGAGATTATTTTTATTTATTCTCCCCACTTCCCTCTCCCCCCACTCCCCAATTGAGCATCTCATTTATGCAAGTGAGTAATTATACTTATCCATAAAACTGTTTTCTAGCAAGGCTTTCAAAATAGCTTGACATAAAAACCTGATTTAGGGGTTACAAAGGTGAGATGCTCCCACTCCCCAATTCATAATTCATAATTCATAATTCATAATTCCCATGTCCGAATCTCGTCGCTTACAGTTTACCCCCGATCTGGAAATTTGCCGTATTTTGAACGGAATGTGGCAAGTTTCAGGCGCCCATGGTTCGATCGCACCCCAAAAAGCGATCCCTAGTATGTTTTCCTATCTAGATGCCGGTTTCACCACTTGGGATCTGGCCGATCATTACGGGCCGGCCGAAGATTTTATCGGTGAATTTCGTCGTCAATTAGTCGCCCAAAGGGGCATTGATGCTTTAAATAATCTGCAAGCTTTCACTAAATGGGTTCCCCGTCCGGGTAAAATGACTAAGGAAATAGTCGAAAAAAATATCGCTATTTCCCTACGTCGCATGGATGTGGATAGTCTCGATTTATTGCAGTTTCACTGGTGGGATTATCGCGATAAAAATTATCTAGATGCCTTATATTTTCTAGGAGAATTACAACAGGAAGGCAAAATTAAACACCTGGCCTTGACTAATTTCGACACGGAACATTTAAAAATTATTCTCAGCGCCGGGATTAAAATAGTCTCCAATCAAGTCCAGTTTTCTCTAATCGATCGCCGTCCCCTCGTCAAAATGGCACAATTTTGCCAAGAACATAACATCTATCTACTCGCCTATGGTACTCTAGCAGGAGGCTTATTAGGGGCAAAATATCTCGGTCATCCTGAACCCAATCCCATGAGTCTCAATACCGCTAGTTTACGGAAATATAAAAACATGATCAATGCTTGGGGAAACTGGCAATTATTCCAAGAATTATTAACCGTTCTTAAAGCGATCGCTGATTCCTATCACGTCACCATTCCTAATGTGGCAGTGCGTTACGTTCTCGAACAAAAAGCCGTAGCTGGGGCAATTATCGGGGTGCGTTTGGGTGTTGCTGAACATATCCAAGAAAATGCCCGTATTTTCGATTTTCAATTATCCCCCCAAGACTATCAAAAAATTGATCATGTCTTGCAAAAATCCCAGGATTTATTGCAGTTAATCGGTGATTGCGGTGATGAGTACCGTCGATAAGTAGGTAGGTGTTAAAAATTCTCAGCTTTCCCCCCTTATTAAGGGGGGACTAAGGGGGGATCGGCACCCCCCTTATCAAGGGGGGCAGGGGGGATCGGCACACCCCTTATCAAGGACTGATAACTGATTACTGATAACTGATAACTGAAAAGAGGCTAATGATGAGATTTGAACAACCAATCCCCGATGATCCCGCTAATCAATGGCGCTATCAATTAGATCAATTCGTGCAAGAAAATCAACAGGAATTAGCCGGTTTAATGTGGGGTTTACTCTCGGAATGGGGAGAAGATACCCAAGAAACCCTAGGCATCGATCTTAAACCTCAGCCCCATTTTGTCTGTTGTTCTAGGGAGGCTCTAGAGAAATTAAATCGCAAGGTTAATTGCAAAATTCAAGAGATGATCGGGATTATTTATCGCTATAATCCCAGCGAAGAAGTGGCTATAGTCGCTATCGGTGATGGTCAGGTAAAATTGATTTATTTTCAACCCGATCTTTCCCCTCCTGAATGTTTTGATCGCCTCGAAGTCGATCTTGATACCCTCATTCAACAGTTAGAGTCCAAAATGCTGACGGAAATCCAATCTTTCCCAATTTGATGCCGATTGCCAGCGCAAAAAGTTGGCAGGTTGTCCCACTGATAAACCCGCTAATCCGATCGCTTTTCTGGGGGATTCTGTTGCTAGAAGAATTGCCGTTTCTAAATCACATATTCCCCAGTTAACTAAATTGGCTACTCCTTGTAATAAGGGTAAGGTTGTTCCCGCTAAAGTACCGTCAAAAAGTCTTGCTGTTCCCTGTTTAACTTCAATTTCTCTCTCGTCCCAAGGATAGACACCATCCCCTAAACCAATCGGCGCTAAAGCATCACTAACTAAGAAAATTCCTTGATGATAATTACTGGCTTTTAGTAATAATTCTATCATGGTTGGATGGATGTGTTGACCATCGGCAATTAACCCACAATACACCTCGGGATTGATAATTGCTTCCCCTAATAAACCCGGTTGACGATGATGCAAAGGAGGCATGGCATTGAAGGCATGAGTAACCATTTTTGCCCCTTGGAAAAAGGCTTTTTTGGCTATTTCTTGACTCGCTTGCGAATGTCCTAAACTGACGGTAATCCCTCGATCGCTTAGGTATTTAATTACAGTACCGCTACTATCTAATTCTGGGGCTAGAGTGATAATTTTTACGATCAATAAGTAGTCACCAAAAATTTTATCTATTGTTTCTATACTTGGGTTTAAAAGATATTGTCCCGGATGCGCTCCCCTTTTTTCATAGTTTAAAAATGGTCCCTCTAAATGTACTCCTAACACCTGGGCGCTCCCTCGATTTTCCCGTTGCTGTTTTTCGATATATTTGGCAATTACTGAGAGGGATTTTTGAAATTTCTCCACCGACGTGGTGACTAGGGTGGGAAGATAACCATCAATTCCTTGATTCCCCAGATAATCGCTAATCTTATCTAATTTTTCTAGATCTGTTATTTCTAAGTCGGGAAATGCTAATCCTAATCCCCCGTTGATCTGTAAATCTACTCCTCCTAACGATAGCCAATCCCCTTCCATATCGATAATCTTTTCCCCTTTTTTCCTTGCCCCCATCTCCGTGATTCTCTCGATCTTTCCCGCAGCATTTATCTCTATTTGTTGTCGATCCTGATAGGTGGGAATTCTAGCGTTAATTAGGGTTATCATAGCAGCCGAAAACTAATTTTTTTTTTATTATAATCTCAAAAAAAAACTTTTTTTTTGATGATGCTTGACAAGGGAGCATTTTTGTGAGATGCTTTTTTATATAATGGGAATCTTTGCGTTTAGTAGCAGGCGCTTATGTCCGATTATATAAAAACTGATCATAAAAAAATAATACCATAACCCGCCCGCTCCCTGTCCAGAGATTGCCAAAATACTTGACAAAACAATTACAGCCTTTCTCTGGCAGTTCTTAGGAGGGAGTGACTGTCAATAGAAGCCGAAAACTAATTTTTTTTTATTATAATCTCAAAAAAAAACTTTTTTTTTGATTATGCTTGACAAAGGAGCATTTTTTTGAGATGCTTTTTATATAATGGGAATCTTTGCACTTAGTGACAGATGTTTAAATCCAATTATATAAAAACTAATCATAAAAAAATAATACCATAACCTGACCGCTCCCTGTCCAGAGATTGCAAAAATACTTTACAAAACAATTACAGCCTTTCTGGCGTAGTTCTTAGGAGGGAGTGACTGTCAGAAGGAAAGCTTTGTCCTATAATAAAATTAAGACTTGATAAAAACTACTTTTTTAGCGATAAAAGAGTAGCAATCTCAGTGATTAGGGAGGGGTGTGTGTTTTTTAGAAAAATAGGGAAAAAGACTCAAGAACCGCGTCGTATTATTATCGGAGATGTGCATGGCAGTTTTCAGGCACTTTTGCGACTATTAAACCGAGTTGCTCCCGATAGTGAGGATGAGGTTTATTTTCTAGGAGATTTAATCGATCGAGGACAGCAGAGCTTGGAAGTGGTGGATTTTGTCATCAAAAATAACTATCAGTGTCTCCTAGGAAATCATGAATATATGCTCTTAAAAGCTCTGGCAGGAAAAGAAGTTTCTGAAAAATGGTTTAACGGCTGGATCGAGAGTGGCGGGGCGGCGACACTACTAAGTTATAATAACAATATACCCGCCGAGCATATCAATTGGTTCCAATCTCTACCCGCTTATTTAGACCTAGGAGATATTTGGTTAGTTCACGCGGGAGTACACCCAGAATATCCTCTTGAACGGCAAACAAAAGAGCAGTTTTGTTGGATTAGAAACGAATTTCATACCATGACCCAACCCTATTTCAAGGATAAACTAATTATCACAGGTCATACTTTAACCTTTACCTTTCCCGATGTCAAACCGGGACAACTAGCTCGCGGCAACGGTTGGCTAGACATTGAAACTGGGGTTTATCATCCCCAAAGTGGTTGGTTAACTGCTTTAGATTGGACAAATCAATTAGTTTATCAAGTGCAGGCTCAAAATAAAAATTGTCGCACGATCCCTTTAGAAAAAGCCGTGGTTAATCTAGATATTGAAAAGATTTCTCGCTACTTCTCCAGGGAAAGCTCATCTAAATCACTGAATCTTTAATGGTGATCAGAAAAGAGAAGCGATAAAACCGGAAGCATCGGTTAAAATAGTTAATAATCTGATTAATACCCTTTTCTAATGACCCTTGAACTCTTATACCAAGCCTTCATCGAAACAATTCAACATCCTGACTCTGAGATAAATCTAGCTCGGGCAGCCCTACAAATAGCCAATTTTGAATATCCGCGCCTCAAGATTGATCACTATTTAAATAGAATAAATTTAATGGCTGACGAGGTAAAAAAACGTTTACCGGATAGATTATATCCCTTAAAAATAGTCAAGATTATCAATCAATATTTGTTTGAAGATTTACAGTTTACCGGTAATACCCAAGAATACTATGACCCCCGCAATAGCTACTTAAATGACGTAATTGATCGCCGCACTGGTATCCCACTCACTCTCTCGATTATCTATTTAGAGATTGCCAAACAGATCGATTTTCCCATGGTAGGAATTGGTATGCCGGGCCATTTTATTATCCGTCCCGATTTCGAGGAAGTAGAAATCTTTGTCGATCCCTTTCACGGTGGTGAAATCCTATTTAAACAAGACTGTCAAGAAAGATTAAGTCAAGTTTATCAACAGCCAGTTAAATTAGAAGAACATTTTCTCAATATTGCTACCAATCAGCAAATTTTATTACGTTTGTTGACTAATTTAAAATATATTTACCTGAATCGTCAACAATGGTCTCAGACAATTCGGACAATAGATCTACTACTTTTGCTCATTCCTAATCATCCCCTAGAGCTGCGCGATCGAGGTTTAGTTTACTATCAAATTGGACAACTCAGCCAAGCGCAACAGGATTTAGGCTTCTATCTTGCCCTCCTACCCAACGCCCAAGATGCGGAATCAATTCGGCAATTATTGCAAAAAATTAACTCTTAAGTCGCCAGCCTGATCAGTTATCAGTTATCAGTTAGCGGTATTAAATGAGGAGTATTAAATGACATTAATAGTGCTGTCTTTTCACTGATTACTGATTACTGTTCACTGAAAAATCCCCCAACCCTTTACTGATAAATGATAACTAAAATGACTATTAGCCCTTCCTTAACCACAAAAAAACTCAAAATCGGTCAACTGCGAAAAGTTCATCATATCGCTTTCAACGTCAAAGATATGGATGCCTCTCGTCATTTTTATGGGGAAATATTAGGATTAGAGGAATTAGTGGGGGAAAAAATTCCCAGTACCTTAAAAGAATTAGTTGCCCAGGGAAAAGTGGCCAATTTTATCACCCCCGATGGTACAGTAATTGACCTATTTTGGGAACCAGATTTAAACCCTCCCGACGACAATCCTGAAATCGCTTTTACCCGTGCCAACCATTTAGCCTTCGATATTGCCCCCGAAGGCTTCAATTCTGCCCTAGAAGTGCTACAAAGTCAGGGAATTACCATTGCTAGTGGACCCGTGACCCGGCCCACTGGTAGGGGGGTTTACTTCTACGATCCCGATGGCTTTATCGTCGAAATTCGCTGTGATCCCGCATCTTAACGACTCAGAGGGCGAAAATTGCCACGAAAAACCAGAAAAGTTAGGATAATCGCTAATATAATCGCTGTTATCGCAATTAGAGGCAGAGAAATCTGTTTAACAGCGATCGCCAAGAAAGCCCAGATAAACACCCCGATAAAAGCCCGATCTTTTCGTTTTAAACCGACTAAAATCGCGATTATAGCCCCGATAACTAGGATTATTACCGTCCAGATCTGGTCAGTTAGACCCCATCGCTGCCAGTTGATCCAATCTAGCACCGAAGCGACGTTGACAATCGTGGCTACGGTAATCCAAGCGAAATAAATACTAATAGGAGCATTAACTAATAAACCCTGTTTACGATTGACAATAAAGCGATTAATTTCTAAGCGAAGATAAAGCCGGATGAGAGGAATTAAAATGCCTAGCATTGCCAGTAAAGACAGGGTAAAAAAACGCAATTGAAAGAGAATTACCCAGAGAATCTGACAAGCACTAGCGATGGCTAATTCGTAGCCTAACCGACGCAAACGCGGTTCAGTTTTATTAAAAGCCAAAGCTTGGTAAATTCCCAGACTAATTAAACCCAGATAAATTAATCCCCAAATTGCAAAAGCATAATTAGCGGGAACAATTAAGACATCTTGAAAAACTGTATTCGAGATAGCTCCGATATTTTCGCTCTTGAGAGGAAAAATATTAGCGAAAATATTGGTAATAAAAGCCCCTAGAATAGCAAATAAATTTAGTTCTTGTCGGAAACGATCTCGATCAAAATTCATAGGTCAATCAAAGATGGAAAACATCATTTCGCCTTGGGCGGCCAATTGCCCATCGACTCTTGCTTCCCCTTGCATTTTAGCAATTTTATTCATCTTGAAGGATAATAATTCCACCGTCATGATTAATTGATCCCCCGGCACCACAGGACGACGAAAACGGGTTTTATCAATGCCAGCGAAGGCAAAAAATTTTCCTTTCATCCCGGGTAATTGGGTCAAAATCACTCCCCCCACTTGGGCCATGGATTCCACAATTAACACCCCCGGCATCAAGGGACGATTGGGAATATGACCGGGAAAAAAAGGCTCGTTGATCGTGACATTTTTTAGGCCAACGGCTTTTTTACCTGGTACATAGTCAATAATCCGATCGACTAGGGCAAAGGGATAACGATGGGGCAGTAGTTGGCGAATTTCCTCAACGGTAAAGGTAGTTTTTATGACTGGTTCCAACTCGGTTAAGGCTTCGGTAACGATGGTCATGCAAGTCAAAAATTACAAGTGAGATTAGACATTATCTCATAATCAGTGATCAGTGATCAGTGATCACTGATCAGATGAACGTAGGTTGGGTTGAAGCATGAAACCCAACGCCCGCTCATGTTACGCTACCGCTAACCCATCCCACAAATAATTGTGCCTCCCTACTTAGGGGCTGCTGAAAAAGTTTTTCGTGGGGACAGGGTGTGGGGTGTGGGGTGTGGGGTGTAGGGTTTTACCGATTTTGATTACCTAATTTTCAGGGAAAAAGTCCCTGAATTTTCCCCCCGATCACTCCCAGATTTGGTACTTTTTGATTGACAAAAAGTCTAAAAGCCTTATCCAACAAGGTTTTTAGATTTATTCAGCAAGCCCTACTTAGCTTAACCAATTAGGTTTTAGATTCGATCCTTGTTATCAGTGATCAGTTCACTGTTTACTGTTGACTGGAAATGGCTGACAGCCTTTTTAGTTGGGCATTTCAGTTAAACGAGCATTTTGATAATAATGGCTGAGAATGCGATCATAAGTCACCCCTTGGTCAGCGAGGGAAAAAGCACCCCATTGACTTAAACCGATCCCATGACCGAAACCGCGACCATTGATGGCAAAAGTACCGTTATTAGCTGAAATCGTGAATAGGGTACTACGCAGCTCGAGGAATCGCCGTAATTGGGTATCAGAGATTAATTTAGAGCCTTGATCGCCCACTACACGCATTGTAATCACCCGTCCGTGGGGAGTGGTTCTTTCGGGAGACAGCGATCGCACACGACCGATACCACCAATTAAACGGCCTAATTCCCCGGCGCTAAAGTTTTTTGACCATTGAAATACCGGGGCGACTTGATCGTAATCGACGACACCACGCAGGTAGGGTAAGGAGGAATTCCAAACATCTTCGACATTTTCCGTATGACCCCCGGAGGAGGAGTGAAACACCGCTAGAATCGGTTTGCCGTTGAAACTCATAATTTGTCCGGCGGTGGCATTAACCGCCTCGTGGGTGGTAGTAAACTCGCTTTCTAGACCCTTATAAACTTGGGTGCGGGTGGTAGTATCGAGATCGTAGATGCGATTACCAGAAGTATTCATTTGGTAGAGGGCATAGGTACGCGCCGCCACGGATTGGGCTTTTAAGGCCTCTTGCGGCCAGGAGGGAATCGCCTCCGCACCGACGACACTATAGAGATATTCCTCTAAATCGACTAAATTTAGGGCTGTCACCCCAGAACCTTGCCGAATGATCCTTGTGCGTCCTCGATACCAGCGATCATTAATCCAGACGTAACCATCATTCTCCGGTTCGATGATCAATTGACTGGCCTGCCAATCGGCCAAACCCACCGCTTTTCCTCTGGGATTAGCATTGAGGGCATTCATGGCGGTCAATTCTCCTAGGACTCTCCCGGCCCCATCTTTCACCACAGCATCGGTGGAACTACCCACGGAGACGGTGCTAACAGCTTTACTGATGGCAATGCGTAACTCTACAGCAGCTTGGACTGGAGCGATAATCAAAGCCCAAAAAACTAGGACGAGCCAACTATGGGCAGGCAGGCGCTGCAGGTAACTGCCCAGCAGCCTTGCTGTGTGTTTATTGGTCATGGGGATCGGACTCCTCACACAATCGATCGATAATCAATTTTACCCAGACTGAGACTTTTTTGCTACTCCAGTTCAGAAAAATTTTTCCCCTGTCACTGAGTAACGCACAGAAAACGGGTTTCTCGGAGAAACCCGTTTTCTACTCAGGCAAAAGGCAAAGGGGAATAAATAATGGCTCTTCGTTACCCTTTATGCTAAATCAACAGACAAGATGCCAAGATAACATACTTCTAACCCAAAAATTCCGAAAGTTTCTCAAGCCATAGCCTCTCCGTTTTATTAGTTTCAGTTTATTGTTGATTCCCTCGACCACCCCATTCGTTGTCCTTCGCTCGAAATAACTAATTATTTCTCCAAACCAGTTTCGGATTGTTTGACAA
>NZ_JACJQV010000222.1 GCF_014696875.1 Microcystis wesenbergii FACHB-1317 | reverse complement strand
GGGTAGAAGTGGAGTCCAATCGCGTTAGAAGAAGGAACAACAGCACCAGAGATGATGTTGTTTCCGTAGAGTAGAGAACCGGCTACAGGCTCGCGAATACCGTCGATATCTACAGGAGGAGCGGCGATAAAGGCGATGATGAAGCAGGTGGTGGCGGTGAGCAGGGTGGGGATCATGATCACACCGAACCAGCCGACATAAAGACGGTTGTTGGTGCTGGTGATCCACTGGCAGAACTGCTCCCACAGGGAAGCGCTCTCGCGCTGTTGTAGAGTGGTGGTCATTGGTTGGATAATTTCTGTATGTATTTAATTGTCAAGGTTCTTTGTTTGACATGAGTTAATACTATCGTCTTTTTATAGTTATGTAAAGGGGTTTTAAGGAATTTT
Organism: Microcystis wesenbergii FACHB-1317; assembly: GCF_014696875.1. Taxonomy (GTDB): domain Bacteria; phylum Cyanobacteriota; class Cyanobacteriia; order Cyanobacteriales; family Microcystaceae; genus Microcystis; species Microcystis wesenbergii_A. Next base: position 21,745 of record NZ_JACJQV010000222.1, on the reverse strand, counting down.
AACCCTATTTCTCATTATCATAGAGATAAGCCCTACTTATGAAAGCGATTGCCCTGTTGACATCCTCCCTGCCCTGAGAGACTATTCGTAAATGAACATTAAGCGGCAATCGGAGCCATCTTGGGTCTCCGTCGCTGGTTATCGGTTAAACGGCGAAGCATCAGACGTATGACAAGATTCTAGTAAGACAGGCGTTGCTAATTTAAGATATGAATCTTCTTTGATGGGATTTTTAAAACCTAGACCCAAACTAACTTTTGGATAGGATGCACGGTTGGTATTCATAGCTTGATTGAGCAACGATCATCTTTTTGCTGTTATCAGGGAATAATAACTGGTAACTGATAACGGATCACTAATAAGGAGGAGAATAAAAGTTGTTAGAAAATGCCAAGAAAATTACGGTTATAGGTGGGGGAATTTGGGGGCAAACTCTCGCTAATTTGGCTAGACGTAATCACTTAGCCGTTCGGGTTTGGTCGCGTCATAGCGGGGAAGATTTAGGGACTGTTATAGCAGATACTGAGGTAATTATTTCAGCAGTTTCGATTAAAGGAGTTGCCCCAACAATCGAAAAATTACAGCAATTACAATTAAATTCTCGCATAGTTATCGTCACCGCTACTAAAGGTTTAGACCCAATCACCACTCGTACCCCTTTTCACCTGTGGAATCAAGCCTTTCCTGATAATTCTCTTGTGGTTCTTTCTGGTCCCAATTTAGCTAAAGAAATTAATCAAGGTTTACCTGCGGCGACGGTGGTAGCAAGTTATACTCAAAAAGCAGCAATATTGTTACAAAAATTATTATCTGGGGAATCTTTTCGGGTTTATCTTAATAGCGATCCCTTGGGGACTGAGTTAGGTGGCACTCTCAAAAATGTCATGGCGATCGCTTCTGGGGTTTGTGATGGTTTACAGTTGGGTACTAATGCCAAATCTGCCCTGTTAACTCGCGCTTTACCGGAAATAGTTCGGGTGGGAACTTGTCTAGGAGGTTGTCAAGAAACTTTCTTTGGTTTATCTGGTTTAGGGGATTTATTAGCCACCTGTAATAGTCCTTTATCTCGCAATTATCAAGTGGGTTATCAATTAGCTTTAGGTTTATCTTTGCCTGAGATTTTAGCTAAGTTAGAGGGAACTGCCGAGGGAATAAACACCACAGAAGTTTTAATGAGAATTGCCCCCCCAAAAAATTTATATGTACCGATTACCTGCCAAGTTGATCGTCTTTTGCGCGGGGAAATTTCTCCCCAAGTTGCTGTCGATGAATTAATGCGTCGGGATTTAAAAGCAGAATTTGATTAAGAGACAAGAGAAGGGTGATTTTTCAGTGAGCGGTAAACACTGATCAGTAATCAGTGGGGAGTGGGGTAGGGCTATTTCATTTAAATTAATTACAACTGATTTTGATTCAATAAATTTTACTTAAGAGTCTCAAGTTTACCTTTCTCTAACCCTAAGAGTTGGTCATAGTAATTAATCTTTAATGTTTCTCAATAAATGTTTCAGGCTCTACCCCACAAAAGCGTTCTCTTTTAACATAAACAACATCAAGGGATTGCGGGGTGTTGGGGTTTTAGGGTTTTGGGTTTTTAGTTGAATTTACCCATTTCCCCAGAATAAGTCATGGTTTTTCGGAGTGTTTTACTATATTTTAGATGGCGGAGTTCCGATTTCTCCTCCTGATTGCTTCGAGATATTGCCCCGAAAACTTGACAGGGACGAGATAAAGCTTAACTAAATGTTACAATAAAGGCGGACTGCCTCACCTGCCTAGGACTGGAGAAAAATCAGCGATGCTACGACTAGAGAGAATTAGTAAGATTTACCCGACGGGAGAAGTGTTAAAAGATGTCACTTGGGAAGTAAAAACTGGCGATCGCATCGGCTTGGTGGGAGTCAATGGGGCGGGAAAATCCACCCAACTAAAGATTATTATGGGGCAAGTGGAACCTACGGCTGGGGAGATCATCCGTCCTACCAGTCTCCATATCGGCTATCTTACCCAAGAATTTGAAGTGGATCCCCGTCGGACGGTACGGGAGGAATTTTGGACGGTGTTTCAAGAAGCGAATCAAGTCCACCATCAACTAATAGAAATTCCCCAGCACATGGAAAAAGCTGATCCCGAAGAATTAGATCGCTTAATTCATCAATTGGATCGCCTACAAAGACAATTTGAAGGGTTAGATGGTTACGGATTAGAAGCACGCATCGAGAAAATTTTACCGGAAATGGGCTTTACTATTGATGACGGAGATCGCTTAGTAAGTTCCTTTAGTGGTGGTTGGCAAATGCGGATGAGTTTAGGCAAAATTCTCCTACAAACTCCCGATATTTTACTCCTCGATGAACCGACTAACCATTTAGACTTAGAAACCATTGAATGGTTAGAAAAATTCCTCAAGGATTTAACCACTCCCATGGTCATAGTTTCCCACGACCGGGAATTTCTCGATCGTCTCTGTACCAAAATTGTCGAAACTGAAAGGGGAGTTTCTACCACTTATTTAGGTAATTATTCTGCCTATCTAGAGCAAAAATACGAACAACAATCCGCTCAGTTAAGTGCCTACGAACGTCAACAAAAAGAACTAGAAAAACAGCAAGCTTTCGTCGATCGGTTCCGGGCCAGTGCCACCCGTAGCACCCAAGCAAAAAGCCGGGAAAAACAACTAGAAAAGGTGGAAAAAATTGAAGCACCAATCGCCGATGTGCGTACCTTAAAATTCCAGTTTCCTCCAGCAGTGCGTAGTGGTCGAGAAGTGGTAACTATTAAAAATCTTGTTCACATCTACGATGATAAAATTCTCTTTTTGGGAGCAAATCTGGAAATAGAAAGGGGCGATCGAGTGGCGTTTTTAGGACCCAATGGTGCGGGAAAATCGACGCTTTTACGTTTAATTGTTGGCTTAGAAACTCCCACAGAAGGCTCGATCGAAATCGGTAAACATAACGTTATTCCTAGTTATTTTGAGCAGAACCAAGCGGAAGCTTTAGACCTAACTAAAACCGTTTTAGATACCATTCATGATGAAGTTCCCGATTGGAAAGATGTGGAAGTTCGTAGTCTTTTAGGGCGATTTTTATTCAGTGGGGAAACGGTATTAAAAAAAGTCGAATCCTTGAGTGGTGGCGAAAAAGCGCGTCTTGCTTTAGCTAAAATGTTACTTGCTCCCGCTAACTTATTAATTCTCGATGAACCCACTAATCACCTCGATATTCCCGCCAAGGAAATGTTAGAATCGGCTTTAAAAGTTTATGAAGGCACGGTTTTAATTGTTTCCCATGATCGTTATTTTATCTCCCAGGTAGCTAACAAAATTGTCGAGATTCGGGATGGTGAATTAATTGTCTATGCGGGAGATTATCACTATTATCTAGAAAAACTAGACGAAGAAAAACAAAAAGCCGAACAAAAACGCATTGAAGCAGAAAAAGCGGCCAAAGCTGCCGCTAAACGGGCTAAACAAAAGGCCAAAAAAGGTTAGAATGTAAAGTACCACCCTATCCACGATTATCTATCAATTAATTAATCTTATGGCAGCTATAAAAGTAGGCGATCGAGTTCCCAATTTTTCTCTCCCTTCCCAAACAGGGGCAACGGTTAATATCGGCGATTTAATCGGTAAAAAATCCCTGGTAATTTATTTCTATCCCAAAGATGATACTCCGGGTTGTACCGCAGAATCCTGCGCTTTCCGCGATAGTTACGAAGTGTTTACCGATGCGGGTGCGGAAGTTATTGGTATTAGTGGCGATAGTCCCCAATCTCATCAACAATTTGCCCAAAAATATAATCTTCCCTTCACCCTTTTAAGTGATACCGATAACCGAGTCCGGAAATTATTCGGTGTTCCCTCTACCTTATTCGTTCTCCCTGGACGAGTTACCTATATCATTGATAAAGAGGGAATCGTCAGACATATTTTTGATTCTATGTTAGATTTTAAAGCTCACGTTACCGAGTCTTTGAACACAATTAAATCTTTTTAGGTTGACGAGAATGGCTCTGGCCACCACAATAAAAGAAATTGCCAGCCTCAGCTTTTACAACTATGTCGCCAGAATCTTGATAATAATCAATGGGAGAAAGTCAAGGAGATGCACCCATCTTGATCGCTGATAATCAAGATTATTTCCTAACTTTTAACTGCCGACATCTGCCGCATTTCTAAATACACTAATAAAGCGTTAATATCGGCGGGATTGACTCCGCCAATTCGCGAGGCTTGGCCGATGGTGGCGGGTTTAATTTTTGTTAATTTTTCCCGCGATTCCATTGACAAAGTTTCGATTTTCATGTAGTCAATATCGGGGGATAAATGACGGTTACTGTGGCGACTAATTTGGTCGATTTGATTTTGTTGTCGCTTCAAATAACCAGAATATTTAATCTCAATTTCTACCCCTTCTCTTTCGGCTAAATTTAAATCGGGATTACCTAAACCATAGCGATCGAGATCCAGATAATGAAAGCTAGGACGACGCAGTAAATCAGCTAAAGAGAGAGAACCTTTGATTTTTTGTTCCGTATCCTTAACGATGGTAATTGCCACCTGATCCCGTTCTTTGATTCTCGTTTCGTGTAGGCGTTCTTTTTCAGCGATAATATTAGCTTGTTTAGTTTGGAATAATTGCCAACGCCGGTCATCAATTAAACCAATTTCTCGCCCTAAAGGTGTTAATCTTTGATCGGCATTATCCGATCGCAATACTAAGCGATATTCGGAACGACTGGTTAACATTCGATAGGGTTCCCGCAGATCCTTAGTACACAAATCATCGACCAAAGTTCCTAGATAACTTTCCTCCCGGGAAAAAACAATTAACTCTTTTCCTAAAGCAAACCGCGCCGCATTAATCCCCGCCACCAGTCCTTGGGCTGCCGCTTCTTCATAACCAGTTGTCCCATTAATTTGTCCCGCACAAAATAACCCCTCAATCTTCTTCGTCATCAGGGTTGGATAACACTGAGTTGCCGGTAAATAATCGTATTCCACTGCATAGGCAGCACGCAACATCACACAGTTTTCTAAACCGGGTAAAGTCCGCAGCATTGCTAATTGAACATTTTCCGGCAGTCCGGTTGAAAAGCCTTGGATATAAAGTTCGGGAATATCGCGCCCTTCCGGTTCGATAAAAATTTGATGACTTTCTTTATCGGCAAAACGGACGATTTTATCCTCAATACTGGGGCAATAACGCGGTCCTTTGGAGTCAATAAAACCGCCATAAATGGGGGATAAATGTAAATTATCTCTGATTAATTGATGAGTTGCCGCCGTGGTGCGGGTGAGATGACAGTTCATTTGTTCTCGTTCGATCCACACCTCCGGATCAAAACTAAACCAACGCACCTCGTCATCGGGCGGTTGCGGTTCCATGCGCGAGTAATCCACCGAACGCTTATCCACACGGGCAGGAGTGCCAGTTTTTAGGCGACCAGTCTCGAATCCGAGACGATTTAGGGTTTCTGTTAAACCCACCGCCGCAAATTCGCCCGCCCGTCCAGCGGCCATGGATTTGCCGCCAATCCAGATTTTGCCGCCTAAAAAAGTGCCAGTGGTTAAAATGACGGCTTTAGCGGCGAAACAAGTGCCGAAATAGGTTTCTACCCCTAAAACTTGCTCATTTGCCCCTAAAATCAGGTCTGTGGCCATGCCTTCCCGAATAACCAGATTGGCTTGGGTTTCGACGATACCTTTCATCACCGCCGCGTATTCCCGTTTATCGGTTTGGGCGCGTAGGGCCCAGACTGCCGGCCCGCGAGAGGCATTAAGAACCCGTTTTTGCAGATAGGTGCGGTCGGCCATTTTGCCAATTTCGCCGCCTAAAGCGTCCACTTCGTGGGTTAATTGGGATTTAGCCGGACCACCGACGGCGGGGTTACAAGGTTGCCAAGCGATTTTATCGAGATTAAGGGTGAGGAGAAGGGTACGACAACCGAGACGGGCGCAAGCTAGGGCCGCTTCACAGCCGGAATGGCCCGCCCCGACGACGATGACATCAAATTCATCTTGAAAGTCTGCGGCTGAGGAGAAAGTCATACTCGATCGAGGGGAAAATTAATTAATCAGGCTAATATTCTAGCAATTTTTCTGAGTTTTCCTCCCAATATAATACAAGTGTACTAACTAAGTCATTGACTAACACCAAAGCGATCGCATAAATCTAAAAACAATCTATATAATCCCTATTTACCCTTGCCTTTTCAGGGCATTACTGGCTAAGTATTATAGGTGCTTATCATAAGTAGGGAGGCACAATTATTTGTAGGATGGGTTAGCGGTAGCGTAACCCATGCGGGCGTTGGGTTTCATGCTTCAACCGTTCGGCAAAAGCTCACGGCCGAAGCCCAACCTACGTTCATCTTATATTTAATTCCACCCACCTACTTATCTTCACGATCGTTTAAAGATTATAATCATGGATTTACTTGCCAATCCCGTCGCTTTGTCGCGGATACAATTCGCCATCACCGCTATTTTTCATATGCTTTGGCCGGTGTTAACCACTGGTATGGGCATTTATCTAGTCATTGTCGAAGGATTATGGCTAAAAACCCGCAATCCGGACTACTATCATCACGCTCGCTTCTGGTCAAAACTCTACATTCTCAATTTCGGCATTGGAGTTGCTTCTGGTTTACCGATGGCTTTTCAGTTTGGTATGAATTGGGCGCCTTTTTCGGAAGCAGTGGGGGACTTTTTCGGAACTATCCTCGGTTTCGAGGGAACCATGGCCTTTATGCTAGAGGCTAGTTTTCTGGGAATTATGCTGTTTGGTTGGGGACGAGTTCCCCCGTTAATTCACTTCCTAGCGACAATTCTCGTCGCTTTTGGGGCTAATCTTTCCACTTTCTGGATTTTAACCGCTAATTCTTGGCTGCAAACCCCCGCCGGTGGCATCTTCGTGGATGGTAAATTTATCGTTCAGGATTACCTACAAGCGATTCTCAATCCCTTCATGGTTAATAGTTTCCTGCATATGTTTTTCGCTACTCTGGAAACTTCTCTTTTCGTCATTGGTGGGATTAGTGCTTGGTATTTGCTCAATAAACGTCACATTAGCTTTTTTAGTCGTTCTCTCAAAATTGTTCTTACTCTAGCGATTGTTATCGCCCCCTTGCAAATTTTTGTCGGTCATCTTAGTGCCGAACAAGTGTATCACTATCAACCGGCTAAATTAGCCGCCATGGAAGCGCAATGGGAAACCATTCCTGCGGGAGAAACTGCCGGTTGGAGTTTGGTTGCTTTACCCAAGGATAAAGCGGAGACAAATAGCTGGGAAGTGAAGATTCCTAATGCTTTGGGTTATCTTTTGGAATTAAAACCCAAGTTATCGGAACCTGTTCTCGGCTTAAAAACGTGGAAATACGAAGACAGACCGCACATGGTGGGGCTAATCTATTATTCCTTCCGGATTATGGTCGCTATCGGTCTTTTTCTTGCGTCTTTAATGGCTGTAACTGTCGGGCAATGGCTGCGCGGTCAATTATCTAACGAAAAAATCGACAGTCAAAAATGGTTACTACGCGCTTGGGTTTTTGCGGCCCCTCTGGGTTATCTTGCGGTTGAAACCGGTTGGATTGTCCGTTGTGTCGGTCGTCAACCCTGGACAGTTTACAATCAAATCCGGACGGTGGATGCTGCTTCTAAACTGCCCGCAGGCGAGATTTTAACCTCTTTAATCGGAATTACGGCGATTTATGTCGTTTTCTTGGTTTCTGCTCTCTATTTCGGCAGTCTTATTATCCGTCAGGGACCCAATCTTAACTTACCACTGCCGGGGACTCAAGAGGAAAAAGTGACCTCACAGGAAGCGAATCCCCGTTCCCTAGAAGCGCAACAATAGGAGGAACTATGGAACCGTTACAGTATTTTTTGCCGCAAATTTGGTTTTTTATTCTGGGTTTATTCCTGTTTCTCTACGTCCTCCTCGATGGTTTTGACTTGGGGGTGGGAATTCTTTCCCTGACTTCCTCCTCCGAGAAGCGTCGCAGTATTTTAATGACCAGTTTGGGCAATGTTTGGGATGCTAACGAAACTTGGATTGTTTTGATGGGAGGTTCCCTGTTTGGGGCGTTTCCCCTAGCTTACGGGACAATTTTAAACGCTTTATACCTGCCAGCAGTGATTATGGTGGTGGGGCTGTTATTTCGGGCTGTTTCCTTCGAGTTTCGTGAACATTCTCGTCGCAAGTTGTTCTGGAATTATGCCTTCGGACTCGGCAGTTTTTTGGCCGCTTTGGGGCAAGGATTCGCCCTCGGTGCGGTTTTTGAGGGCATTAAAGTGGATGAATTGGGTCATTTTGCCGGCGGTCCCTTTGATTGGTTAACATGGCGATCGATTCTAGTTTCTTTAACTTTAATCCAAGCTTATGTTTTAGTGGGTTCCACTTACCTAATTCTGAAAACTACGGGTAATTTACAGGAAGTTCACTATAAAACGGCAAAAATTGCCGCTATTACCACTTTTATCGGTGCTGTCTTTATCACCATCAGTACGCCGCTGCTTTCTGACCATATCCGTCAGCGTTTATTTGACCCTCGACTAATTTACATCTTTATCCTCATCCCGATTTTAGCTGTGGTCTTACTGGGTTTATTACTGCGGAGTTTGCAACTAAAGGAAGAAAACACCCCGATGGTCTGGACAGTATTGCTGTTTATGCTCTCTTTTATCGGTTTGGGATTGTTGATTTTTCCCGATATTATTCCCCCGTCCGTGACAATTTATCAAGCGGCGGCCGCCCCTAGTTCTTTGGTGTTTATGCTGACTTTTGTGGGTTTTTTAATCCCAATTTTACTAGCTTATACAGTTTATAATTACATCGTTTTTCGGGGTAAAATTACTGCTGAATCCTACGGAGAATAGATGGCGTTGCCGATTTCAAATATGAATCTTTTTTGGGGGGATTTTTAAAACCTAGACCCAAACTAACGGGTGCAATTGATACTGGTTTGTACCAGATCACCGCAGTTTTGATATTGGTAATCCCGTGTTTTTCCTGTCACAAAAGGGAGTTTTTCGGGAGAGTGATTCCCGAATCGACTTCAGGAATAACTCTTACCATTGACGTAATAATCGCGGGTTCCCTTCGCATCTAGGGCTTCACCGAGACGGGCAATGGCATGGGCGTAGGCGGCGGTACGCAGAGATATATCGAATTCTTGGGCGAAAGACCAGACTTTTTCGGCTTCTGTCACCATTCTTTCTTTTAAGCGCTCGTTTATCTCGGTTAATTGCCAATAAAGACCGCTGCGATTTTGCACCCATTCAAAATAACTCACCGTTACCCCACCCGCATTCACCAGAATATCGGGGAAAACGAGAATCCCTTTTGCTTCTAAAATGCGATCAGCTGCCGAGGTAGTGGGACCATTGGCCACTTCAAAGATGTATTTTGCCCGCACGCGATCGGCATTTTCGGCGGTAATTTGGTTTTCTAGGGCAGCTGGAATCAAAATATCCACATCTAGGGCTAATAATTCTTCATTACTAATCGCCTCGTGTTCCACGATATTACACACGGTATCCTGACAGTAAATAGCAGTAATCCCGCGATGTTCCTGTTTATACTGACGAATGCTGGCAATATCTAGGCCTTTTTCCCGATAAATGCCGCCCTGGGAATCACTTACCGCCACCACTTGATAACCGGCTTTGGCTAAGAGATCTGCCACTACAGCCCCAGCGTTACCGAATCCCTGGACGGCTACGGTAGTATTAGCGGGTTTTTTGTCTAATTTCGGCAAAAGAGAATGAATAACATGAAAAGCCCCCGTTCCTGTGGCCGTATCGCGGCCGCGACTGCCTCCCATGGTTAAAGGTTTCCCCGTCACCACCGCCGGACTAATTTTACGCTGAATAATGCTGTACTGGTCCATCATCCAACCCATGATCATCTCGTTGGTATAAACATCGGGGGCAAGAATATCGACATCGGGACCAATAAAGTCGGCTATACCCTCGATATAGCCCCGGCTAAGGCGTTCTAACTCGGCTTTTGACAATTCTTTCGGATTGAGGGTAATGCCGCCCTTAGCCCCACCAAAGGGCAAATCCAGCAGGGCGCACTTAAAGGTCATCCAAAAGGCTAGGGACTGTACTTCATCAATGCTGACGTTGGGATGATAGCGCACACCTCCTTTTCCAGGACCGCGGGTGTCATCGTAGCGGACGCGGTAGCCTTGGAAGATTCTTAAAGTGCCGTTGTCCATACGGACGGGTATGGAGACGCTGAGACTAGCTTTGGGATATTTTAACCGCTCGATCGCATCATCGGAAATGGAGACATACTTAAGGGCGCGTTCTAGGCGACTGCTGGCATCGGTAAAGAGTGATTTCGACATGATTTTTTTCCCCTATCTATCCCCATTAGAACATGGGAAAACAGTATATGTCGCTACAGTTTATTTTTCTTAATTAGAACGTTTCTCATAAAGATTAAGTATAACTGGATCGGGTATTGACGACCGACGAAGGACTCCCCAAAAGGAAAGCTTCCTACCTCATTATTAAGATCAATGCTAGATCAAGCTAAAATTGCGAGGCCGAGGCGGGCAATTAGAGGGATAATAAGACCAGTCCTAACCCCTATCCCCCGACTGGTAACTGATCACTGATAAGCGATGGTGAATATTTCTAATCAAGTTACACCCAATCGGGAACTAGCGCCCCCGGCAAAAGTCCCCGATGTCCAAATCCTAGCGGCGATCGATATTGGCACGAATTCGGTTCACATGGTAGTAGTGGCAATTGAACCGTCTTTACCCGCTTTTACGATTATTGCCAGAGAAAAGGATACAGTCCGTCTGGGCGATCGAGATAGAAAAACTGGTAAATTAACCCTAGCGGCCATGGAAAGAGCGATCGCCGCTTTAAAACGCTGTCACGATCTGGCTATTAGTCTCCATGCGGACCAGATTATCGCCGTAGCCACCAGCGCCACCCGGGAAGCGGCCAACGGTGACGAATTTTTGGCTTTAATCGAGAAAGAAGTCGGTATTTCTGTAAATCTCATCTCTGGACAGGAGGAAGCGCGCCGGATTTATCTCGGTGTCGTCTCAGGGATGGATTTCCAAAATCAAGCCCATATTATTATCGATATTGGTGGCGGTTCCACGGAATTAATCTTAGCTGATAGTCAAGAAATTCGCTTTCTTGGTAGTACCAAAATCGGCGCGGTGCGTTTGAGCCAAGATTTCATTACCACCGATCCCATTAGTCCCACAGAATTAGCTTATTTAAGAGCATACACCCGGGGAATGTTAGAGCGGGCTGTGGAGGAAATTCAACATCATTTACAGCTGGGAGAAGTGCCGCGTTTAGTGGGAACTTCTGGCACGATCGAAACTTTGATGACTATCCATGCTTTCGAGAAATTGGGGTTAATTCCCAATCCTTTAAATGGTTATCAATTAACCCGCAAAGATGTTAAAGAATTAGTCAAACGTTTCGCCACTTTGGACTATCACCAAAGACTGGCAATTCTGGGGATGTCCGATAAACGGGCCGAGATAATTCTAGCCGGTTCGATCGTGCTTTTGGAAGCGATGACCATGTTAGATGTTGATAAGTTAGTTCTCTGTGAAAGGGCCCTGCGAGAAGGGGTAATCGTCGATTGGATGCTGACCCACGGTTTAATTGATAATCGGTTACTTTATCAGAGTGAAATCCGTCAGCGCAGTGTTTTGAAAATAGCGAAAAAGTATCAAGTTAATTTAGAATCGGCCGAAAGAATAGCGACATTTTCCCTGTCTTTGTTCGAGCAAACCCAAGCACAATTACATTCTTGGAATCAGGAGGCTAAAGATTTATTATGGGCGGCGGCAATTTTACATAATAGTGGTTTATATGTTAGTCATGCTGCCCATCATAAACATTCCTATTATTTAATTCGCAATGGTGAACTGTTGGGCTATACGGAAATAGAGTTAGAAGTTATCGCTAATATCGCTCGTTATCACCGCAAAAGTAAGCCGAAGAAAAGACACGATGATTTTATGAAATTAACGGAATACTATCAGTATATGGTCAGACATTTAAGTGCTATACTGCGCTTGGCTGTGGCTTTAGATCGGCGACAAATAGGAGCAATTAAAAAGATTGAATGTAAGTACGATCCCGAATATAGAACCCTACATCTGCATCTTTTTCCCAATAATGCTGAAGATGATTGTGCTTTAGAATTGTGGAGTTTAGACTATAAAAAACCTGTTTTTGAGGAAGAATTTGGGGTGAAAGTAGTGGCAACTTTGGCATTTTTACCCTTAAATCATGAACGGTGAGCGGTTATTATTGACTACCACAGGTAAGCTGTCAAGCATTTAAATTGCTTGTTGAGACGAGGCACTCATGCAAGAGGCAAGACCCCTCCAACCCCCCACCCCCCCTGCCCTACCGACATCGGGGGGGTTGGGGGGGTGGGCTAATCTAAGGATAGGCGGTTAAGATGCGTCTTAGCTTATTCAGTAGCTTGAAATCAGCAAGATGGGAATTATCGAGACTTGTTACCCGTTATTCTAGTCCAAGATTATCGAATGCGGTAAATTGATAATTTTTGTTGATAATCAAGCAGGAAAACCGTTAAAAACTGCCAGGTTACTGTTATAATCCAGAGGGAATAGGAACGCAGGAAAAAAAGGAGGCGAAAAACTTGTTGCAATTAGCTAAAATTGGTCGATTGATCGCTCTTGGTTGCTTAGGAACAATACTGACTAGCTTCCCTGTCCTCTCGGCCGAAAGAATCACTTTTATCTTAGCGCCCTTTAGTCGGACCCTAGAAATTAGTTCCCTAGAAAAGTTTGCTAAAACTGGCAGAATTGACGCTAATCTAAGACAATATTTAGGTAATACCACCCCCGAACAACAAAGAGAATTTCGCCAAGCTTTAACTACAAGTAAAGAAATTAATCCCGTCCTGATCTCGCGCTTTTTTAACACCACAATGGGGGAAGATATCCTCAACCTTTTAGGGGAACTGATCACCATTCAAGGGGGTATTAATGGTAAATTCGCTCTGCGTTCTGCCCTAATTAAATCAGCTTTTGAACCGGGAGGGGTAACTATTCTTAACCTGCTGCGTAATCTGCCCACTAATATGCAGATTGATGTGACAAGAGTGCAAAGATTAGCTAGGGCGATCGATGTCGTCCTGAAAGCCACCACAGTATTCACGGAAAAGGTGGCGCAATTATCCTTAGAAGAAGCTAAAAAGGCTGGTGAAATTAATTTTACCGCCATGACCGACCCCCGACAACCGGGACCGCAACAAGTGGAACAGATGCGGCTGGATTTAACCGATAGCCGTCGTCAGAGGGAACTTTATCTAATTATTGTCAAACCCAAGGGGCAATTAACCCAGAAAACCCCCGTTATCGTCTTTTCCCACGGTTTAGCTTCTCGTCCTGAAGATTTTGTCCGACAAGCGGAACATTGGGCTAGTTACGGTTATCTCGTCGCCATACCCCAACACCCCGGCAGCGATACCCTACAGGTGCAGAATCTGCTCGCTGGTTTATCGCGGACGGTTTTTTATACCAACGAATTTGTCAATCGTCCATTGGACATATCTTTTGTGATCGATGAATTGCAAAGACGCAATGCGGGGGAATTTCAGGGGCAATTAGATGTAGATAATGTGGGAGTTGGTGGACATTCCTTCGGCGGTTATACGGCCTTAGCCGTGGGTGGGGCGACGATCGATTTCGAGAATTTACAACGGGACTGCCAAAGAAGATTAGCTTTTCTCAATGTCTCCCTCTTGCTGCAGTGTCGTGCTTTGGATTTACCCCGGGAAGAATACAATTTTCGCGATCCGAGAATCAAAGCGATTTTTGCGGTTAATCCGTTTAATTGGAGTATTTTCGGGGCTAAAGGACTAGCTAAGATCGAAATTCCCACTTTTGTAGCGGCAGGAACCTACGATCCCGCTACCCCCGCCATTTTTGAACAGGTGCGCTCTTTTCCCCTGCTCAATACCGAAAATAAATATTTAGCTCTGATTGAAGGTCAAGCTCACGTTGACTTTTCGGTACTAGATGCGGGAATTAACGAAGCGATCGAATCCATAGCCGATCTTACCCTGCCAGCACCCTATCTAATCGATAGTTACGCCCATTCCCTATCTTTGGCCTTTTTTGAGGTGTATATCCGCAAAAACCCCGGCTATAAACCTTTTTTACAGCCGGCCTATTCCCAATATCTCAGTCAAGGCCAAGAGTTTAGATGTTTTCTGATTACCCGCGCCTCCTCGGCCGTTTTAGAACAACTCATCGAAGATTTTATGGCTCAAAAGGTCCGTTAATCAGTTATCAGTTATCAGTTATCAGTGATCAGTTATCAGTTATCAGTAAACTGATCACTGAAAAGCTCCCCACTTCCCCACTTCCAATTCATAATTCATAATTTATGTTTGTTGAGGGCGTTTAAGTAGTAATTGGATAGCCAAAAGAATTAAACCAATGGTGACAAAAGCAAAAATAAAGGTTCCTAGAGAAGCTAAACCAAAAACTAAAGTGCGGACAGCGCTGCCAATTCTCAAGGCGATCGGACTGTGAGCAACCATCGGTTTTGAGTAAAAAGAATGACCGATCGCTGCCGTGAGATAATAGAGAATTGTCCCCAATGCGGACGAAATTGCCGCGCCAACTAAACAGCGAGTAGGAGTAACTTTTTTGCTTTCTAATTCTGTGGTCATTACTTTTTAGTCCTCAAATATTGCCCAGGTTAAATTTTAATTCTGTTTTCCCAGCATTTTACCCGACTAGGACCAAGGATCGGGGACGGAAGGAAAAGAGGTATTGACTTCGAGAGAGAAAGGATCGTCTAAATCCGAGGAGACGATCGATCCTTGATTCGGGTCTATTTCTTGTTTTAACTGTTCCCAATCACCGGGGTCGGTTAACTCCTCATAAACAGGATCATCGGCAACGATCATTTCTTTGTCCGATGACCGGTCTCGCGGGGGAAGGACTGGATTAGTCAAATCAGGCAACTCCTGGTCGAGAATAGTCGGACTTGCGCTCTCAGGGGAAGCTTTGGGCGAATTTAGGTTAATTTCCCGCTTTAGTGACTGTAATTCACGATTGAGAGCCTGTAATAGCTGCTCGATCGCCTCGATTCTCCCGAAAACATCCCAGGTAATCTCGGGGTTGAGATGGGGGAGAGATTGGGCATCTTCAAAAATGTCCCTTGTGTCAACGATGGCCTCTAGATCTTGTTCTTGGGGAAGACAATGGCCAGATAGGGCTTCTTCTTGGCGAGAATGATAGATTTCGACCAATTTCTGATAATCTGCCCGATCAATGACACGACGTTCAAACTGCAATTCTTGATCCTGGAGGATACGACGTAAATCATCGAGAATTTCCTGATTAGCGGGATCTACCATGGCTAGGTGAAGGACATGGGGAGGGGATTCCTGTTTTTGTAGGGGCAGGATCTGATAACGACGGCAAATCTCCAAGGGGAGGACTTGACGAAACAGATTCTCGATTTCTGTCCAGTCGATCGTCTCACTTTCAGGGTCAAGATATTCTACCCCATACTTGGCTTTTAATTTTGACAGTTGTTCGAGTCGGTAGTATGCCAGTACCTCTTTGGGTAAAGGACGACCAGTAATCAGGGGTAAAATTTCGATTAGAGGTAGATGACTTTTCTGCTTTTCGATCATTGCCTTTTGTAGTTGCCCGATAGTGATATAACCAGATTGCACTAACTTTTGGGCAAAGGAAGGCAGCTTGGTCTGGGGTTTCTCGTTTGCTGATGACATGGAATAGAACCAGTTAAGACTGTACAGCCGACTACATTCCTTATTATGCCCATTTTCTCAGCGCAGCTAACAGGCAGGGGATTTTTTTATTGATAGTAAACAATCATTCATTATATATTAATAAATATAAATAAATATGAAGTAATTTAAGTTTCAAGAAGAATGAACCCGATCTTTTTTAGGATGGGGGTAAAACTGATTTTCAATTTCTCAGGTGGAAAGATGAATCCAGATTAAGCTATCTCAACGATAAGAGGACAAGCCAATGTTTGAAGATTTTACCTATATTACCGATGAGGCTTTTTTAGAGAATTATTGGTGGGAAGAACAAATTATCTGTCCCCACTGCCAAGGCAAAGGAAGAATCTATCTAGAGACGGAGAATGAATCCGTCCCCTGTAAATTCTGTGAGGGTAAAGGCATTATTAAACGAAAACAAGAGGAAACTAACTATTCCTAAAAATCTGTATAATTAGATACCATAAATTAAAAATCTTCTTGAGTTAAAACCTCTGGCTGACATTGTTTAATTTCGCTGTTAATTCCCACAGCAGATTCCGATTGTAGGTCTTCGATATAACCGGATTGATGGGATAAAGCTTCCGAAAAACTCTCAAAAGGACCGAAATAATAGAGACATTTCGGCTGACTGGTGGTGATCTCTACCCACCAGGGTTGGGGGGGTAAACTAGGCTTAATCGAGACAGTTTCTTGGTCAAGAGGCTTTATACTGAGAATCTTGGCCCCTTGGCGCAGGAGGCGCTGTGTTTCTTGACTCATGCGGCTTTTAGGTACTCGCAGGACTGTCCGGGAGAAGCGTTGAGGCCAAGAGCCAGAAGAACCCGAAAAAACAACTTCATAGAGAAATATTTGATTCTCTCCCTGATTATTAGCCTCTAGCATACAGAAAAGATTCTCTTTTGGGGGTAAGGGTTAAAAAAACAGACGCTACTTTGGGCAGATAACTCAAGCCAAATCATCTCCTAACAGAGTAGCGCATCTTGATACCCTAGCATAGAGGGGGGAAAAGTTAAATTTTGACCTACTCTCCCCTCAGATCATAGCTTAACGGGAGATTCTTCCACAGGAAGAACCCGATAGAGTTCTTTATTTAGCCATCCCTGAAGATACATACCTAGGGGGATTTTTTCTCTTGTCAGTTTATTTAAGATGCTGTAGCCGAATAGATGACAGTTATCTTAATGGTGAGGTACAAAGTTTTCGTTGTGGGGAGTCGGCCGTCGATAGCAAATCCTGTTATACTTCATCTTTATGAAAAACACTGTCAATAACATTGACGACAAATAGAGTTTTTTAACAAATATGCAGCCACCAAAATTAAGCTTAGGAACCAGATTATTTTTATCCCATCTCCTCGTTATGGTGGTGGGATTGAGTAGCTTTATTATCATTGCTAAATTATCCTCTCCGCGAATGTTTGTTTTGCGTTTGGAACAGTTAGAAAGGCAGGGATTTTTTACCGTGCGATCAGCGAGAACTTTCTTGGTTAGGGGTTTTGAGACAGCTTGGGATAGTAGTGCCATTTGGTCATTCATTGCGGGAGGAAGTACGGCTGGTTATCTGAGTTTTTTGGTTTCTCAACGCATTATGAAACCGGTAAAACAAATGAAACAAATCACTAAAAATTTTGCTGAAGGGGATTTATCGGCGCGAGTTCCAGAAAGCGAAATCCCAGAATTAAATCAATTAGCCATCAGTTTTAATCAGATGGCGATTAGTTTAGCCGATGTGGAAAAACGGCGCCAGGAATTAATCGGTGATCTTACCCACGAATTACGCACCCCTTTAACTGTGGTGCGGGGATATTTAGAAGAATTAGCCGATGGTGCGATCGAACCTAATCCAGAACTTTATCAGAAATTAGTGAAAGAAACCCGCAGATTAGAACGTTTAACCCACGATCTACAGGAGCTATCGCGAGCGGAATCTGGTTATCTCTCGATTAAACTGCAACCTGTTAATTTATTACCTTTGTTAACTTCTCTCATCGAAAAATTTGCCGATCAATTATTAGAAGATGGCCCGACTTTACAGTTAGATTGTCCCCCCAATTTACCAGCTGTCATGGCCGATCCCGATCGCCTGGAACAAATCTTAGTGAATCTGCTCGGTAATGCCATTCGTTACACCGATCATGGTGCAATTACCCTGCAAGTGACAAGGGACAAAAACCACCTACAAATTGCCGTTATCGATACGGGAATTGGCATCGCAGCAGCGGATTTACCCTTTATTTTCGAGCGCTTTTGGCGGGCCGATCGTTCTCGTTCCCGTTATTCTGGGGGTAGTGGTATTGGTTTAGCGATTACCCGTCGTTTAGTGGAATTACACCAAAGTCAAATCGAGGTAGAAAGTCAATTAGGTAAAGGCAGCACTTTCCGTTTTTCCCTAGCAATATCTGCCAATTTTCAGTGAACAGTGAACAGTGAACAGTGAACAGTGAACTGAAAACTAACATCTGATAACTGATAACTGATAACTGATAACTGATAACTGATAACTGATAACTGATTAAATGCCGTGACTTTTGCCGATTACCCAATGACGACGGAAGAAGCGAGCGAGCGAGGTTTCTTCTAAGGATAAGTAAATCGGTCTTCCGTGGGGACAGGTGCGGGGATTACGGGTATTTTGCCAATCATCGAGTAAATTCTGCATTTCTTCCCAACTTAAAGCTGTACCGTTGCGGATCGCACTCCGGCAAGCGGTGGCCACCTGAGCGGTTTGTAAATCCCCCCCTAAACTTAATTCTAGTAAAGCATCAGCCCGATCCTCCCGCTCTTTTAGTAGAACAGGAATACTACGAACTGCCCAAGAGCGATCGCCAAAACTAGCAACTTCTAATCCTAAACGTTGTAATTGTTCGATTTGTCGAGTAGTTAGCTGATTTAAGATGATCGGAGTATCTAAAGGCACGATTTCCCAGTTATCCTCTAAACGTTCGTACAAAACCCGCTCATGGGCAATATGTTGTTCGACTAACCATAATCCGTTAGGATGTTCGGCAACTATGTAAGTTTGATGAATTTGGGCCACTGCCTTTAATTCCAGCCGATTTTTCGGGGATTTCTCCCCTATTGTATAGGTGCTTTTTTCTTCGGCAGCCTTGAGAATTTGACTGATGCGCTGATTTTGCGCTTTTTCGGGTATATGTTCGGGATTTAGTCCTAAAGCCTTGTCTATGGCTGAAATTATCTGTTCTTGCCAAAAAATGAGGTTATGCAGGTATATTTCTGCTTTGGCTGGGTGACGATTCCAATCGATCGAACGAGGGTTAAGATGTAGATGGAGAAAACAAACGGGATAGCGATCTTTAGGAACTGTGCGAGCGAAAGCTTCAAATATTGCCTGTTCTAACTCCGATGAGCGCACCATTCGCCCATTAACAGCAATTCTAACCCAATCCGGTTGATGACGAGAAATGCGATCGGGCAAACCAATGACTAATTCAATTTGGGCAGATTCTGCGTCAGGAGTCGTTAAGTCAAGTTTTAGAGATGCTAAATCGTTAAAATGCAGAGATTTAACTAATTGCGGTAATATTTGACTGGCATCCTTACCCGGACTAATGCGTAACCAATCTTGATGATCTTGGAAAACCTGCCAAGTAATTTGGGGATGACAGAGAGCAAAATTATGAATTAAAGTCTGTATATCCTTTAATTGTTTGTTAATTGACGGTAAAGCTTGACGACGCACAGGAAAGTTACCAAAGAGATTCTCTACCGTCACGATAGTGCCGATAGCTATAGGAATCGTTTCTAAATTATCCGGCTCGCCTTGGTGATTGTAAAGACAATAACAACCTAAATCATCGTCATGGCGACTGGCAACCCGTAGACGCGCCACCTGTGCGATACTGTGCAAAGCTTCACCACGGAATCCGAGACTGGTAATCTGCCAAAGATCGTCCCGTTGGCGGATTTTGCTGGTACTGTGGGCATAGCTACACAGTTGCAAATCTTCTCTAGACATTCCCCTACCGTTATCCGATACTTGTATTCGCCAGTTTTGGGGAGATATATCGATGGTAATCCTATCTGCCCCCGCATCAATGGCATTTTCGACTAATTCTCGCACCACAGCGCCTAAAGAGTCGATTACCTCTCCTGCGGCAATTAAATCGATTACGTCTTGGGGTAAAACTTGTATGGGCAAAGTCATCAATTAATGGTTTTAGCCAAGGGCAAACTCGCTATATTGTCGCACATGGAGCCCATGGTAAGCTAAAGCGATGTCTTGTTTGGGAACTCCCCTCGCTACCAATTTATCAGCGATCGCTGCTACCGTGCCGTCCTGCTGCACCCAGATTTTATCATTAGACCTCTTGCATAATTAATTTTTGATGGTTCAAAAACGGCAAAAATAATGATTAAATGGCATAAAATCTGTAAATAGACCATTTATTTAATTATTATTCATTCTTAATTCTCCTGACTCCGAGACTACTGGCTACTGACTCCTAACCCTAACAACAATTTTTGATTTTTACCAGAGGTATATTGATAATATCAACGTGAATTATACAGCCATAAATGCGCGTGATGCTGTCACTCCAAACCAGATGAAACAAGAGATAATGATACTGTTTGGTGTCAAAAACTGTTTCGGTTTTGACGGGATCACTAGGCGCTAGTTTACCATAGACAAATCTTCTGATTTTATTGCATTAAACTCTCGTGTAGTTGTTAATTGATAGCGCAAAATTGTATAACAGAACTTCCCCCATACATATTACAAGAGCCGAAAACCCTTATCCAGCAATGGATGCACCCGTTAACTTTTCTTAATGTACCCATGTAATTTGTAACATTTCTTAATGGACAAGAATTCTATCTATTTGCCAGAATGATAGTCATGTATATAGGGTCTGCTGAATAAATCTAAAAACCTTGTTGGATAGGAGTTTTAGACTTTTTTCCCCTCAAAAAGTGCCAGCCATTGCGGGGATCGGGGGGAAAATTCAGGTGCTTTTTCCCTGAAAATTAGGTAGTTCACCACCTGAAAATCGATAAAACCCCACACCCCCCCTGCCCCTAGGGTCGTTTCATTCTCCCATCAGAATATCAAAAGTAAAAGCGATCACTGTCAGGTAAAATGAGAAGTGAACGCGAACTTTTGAAACATATGTTGAGCTTAATAGAAAAACTGAAACAAGTCAAGGACTTTCGGAAAGATAAAGGAAAAAGACACCCTTTATGGATAGTATTAGTAGTAATAATACTGGGAACAATGCTAGGATACTCAGGTTATAGAGAACTAGGAGAGTTTGCTAAAAATAATCGGCACAGGCTGAGTAAAGAATTTAACATAATTCCAGAAAGAGTCCCATCCTCTTCAACAATTAGAAGGGTAATGATGGGAGTTGAATGGCAGATTTTGTTAAAAATGTTTAATGAATGGGCATTACAAGAATATGGACAAAGAGATGATATAAATTGGCTAGACATAGATGGAAAAAGTCTCAAAAACACCCGAAAAAATTCCAACAATGAACAACAAAATTTTATCATGTTTGTCTCATTGTTTAGTCAAGAAAGTGGCTTGGTATTACACCTAAAAAGAATCGAAAACAAAAAAGGGTCTGAAATCGACGAAGGTCAAGCTATAATTGAGGATTGCTCTCTCCAAAATAAAGTTTTTACTGGGGATGCTTGACACTGTCAGAAGAAAACAATCAGCTTAATAGCCAAGACTAAAAATGATTATGTTATCACAGTTAAAGGAAATCAGAAAAATCTTTATCAGCGAATACAAGACCTGAGTAATTCCTCAAAGCCAGAAAGTTGTTTTCTTGAACAAGATAATAGTCATGGTCGAAAAATATCCAGAAAAATAGAAGTTTTTAAAGTGAGGAAAAATGAAAGACAAGGATTTGAAAATCTGCGAAGAGTTATTAAAGTAGAAAGAAGGGGTAGTCGCGGGGATAAAACGTATGAAGA
>NZ_JACJQV010000221.1 GCF_014696875.1 Microcystis wesenbergii FACHB-1317 | reverse complement strand
CTACATCCTTTTTGTCAGTTATGCTGTTTTATCGGCACTCTAGGCTATTTATTCCCCTAGAAACGAATCGCACCGTTACATTTCATTAACGCACCCTACCAGAGCGGCGATCGGACTAAAAAATATCAAGCAAGGATTAATATTGAGTCAGAATTATTGGAAAAAACCTCAATCTGCTCTTTATATCTTGTGATTAATTGCAAGAGAATGTCACGACTACAATTCCCAATCCGAAGCCAAATTAATTTGGGTGGATGACCGTAAAGTAATGCCCGTTGATAAAAATCCGAATCTTTAGAAATCACAGTGAAATTATTATTTTTGGCATATTCCCAAATTATTTCATCAGCAAATCCTTTCATCCCAATATCCCTAACGTGAAGACTATTCGGAAATTCAGTAGCTAGTAAACGTGGCAATTTGGGTGATAAATTTTCATCAAACAGTAATTTCATTGGGAATAATCATCAGATGGCGATCGCGGTCAGCGGCAAAAGCGAAACAGGCTTGTATATCTTCTAAGGTTAGATCGGGAAAATCGTCTAAAACTTCCTCAATGGTCATCCCTCCACCTAAATAGTCTAAAACATCATTAACGGTGATCCGAGTATTAATAATACAGGGCTTTCCGCTACGAATGGAGGGGTTAATTGTAATCCGTTGACGATAATTCATCGTTTTTTCCTCAATAAATTAACAGAAGAAACTCATTGGCGATCGCCTCTTGATTCAAAAAGCGATCGCACTTTTAAAAGCCAAAATGATCGATGATCGCCGTTTTAAAGTTTAATCAACAATGTGACAGCGTTGCCGAAGGCACTACGGAGCAGACCGCATTAATAAACATCCCAAAAATTAGATAATTACGGTGAATAACAATCAATTAGGTGTGTTAATGAAATGTAACGCACCCTACAAGATCTAAAATTTTTCATCAATAAGTTCAGACAAAGTAAATTTTTGGACGTTTTTGGCTGCAACAGTAGGATTAAAAGCTGTTTCCTTCAAGTTTTTACGATAAATCCCTGTCCAAGACCAAACTCCATCTTGGATAAATACTTCACTTTCAAAAGTACGCCATAGCTGGGGAACAAACACAAATTGAGTATTATCTAACTCAAGCTGCTTTTGTCTTCCATCAGCCTTAATTCTGTCATTAATAACCTTATTGATCACTTGAAAAACCTTCTCAGTTTCTTCGGGTGAATCATAATATGGATCACTACGAATATATTTCAAATTTTGATTTTTGAGTTCTTTTTGAAGTGGACTATCAGGATGTTGTGCTTCTTTGTAACCCGTGAAAAACACATCATGGGTGATCGCTTCTAATAAAAGTTGTCTCTGTATAGCTGATTTATTCTGATGATTCGCAGAATGCAACAACTTAGCCATAGCAATTGTTTGACCAAAAGAATTACCAAAAGTCCCCCAACTTCCAAACGCTAGAAACTTATCTGAAGGGGGAATAGATAAAGTATCCCAGGCTCCATTAGGCAGTCTGGCGTCAATAATGACAGTTTTTTTCTGCTGATCCACAGATAATTTTTTAATTTGCTCTATCATTGGTTTATCCCATTTTTCCTGTTGTTGTCTTTGTTTTAGTATTTCTTCCAGCGAGTATTCTTTACCAAAGTCATAAATAGAATCAGGGTTCCATGTAAAAATAAAGACTTGGATATCAAAATCATTACCTTTGACTTCCTTAAGCCCTAGTTTTTTGATGTTATTGTTTTTAATTGTTTGTGCAGTTTCTTTGAAATCATAATACTGTTGAGCTTCTGGATTCGATATGTTAATCTTTACCTTGATTTCTGGACGCTGACGAGCAAATGCTTGAAGCATCGTTTCATCGGCTCCCCAAGCAATAATTTCATCATCTTTCGAGCCAAAGGAAAACTGTTCAAGTCTTTTTTTCCTAAGAATTTCATTGAATTTATTTTGGATGTCTTTGCGGATCGTTGAAGCATAACCGCCCCATGAATCTCCTATCGCATAAACAATATCAACGATTTCTTTTTTAAGACTTCGGACTAAATCAATAGAGTATTCTAATTGTAATAATTGCAGTGCATGAAGCTCACCCATCCAACCTTTTTCGTCGTTGTATTGATCGTAATTTGCTACATCCTCAATGCCTTGAAAGCTGCCAATTAAAACAACTTTCTTTTTCTTTTCAATATAGGGAAGATAAGCTTTAGGATCAGGATATTGAATTAACCTATCTGCTACAACAAAAGCCGTATCTCGTCGTATCTCTTTAGGTAACAAAAAGTAGGCTTGTCTAACCATTGAGTCAGTTTGTCTGCGAGGAGCCATCACAAAGGGAAGATAAGGTAATTCAGAGCGATCATCTTTCGTGGTACACTCTAATCTGGGTTTAGCATTAAGACCACATCCCCAGACATTGTAGTCATCTCCATAGCAAGGCAAAATTCCCTTTCCTTCTCGATCTTGGTCATTAGGACGATGATAAATTCTTCCAAGATTTTTAGGAAAACAAATTTCTTTAATTTTCTTAATAACTTCATCCGTTGTAAGCAGTTCTTCTGCCATTACAGCTTTTGTGAGTAAACTGTTAATGGGTAGTGTTGTTGATATTATTTCTGGCAAGATGCTGGCAAAACATCCTATCCCCATCCAATTCAAAAATTTACGTCGTTCCATTGTGAAATGCTAATCTCCTTGTGAGTTACTGTGTGCCTATTCACGTGATATCGCAGATTTTCATAGGTACATGATAACTGTGTTTTTGGCAGAAGTGTTGAATCCTATAATAAAACTTCATACAACCAGTGTTTTACCGTGCTAATTTGGAGCGATCGCCTGTTAACCAAGGGGGTCAGAATCCAGAGTTGGCAAAGGTTTTCCCACAGTCCCGTAAGATATCGTTATCCCGAACTCAGGTTAAGTAGCCCTTTTGGGTATCATCAGAGCGAATACATAACTTGGTCATGATCGGTAAAATCTTAACATTCAACACTTCTGTGTTTTTGGCTAATTGTCGAGTGACTACGATCGCTTTCTCTGGTGAGGTACGGTCTGCTCCGCAGTGCCTTCGGCAACGCCGATTTTATTAGAGAGGAAATAAGGTAATGTTGGGTTTTGTTACCTCAATCCAATCTACAAGATCGGCTATATCGAAGAAATTCAACTGGCCGAGGCGGGTTTCTATCTTGGTGGGTGAGACGATTCCAGGGGGTAGAGAATTTGAACCGAGGAGCGGCGGGGGAACCGGTCAGGGATTGTCCGATACTCGGATAGGCGGCGATGACGGTCACGAGGACGAGAACGACCGCGACTAAGGGCGAGCGTTTTGTCAGGTGGAAAAAGTGAGCGAGTAGAGTTGGCAGTTTTCTCGACATGGTTAACCGGTTACGTCAAAAATCGCTTAGATTTCGGGACAGAAATAACGGGGAAAGAAAGGGGATTTCCAGAGATTTCCGCTTCTGCGATCGCCGAAAATCACTGGACGCTGTAACCCCGTCCCTCCATACAGGCTGTCCAGGCTCGATAGTAGGTTTGTAATCGCTGGTTTTCCTCTTGGGTCGCTTCGACTTGCGCTTGCTCGGCCTGCTGTTGTTCTTCTCGTTCTCGGAACAGTCCCGCCAAAGCCCCGACTCCCGCCCCGATCGCTGCACCTTCCCCGGTATTCCCAGCGATCGCTCCTCCGACCGTTCCTAATAAAGCGCCTCTGGCACTTGCGCGAAGCACTTGTCCCTGTTGCGAGGATTGGGCGGCAGTGGCGGGGGATATCTGATCCGGCTGACTCGGATCGACTCCGGTTTGCTGTTTTGCCCAAGAATAACAAGCGTAATGGTCTTGCTGTTGTTGTTCTTGGCTTTGTCCTTGACTGGGATAGGCGAAGGGTTCGGCCACTTGAGCCAAACTGACATCGGTATGGAAAAGAATACTTCCTAATACCATCACGCTCAGGGTTTCGATCGATCTTTTCATGAGATACTCCGATCAACTGAATCGATAATTAATTGTTAAAAACGAGAGAAAAACTCGATAAATTTAGACAGATTACCGAGAGGATTAAATCGTTCCCGAAAAGTCAAGTGATCAACTGTCCCGGGCCCGCTACCAGCAAGACAATTAACTGTTCTCTCAACCTCAACACTACTCGTTCACCTCGGAAGCGGGAACCTGTACGGAGAAGTCGCCGCACTGGAGGGTCAGTTTTCCGGGGTTATTAAACTGATTGCCGCGCACCAATTGCGGATCCGCCGGACGCGTCTGACCGGGATTGGTATTCTGACAGATAATCGTCGTGATTTTTGGGTCTTGGTTAGGAGTGATAAAAGCCGCACCCACATAAGCTTTTAGCTGATTGCTGACGGTTGAGCGAGCGGGGATAACATAGCTATAGGCGGCCTCGGAAGTGGTGCGAATGGCATAATCAAAGGTTTTCGGCAAAGTAACCCCGAAATCTTCTTGAACATTGTCAACTTGCGCTCGAAAATTCCCGTTATTCTGATAATAGGTGCGCTGTCCCTCGGTCATCTTGGCGACGGCTTGCAAAGCGGCGTTTTGGTCTTGAGCGATCGAATTACCTGTTTGACTTAGAGTCAGATTCCCTGTAGCGAGGAGAGCGAGAGAACTAAAAAGGAAAGCGAGGGAAAAATGTCGGTTAGGTTTTCTCATGGGATATTCAAGGCTAATAAATCTTTAAAAAGGTGCGGTCACGACCCGATAGTAAACCCCGTTAGCACCGTAGGCGGGACTTAACCAAGCCGTACCGCAGCGGTAATAAGTGCTTGTACCAACTGGGTTATAAACGCATCCCCCTGGGAGGTTAGTATAGATCGCTCCGAGGGCGTAGGCACTGCCCGCCGCAAATCCTGCATTGTAGGATTCCGCTTGATTGGCAGTGGCAGCCGTTGCGCCGAGGGCGACTCCCGTGGTGGCCGCCGCTCCGGCCGCGGCCCAACCACCGCAGTTATAACAGCCCGCACCGTAGTAACTATTGACAACGGTGGGCGGATGATAGGTGGCGTAGGTGCCGCCGTAGTAGGTGCCGTGATAGCCATAAACTGAGGTTCCGTAGGGGGTAGTACCGCTCCAAGAACCGTCACCACCGGAGGCCGAGCCACCCCGATAGCCGTTGACACCCCAAGAACCATCGTCCCCGGAGGCAGTGGTGCCACGGAATCCCGTCCCACTCCAAGAACCGTCACCACCGGAGGCCGAGCCACCCCGATAGCCGGAGGCACTCCAAGAACCATCACCCCCGGAGGCGGTACCGCGAAAACCGGAGGCACTCCAAGAACCTCCCCCGGCATGGAACCAAGCGGCGGCCGGTGAGGAAGCAAGCAGTATAGTGGTTAGAAAACCCATGACACCAAAAACGAGATTTTTCATCAGCGAAATCCTCCAGATATTTAAGGTTGGGGAGAGGGAGCTAAAGCCGGGGGTTCGGGACGAGCGAAAGGAATCGGTTTAGCTTGATTGCTATTAGTAAAGGTAAAGGTGTTCGGAGCGATCGGAATATCGAGTTGCCAGTTATCAAAGGCGACCTGATGACGAAGACGGGCGGGATCGTCGCGATAGACGGCGCGGATCATGCGGGGCAGTTTATCTTCGACCCCGATCCACAATTGGGCAAAAATTTTGTTATTAGCGATCGCTATCATCTTGGTGGTGGTTCCTCCCACCACTTGCGATTGTCCGATCAAGAAGGCATAGGTCAAACCGGGGGCGATATCTTGGTAGGGATCGGCAACGATGATATCGGTAAAGGGGAAATAGATGGCGGCGGCATCGTAAGCCAATTTTAAAGCGGCATCGAGATTGTTAGGAGCTTTGGTGACAGCCACCAAATTTTCCGTTGGCAAATAGGCGGTAATAGTTTTGCCATCGTAGTAGAATTGGTTAGCCTGACCGTCTCCCGGACTAATCACCCTGAGCTTATTGGGCCGTTCCAGGGTGACATCGGCGATCGTTGTGTACACCAGAGGTGGGCCGATACGACTGGGACTCTCGTAGGTGATAGTGGCGGTAAAGGCCAGGGAACGAGCGGCACTTAAGCGATCGCTCATTTGCTTGAGAATTGCTAGGGCCTTGGGTTCAATTTTTGCGGGAGTTTCTGCTGAGACTGGGGAAACGATTCCCAGCCCAGAGGAGCTAATTAGACCCAGTAAAAGGATTTTTGGCAGAAAATTCATGGCAGCTCTGAAAATCTGGTTTTTGTTAATGTGCTTAGACTGCTCGCAAAAATAACCGAGGAATTATTAATTAAACTGGTGACTTGTTTTTTGATTGATTGATGGCTTTTACCGCTTCTGTTGCTGGAGAACCTCCATTTTATTTCTCAATTCTAAGATTTGGTTGTTTTCATCAGCAAAAGTTTATAAATTTTATCTGGGGGAAGTCAGGGCATTGTTCTGTCGAAAAAGAGTCACGAGTCGAGGTAATAAGTAGGGAGGCACAATTATTTGTAGGATGGGTTAGCGGTAGCGTAACCCATGCGGGCGTTGGGTTTCATGCTTCAACCCAACCTACGTTCATCTTATATTTAATTCCACCCACCCACTTAGATGGTAGTTTTCACAATTTCGACATTCAAGATTGTAGCGTGTCATCAAAATTTTTCTTGCCATCTCACGCCAAAATTGCGATAATCTTCACAGTTTCCTTTCGCCGACTTGTTCTCTAATGAGATGAAATATATCCCCCTGCTTCGGGTTAATACTTTGTTACCCTTTGTTACGTTTCTTCATCGCATCGGTTCCCCCACGGAAAAATTATTAGAGGAAGTAAAATTACCCTTATTTGCGCTCGATCATCCCGAATCTTTAATCCCACGTCATCAGGCCTTCTCGTTGATCGAGAAAGCGGCGCACAGAGAAGGTATAGACAACTTAGGATTATTAGTAGGGAAGGCAACTTCGATCGCTGATTTAGGGACTTTCGGGCGAATTATTTGTCAGTCTTTGACTGTCTATGATGCTTTTAATACGGTAAAAAACATGATCAATGCTAACAATTCAGGGGAAATATTCTGGATTAAAGAACAGGAAAAAACCGCTTATTTTTGTCAGCGTTATCTCCACAATCACGAGGTTAATTGTCATTATGCTGCCCAATTTGCTTCAAGACTGATGATCGAATTAGTTAGTATTGCCCTAGGAAAATTATGGCAGCCACCGACAATTTATCTTCAGGGTGAGCGGGGCTGCGACTTAAAAGATGAATCTTTAAGCAGAACTAAAATTCTTGCGGGAATGGGATTTACTGCTATTGTTTTTCCTCGTTCTTTTCTGAGTTTACCTCTTAAATTTCCCGTAGCTTTAGATAATAAACCGAGTCAAAAAGACAGGGAAAATCTCTATTCTTCCTCCCCTATACAGAATATAAGTGGCTCTTTAAAACAGGTGATTACTCCTCTTTTACCCAACGGTTATCCCGATATTAACTTAGCCAAAGAAATCACCGGCATGAGTGTCCGTACCTTACAAAGAAGGTTAGGAGAAGAAGGTTTAACCTATACTCAGGTAGTGGAAAAAATTCGTTTTGAGCAAGCAGTTTTGTGGCTGCAGGAACCCCAGATAAAATTAATTGATATTGCCATGGAATTAGGTTACAGTGATCCCGCCCATTTTACTCGCGCTTTTAAGCGTTGGACAGGATTATCACCGCGGGATTTTCGTTGTCAAAAATTGGCTAATTATCAATAGACCTCTAGAGGAGGAGTAAGGGGCCAGTGTTCTCGGAGTCTGGACAAGAAAACACCAAGAGATTGAACAAAATTAATTACACCTATGGAAGGGACTATTGCAAGAGTGCCTATCCTAACCCAAAAATTAAGGCTCTCTTGGTTTAGCCTAGTTAAATGTGGCCTAGCATACAGTTTTTCTCAGGTGATCCCAGAATGATTAAGGATAAACCACAGAGGCACAAAGAACACCGAGAGGAAGACAGATTCGAGCGGTAAAACTTATCACTTACATTCCAGCAGAGGATGTCAGCTTGTCCCAAATTCAGGCGTTGAGAAGTTTATGCCACTTTTCTGATCAACCCCTGGCAAAAGTCAAAAAGTAATCAATAATGATATGCAAGGGTTAATTATCGCCCCCATGGCAAGAGTTCTTCTTGCCTGACTTGCACCAGAAGTCTGTTTTTAGCTTCGGGAATTGTCAAAACCGAGATGTAGTTACTCATTGAACGCCACAAAGGCCAAAATATGGAGTATTATTTATGAGCCATTTATCCCTATCCGAACAGATTACCGAGGAACTTCTGGCAATCCTGATCGAAGAAGAAGACACCTATGCCTGGGATGTAACCGCTGTTGAGAATCATGATCCCTTAGACGTGACAGAAACGCCTTTTTCTCTGTGTGCAGGACTAGAAGCGACGGCGCTCGAGGCACAAGCTCATAGATTCTTTAGCAGTTTACACCAAAAATTCCCGACAGTTTCCGTTTCACCCCAGTCTAATATCTTTGATCAATTTGCCTCTTTACTGCCGGCCGAACATTTAAATCGTCTAGTAGAAAGTGCTGAAAATCTAGTTAATAGTCAATTAGACAACCTCGATCGCCTTGTTGTTTGTCTTAGCGAGCTTTTTCCCCAATGGTCTCCAGAAGATTTACAGGTTTTTGCTCGTCCCTACGCCTATACTATGCGTAATGGCCAGAGCGAAACCAATATAGAAACCGAAAATTGGCAAAATCTTTCCGAAATTGAACAAATTCGCCGCAGTGCAGCCATCGCCAGCCAGATTTTCCGCGATTTGTCTTCTCCTCAATAGTCATCTCATTTTATTTTGCACGACTACATTGGGTTACACTTCATCTTTATGAGAAACGCTATATCTCTTGATTTGATTTTTTGCTTTTTGTTTCCACCCGTCAGAAAGATTCTATAATAGACCTCCTGCAAAAATAGGAACTGATTATGTAAAATAAAGTAAAACACTCAGAAAAACAATGACTTACGAAAAAGTAAAAAATTTGAATCCAGAAGAGTTTAAACGCTTTT
>NZ_JACJQV010000220.1 GCF_014696875.1 Microcystis wesenbergii FACHB-1317 | reverse complement strand
TAATCTAGATAACCCATTCCTTTTTTGGCTTTTTGCGTCGTAAAGTCTAAACTTGTTGTGTCTTGAACTGCCAAAACTATTGGATGTTCTTTGATTCTTTCTACTGTACTTTTAGCTTGGGCGGCAATTATATCTGAGGGGTGAAAATAGGGGGAATTCCAAAAGTCGTAGGTGGCACTGGCGGCGGCTAGATTTCCCGAAGCTTGTGGCACACTTGTACTAGGTTGGCTGGCCAAGTTTTCTACGATACTGATTAACCTTTTCTTTCTTCTGGTGTCCCCTAGGTCTGCATATTGTAATTCTTGGGCTGCCCATTTCTCCATTTTTTTGCTTACCTCCACCTTGATTCCTTCTTTCAAAACTATACCTATCAATCGTTTCCCCTTTTTTTAAG
This sequence comes from Microcystis wesenbergii FACHB-1317, assembly GCF_014696875.1. GTDB lineage: Bacteria > Cyanobacteriota > Cyanobacteriia > Cyanobacteriales > Microcystaceae > Microcystis > Microcystis wesenbergii_A. The sequence continues at coordinate 7,007 of NZ_JACJQV010000220.1, read as the reverse complement.
TTTCTTCTCTTTTTGTTAAGAAAGATCCGACTAATGGATAGCTTATTAAGGGGGGATTAAGGGGAGATGAAGGGGGGATCGAAGGCAAAATCTATCTTCTATTTAATTAGAATCACTTACTTAATTTCTAATCTTGATTTTATTTGATCGCTGCACCGATGTGTTTTAAAATCTGCAAAACCCTATATAGTTCTTCTCTGGAAATAAAGGGAGCAAATATCCTAGATAGGGCATAATGATGGACATTAGCTCTCAATTTGACCAATAAAATATCATCTCCATTGGTGACGAGGGCAAAGCGAGGTTTTTCCGGCCGGGGATTAGCCATCAAATAGGCTAAAGTTTGCGGTAAGGCAGTCCAAACCGATAGGGCAGTTTTTTTTGATTCTACAATTACCACCCAAAACTGATTTAACCAGACTAAAACATCGATTCTACCCGATAGTATTTCTTCCCCATCATCGACGGTTAAGCTTACCGATTCCTCTGCGCGTACTCGCCAAGGCGGATCGTAAAAACCCGCAATCGCTAGTAAGGGAGAAACTAACAATAAAGTCACGGTTCCTTCTAATAACTGTCCTGCCGATCTTTGGTATAAATACCTTTGTCTTAGTTCATCTAAACTCTTTTTTTCATGGCTAGATAGAGACAGTAAATCACTTTGCCATTCGGGAAAAAATGCCCTATCTTCTGTTAAGGAGAGATTAAATCTTGTCTCAGCTAGGGCAATAGTTGTGATAGCATCAGTAATAGCACTCGACATAAAAATTAGCTCACCAATCTAGATAAAATTTCTCGATGAATTAAAGCTCGATCGATTAAAAAATGTTTGCGATCGCTGGTTAATCTCTCTCCATTGGCATAAAAATCAATCCAAGCATTACTAATATCATTAACTGTTTCTGGTAACTGATCTAATTCCCAACCCGGCATCGGGACTTCGGCAATTAATCGCGATACTTTCGGATCATAACTAAGGGCAAAACAACGACAATCTTCTGCCGCGGCCATAATCAAACTATGAAAGCGCATTCCGATCACCATTTCTACCCCACGAAATAAGCCTTTTAACTGTCTTGGATCCTCTAAGCTAATGATTTGATAATTTTCCCTTAATTGACGGGCTACAGCTTCACAGAGGGGCAAATCCCGCGACTTTTGAAAAGGGACTAAGAGAATAAACGCCCCCGTACTGGTTTGCAAATGAATTAAAGCTTGGGTTAATTTATCTAACTTTGCCGGGGTTAATAGGGGATGGGGACGTAAATTGACGGCGATTCTTGGGGCGGGTAAATCCGATAATCCCTTGACCGTTCGAGCGTCTAAAGCCCATACTGGATCGGGGGCAACAATAGGATGAATACCCCAATTGGCGACTAAATGAGCCGAAGTATCATCGCGCACACTAACTAAACCACATTTTTGTAAAACTTTTTTGGTTAACCAACGGGTAAAAGGTCTATTTAATGGACCAATTCCCTGCCCCCAAGCAATAGTTTTTAAGCCCAATAATTGAGCAAGAGCCATTAAACCACCGTAATAAATTGGACTGGCAAAACTGGTGACATCCTGCATTAAACTGCCGCCACCCCAGATAAATATATCGGCTTTTTTAAGAGTTTGCAAAATTTGCCACCAATCCCGACTAGGACAGGTTTCCACTCCATAACGTTGACTGGTTTCTCTGGGATTATTTGACAAAACAATAGGTTTAATTTCTGACGGCAACATCTGCAATAGAGACACTAATAATGCCTCATCTCCTCCGTTTCCTCTCCCATAATATCCACAAATTACTGCACGCATATATCAGTTATCAGTTATCAGTTATCAGTTATCAGTTATCAGTTATCAGTTATCAGTTATCAGTTATCAGTTATCAGTTAATAGAGCTTTTCACGTTACTGAGGTATCGACAAGTTTTGCCAACAAAGGGTTTAAGCTCCTTGCTCATACCTCATTCTGATGAAAACTGCTATATCTATTTTCTTATTCCCACTCATAACTAATAGCTTAAACCTGATCACTGTTTACTGATCACTGATCACTGATTTAGTCGTCCATTTGCCAGGGTTCGGTGATGTTTTTTTCATCAAGGATATTTTTGGCTCTTAAAATCAAGACCAATTCACCTAGTATTGTGACATCGGGGGAACTATCAAACCATTGTAAAAAGACAGAATTATCCCTCTCCACTAGATAATAATTGTTCACGTCCCATTCGGCAAAAACTCGATCGATCACTAATAACACTTCCTCGGATCTGGTGGCAATCGATCGAGGTAATTGATCGCTAGGCCATAAAATAGCTACAGGATCGATCGCTTTGAGAATTGCTTGCCAACCGGGGAGAGGCACGATTGTTTGTTTATCCCCCACCGTTACCAGTCGAAAAGGTTCCTCGACGCTCAAACTTTCTGTGCATTTTATATCAGTTACCGTCACCGGAAATCTTCCCACTAAAGGAATAATTCTGGCTAATTCGTCCTCATCCTGTAAACGATGGACGGGCAGCAGGGGAGCGCTACGGGTGGGAGTAACGGTAAAATCTTGTAGTAAAGACTCGATCGCCTGTCTGGCCGAGTCAGAATGGGCAAATTTCAAACCTTTAGCGATTAATTTCGCTCTTTCGGCTAAATCTCGCTTTTGTTTGCCCCGTTTCCAACACTGATAAGCGATCGCATCTCCAGGATGACGAGTAAATTCACTGGGAATCTGGGATAAACGGGAAAAATCTTGGATAGCTTTGGCGATATCGTGTGCTTCAGCCACCTCAATCCTTTTTTCTGCCGCTAATTTCGCTGCCCCTAGTCTTTGTTCTTGGTTGAGAATCCGCAATTCGTATAGCACATCACTGCGCGGCCCGATGTAGTAACTTAACAAATCTTCAGCTGCCCCCGCTTTGATTAAACTCTCAAAAACTTGGGCAGCGACAATAATTAAATTTTGTTGGGCATTTTGAAAACCGGTTTGTTCAAAGATTAACTGGGAATCGTAGCCAGCTTTTTGCAGTTTTTGACATTTTTGCCCCCAATTCACCCAATTTCCTTCTTTATGAAGCAGCGATCGCATTAATTCGGTCGCTTCCGTTTCGCTGATTCGATCATCTGTACTGCGAGGCTGTTCTGTCATAGACAACTTGGTCAAGCTACAATAACTAAAATTTATCTAATCCCTAAAAAATCTTCAATAGCAATTAAGGTTAACAGGATAGACTAGATAGTAACAGGATAGCTGACAATCACCCCCTTCGTACCTGTTAGGGCAAGTTTATCTTCAATGTCTAGATTAAGAGTTAATGGAAGCATTCCCCCCTCGTCCACAACTAACCCCGGTCAAAGGACGATGAAAACCAAGCGTCACCCCAAAGATAGCGCCTTGGGTTTAGTCTCTACCCTCAGCTTTCCGGCGATCGTCGGTACGGCAGATATGATGCTAAAATCGGCAGAAGTTACCCTCGTGGGTTACGAAAAAATTGGCGGTGGTCACTGTACGGCGATCGTGCGTGGTAATATTGCCGATGTGCGGTTAGCAGTGGAAGAAGGGGCAAAAACCGCCGCACAGTTCGGACAATTGGTATCTAAATCGGTTATTCCCCGACCGATGCCCAATTTAGAGGTAATTTTCCCAATTGGTAGCCGTTTAGCCGAAATTGCCCAAAGTCAACGGGGTTTCAGCAAACTGAGCAATATGTCGATCGGTCTCTTGGAAACCCGCGGTTTTCCCGCTATGGTGGGGGCCGCCGATGCCATGTTAAAATCCGCCGATGTGCAGTTAGCTTCCTACGAAACGATTGGGGATGGTTTGTGTACGGCCATTATCCGGGGTTCCGTCGCTAATGTGGCCGTGGCCATTGATGCGGGAATGCGGGAAGCAGAGAAAATCGGTGAACTGCACGCGGTGATGATTATTCCCCGTTTATTGGAAGATTTAGAACATACTCTACCGGTGGCCAGCTACTGGTTAGAAACCCCCGAACCTTTACCGATGTTGTTACCCAATACTGTCCGGGAAAAACAACGGGAATTGGTCGCGTTACCTGAATTGGAAAAAACCAAAATACCAATTCGTCGTCAAGAAATGCAGGAAAAAGTGTTAGAAGAAGTGATTCCCGTGGAAGTTATCATCGATGAGGACAGTTATTAATTTTTATTTTCAACCTTGCTCCTATGCTGCTAAAAGTACAGGAGCAAAAGGTTGAATTAGGATTTGCGGCAAAAAGTTTGTTGGTGGGTGTGGATTTCCCAGTAAAAAATCTGTGCAGAAGCACCCGACAATTAAACCAATCGAATAATGATAAATTTTTGTCAAGGGGTGCGGTCAGATCGAATAATCGTCGCTAGAATTGGCCTAATTGTCAGGAATTTAGTTAAACAAGGTTTTTGACAATATGCTAATCTGGCTAACAGGCTTTTGGGCGTGATATAGGGAAAAGCTCTGGCGGTTGCGCCTAAATGGGGTGATATACCGAAAGTTGACCTATATCGTTACTGTAGAGAGTGTTATCCAGAAAGTTTTCGTATAAACAATTATTTCAGGTTAAGTCTATGTCACGTAATAGTAATATCCTGTTCTTTGAAATAGCCACCTTATCTCTGATGATCGTCCTTACTGATGCTGCAACAGGAGGGCATCTCTCTTTACTTGCAGCGAACCCTGCGCCGACCACAACAGCTAAATACCTACCTCTTTCATGGGAAAAGACCGACAAGCCACACCCAGAGAGAGCAGCATGGTCTTTGAAACTAAGCGAGCAAATAGACAAACATTTCGCTAAATATAACTCCGCAAAAGACATCAACTATTTTTGCCCTAAATATGCTTCATTAGACAAGACACACAAAATCAAAGCTATAGGTGATATTTTTGTTGGACTCGCTTATTACGAGTCAGGCTTTAACCCTTTGTCAAATGATCCAGACGTAGCCAAAATCAACCACCCAAATAATTATGAAGACTACCCAGAGGAGTGGTCAGTTGGCCTGTTTCAAATGAGCGTCGTAGATCAGAAAGCCTATAATTTAAATCTAGGCTATATTTTTGATCCCAAGCAAGACCCAAACAAGGTGAAACTTCCACCTAATGAATTGCGACAGCCTTTGCCAAACATTGTGCTTGCAACTGAGGTAATGGCAAAAATGATCGACAAGCACGACGTAATCAGAGTTTCAGAAAACCCATACTGGGCTACTTTGAAGCCGGGTGGCAAATACGATAAGTCAAAAGAAATTAGAGAGTGGGTGTTACAATATGACCCGTTTTGCAACCAAAGAATTAAAGCAAATAACTCAGAATCTTCCCATAAAAAATTACTAATCCAAGCAAAAAATTGGAAGTTATCTGAAACATCTGATCTAAGAATTGAACCAAAATCTGACACAAATTTGTACTTTGAAAATCTTAGAGGTGTCAGTGAAGGAAGTTCTCAAAAATTCGTCAATCAGTGCGATCGCCATCGCCGTAGGGTGCGTTCCCTAATATGGCTCCTACTACTCCACCGATCGATTTTGGGGAACGCACCATGTACATTGATTTAAATTGTGGGTTTAAGTGCGATGTGGAAGGCACTGGGTAGCAGTACGCTGACGAGGGTACGCTAATCAAATGTAATGCGCCATATTTTCATTGGTGAGGCCAGCAGAGTTGGGGGTGATATGATGAGAAAAGAGCGGCCACTCAACACCATTTGGAGCTAATCAAAACTATGTCACTGTATCCTGATAAGGAACCCGCAATTACTCGAACAGAGCGTGGTTTAACAATTTCTGGCACAAGAATAACCTTGTATCAAATAATGGACTATATTCACGCCAATTACCCTCGTCATTTAATCCGCCATCAATTCTATCTAACTGATGAGCAGTTTGATGCAGCTATCTCTTATATTGACGCTCACTACAAAGAAGTAGAGTCAGAGTATCAAATAGTTGTGCAGCAAGCAGCAGAAATTCGAGATTATTGGAATGAGCGTAACCAAGAACGTATTGCTAATATTTCTAAGTTGCCGCCCAAGCCTGAATATACTTCTGCTTGGCAAAAATTGCAAGCGCGTAAAGCCAAACGAGCAGCAATAAGCCAGTGATTTTTCTAATCGATCACAATATTGAAGGGCAATCGCTCATACTTTTTGGCAGTATTACTTCTGAAGGGTGGCTTGAAACATTACCAATTCGTTTTATTTCATTTGATGAAGTTGAATTACCAATTACCAGCAGTGATAGAGTGGTTTGGCACTTTGCTCAAGAGAATCAAATGATTTTACTAACCGCCAACCGTAGTATGAAGGGTGAAGATTCTCTAGAACAAGTAATTCGAGAAGAATGTTTACCAACTTCTTTGCCTGTGGTTACGTTTGCAAATGTTGATCGGATTATTGAACGAGAATATCGAGAAGAATGTGTTGATCGCTTGATTGAAATTGCTCTTTACCTTGAAAATTATTTAGGCGTGAGTCGTCTGTTCATTCCATAGGAAATGTCCTAACTTTGCCGTTAGGCGGCTTCGTCTATCTGTGAAGGCGTAGCCGCAGTGCGATGCCGAAGGCACTGCGTAGCAGATCGCAATCTTGTAGGGTGCGTTCCCTAATGTGGCTCCTACTACTTCAGCGATCGATTTTGGGGAACGCACCATGCACATTGATTGAAACTGTGGGTTAAAGTGCGGTCGCCGATCTTAATAAGCTATATTAACAACAATACTTAAAGAGAAGGCTTAAAATGGTTAAATCAACTTTGTACACGACAGCAAAAGTCCTACCGGGAAATAGAATTGAAATTGAATCTCCAGATCTGACTGTAGGACAAACTGTTGAGGTAGTTATTTTGGTTGAAGAAGTTAGTTCTGATTCTTCTACCACCGAAGATATAGCAATTCTTGGAGCTATGAGGTACAATAGAAAGCAAATAGACAAATAATAGAACTTACCAGCTTCCTATGAGACCCTATTCCGTAGATTTTCGCCAAAAAATTATCGATGTCTGGAAGAAAGAAAAAATTTCCATTCGAGG
>NZ_JACJQV010000022.1 GCF_014696875.1 Microcystis wesenbergii FACHB-1317 | reverse complement strand
ATATTGTCTGAAGCCGTTTTTTTGCGCTTCGTTTTTGAAGCAATTGTCAAACCGCCGACACCATCGGTCAAAGCATGGGGGCATCGCGGCTGGGGTTGTCTCTTTCATCGCTGATCTTTCAACGTAAAGTGCTTATTCTTTAACGATTATACTCGATTTGATCTTTATTTAGCGTTTAAGTCCCATTAGCAAAACCTAGCATAAGAGCCAACCAGAAAGAAATGATGCCAGCGATCGCACCTCTCGGGGAAACCAAACCCCTACCCAATCTCACGGGGGTCTCGTTGCCCACCACCTTATTTTCGCGTCAGCAATTCTAAATTTAGGGTTTCATGACATAAAAAGCCTTATAGCAAGAGGGTTGTACAATTCTTAACAATTGGAGTGATTGCTGAAACGACACCAAATCGTTCCAAATTTATTTTTGCTGTTTTCGCGTTTTTATAGTAATATTTAGCACGCTAAGCCCTGTTTTTGTGCCCACTGTGTACACACAAGTCTTTGGTTTTCTGTTTAACCTTATTTAGCCCCCTAAATCCCCCAATTCTGGGGGACTTTGAACCGCGAAAGCTATCGCTCTCCCCCCAAAGTTGGGGGCAGGGGGGGCAAAACGAAGTTAATGGGTAGATGTGTGTACACGGCAGGTCTTCGTGCTGGAATCAATTTGAACATAAACCCCAATGACAATCGAGCCCAAAAAAATCAAAGTCACCTATATTTTTACCCATCCGATTCGTTGGGTTCCCTTTGAATTAGATGCTTTATATATTAATAAAACAAAATTTGAGATTGACTATATTATTCTCAATCCCAACGCTCCCATGATCGATTTTTTAAAATCACAAAATATTCCCTACATTACAACTACTTTTTCAGATTATAGCGATACCCCAGAAGCCGTTAAATTTGCCTATGAGCATTTAATTCAAAATAAAACTGATATTGTTCATACCCACTGGATTGCAGGCAGTTTTGTGGGAATGCAAGCCGCCTATTATGCCCAGGTTCCCGTGCGAGTTTTCACCAGAGAACACCCTTCCATTCGCTACTATACTCGCCATCCCCTCAGCCGCCATCGTTTGATCTGGGACTGCTCTACCAACGCGATCGCCGTCACCAAAAAAAGTAGAGAATTAATGATAGAAGACGGCATTCCAGAAGAAAAAATAACCCTAATCCCGACAGGCTTTGATATTCGGGAATACGAAAATGTAGAAGCCCAACGAGTAGAAAAATTACGAGCCAAATATTTAGGTAATCATGCAGGCCCCGTCCTTGGTGTGGCGGCGCGATATGTCCGATGGAAAGGCGTAGAATACGTCATCGAAGCCTATCAAAAAGTTCTCGAAACCTATCCTAATGCCCTCTTAGTGCTTTCTGGAACAGGGGTTGATCGGGCTGATTTAGCAGAAAAGATGCGTACTGCACGCAAAGAAGACATTGTGGCCCCTCAATACGAAGATATTCTGGCTATTGCCGAAAAATTATCCCGATTGCCGAGCGATCGCTATGTGGAAATCCCCTTTGAAAGTGATCTGCACGCCCTATTTAAGTTATTTGATGTTTTTGTCCACGCACCGATTGATGATATAAACGAAACGTTCGGACAAGTTTACGTTGATGCTGCACTTTCTAGAGTTCCTTCAGTCATTACTTTTGCAGGGAGTGGAGCCGATTTTGCTATCCATCAAGAGAATGCCTGGATCGTTGATTATCAAAATAGTGAACAAATTGCGGAAGGGATATTAACATTGCTTGGCGATCTGAATCTGAGAAAAAAACTGGCGGACAATGCTTTTTTGAGTGCTAAACAGTACAACATTCACAATCATATACAACAATTGGAGGGTTTTTATCTCAGTGAACTTCAAAAACGTTTGAATCCTTAGGTTGCTCAGATTTTGCTGACTTCGCCTTGAGATTAGATTGGCAAATTCAAGAAAGTCTCCCTTTTTAAGAGGAGTTTAGAGGGATCAAAGGCGGTTAGACCAGAAGTCTATTCTGCTACGAAACCACAATTTTGTTGGCACTAAATATTTGCGTTCTACTTTTTGGACAAAAAATAAAGAAATTTGTAACCGTTCAGGGTAGGGCTGTTTCATTCTCCCATCAGAATATCAAAAGTAAAAGCGATCACTGTCAGGTAAAATGAGAAGTGAACGCGAACTTTTGAAACATATGTTGAGCTTAATAGAAAAACTGAAACAAGTCAAGGACTTTCGGAAAGATCAAGGAAAAAGACACCCTTTATGGATAGTATTAGTAGTAATAATACTGGGAACAAT
>NZ_JACJQV010000219.1 GCF_014696875.1 Microcystis wesenbergii FACHB-1317 | reverse complement strand
TCAGTTATCAGTTATCAGTTATCAGTTATCAGTTATCAGTTATCAGTTATCAGTTATCAGTTATCAGTTATCAGTTATCAGTTATCAGTTATCAGTTATCAGTTATCAGTTATCAGGCTCTTCTGGTTTCTGTGTGGAAACGAGGTCTATACTGATAGTTTCTTCGACAAAATAGTCCTAAAAGTGTTACCCGATAAGCATTTCACGATTCCATAAGCAAAAATTATCACACAAAGTCGAGAAGAGCCGTTATCAGTTATCAGTTATCAGTTATCAGTTATCAGTTATCAGTTATCAGTTATCAGTTATCAGTTATCAGTTATCAGTTATCAGTTATCGGAATATTAAATGATTGGGTGGGTGACGACGAAGATTAAATTATCGTTGCCTGGTCCCACCCAATCCGATCGCTATTTTTTCAGGTTTTCTGCACCGGAAACAACTTTGGCCGAGTCAATTTTATCCCCTTGTTTAATCGTATCGATCACTTCCATTCCCTCAGTTACATAACCAAAAACGGCATAATCACCATCGAGGAAATTGATATCCGACAGGGCAAAATAAAACTGAGAAGAAGCGGAATTAGGCTGTTGAGAACGGGCCATTGCGATCGCACCGCGTTTATGGGGTAAAGCGACGATGGGAGTGCGGGCCGTGGCCTGTTGACCGATTGCTTGCCCATAAATCGGCTCTTTTTCGTCTTTGAGGAGAATTTCCAGGGGAACATAACGGGATTGCTTGGTTTTCGGATCAACAAAACCACCGGTTCCGCGACCTTGGGGATCACCCCCTTGGGCGACAAAAGGCTGCGGTTCTGTAACCACGCGATGGAAAGTTAAACCATTATAAAAACCTCTCTCCACCAGATCCACAAAATTACCAGCAGTAATTGGGGCCGCATTGCCATCAATTTCGATCGTTACCGGTTTACCTTTGATGATCATCTCGACCACGGCAGTTCCATCTAAGCGGGGTTTGTAATTATCCGTGTTGACACTGCCCGAACTGGCAGATTTACGGTTTTCGTCGATGATAATAGAATTATCGGGGGTGGAGTTAGCTTCTGGGGAAGAACAGCCGAAAAGTGTGGTCGTTGTGATTAAAAAAACACAAACCACAGACAGCCAGCCAGATTTTCTTATCTTCATCATTTTATAGCCAAAAAGAGCGAAAAAAGGCCTACAATCCCTCTAGAGGAATTTCCAGAAAACGAGCGAGTTCCGCTCCTTGATTTTCCAATTCCGAGAGGGACATAGGATCACCGACGCGAGTTAAAGGGATATCGCGACGCTGTTTAATCCGTAGGAATAGTTCCCGTTTCGGGTTGAGTCCTTCTCGCACCTCGGCCCGCACAGCTTGCACATCTTCCAGGGGCCAATCGAGATCAATGCGACGATTTTTGCCGGGGTAGCCCCAACGAAAGATTTTAACTTTGCCGGTTTCCTTGTTAAACTCGTTGTAACCCCCTCCGACATTCCAGAGGAGAGATAACCAGAGATAGGTGGCTAAAAGGGTTCCCGCAGTACCATAAAAGAGGAGGGCGACTCCTTGGGGAATAAATTGTAAGGCACTGGTATCGCTAACGAGAAGTAGATTGACCTTCAAATAACTGGAAAGACCAGCGAGGAGAAACCCTAGACCGCCAATAGAGACGATTACAGCCCAAAAATAGTTACTAGGGCGACGGGAACCCACTACTTCTTGCCGTAGGATTAGGCTATCTTTACTTGTTGTTTGCGCTTTCATGAATTGTTTTTAAGGTTGCCTAGAGTCATTTTACCAGCTTTTTTCTCCCCACTCCCCCGCTCCCATTTCCCCAACGGCAGGGTTGGCGATTCTACCCCCCAACCCTAGTCCCACTTCTTGCTGTGACTGATTAACCGATCTCCACATTACCTGTACCTTGAAACATCAGCCAAGAGAGGAAAAAATTAGCCACAAAAATCGCTAATAAAGAAGTTACCACAGCCGTGGTAGTAGATTGACCAACTCCTTTAGCACCGCCGGTGGTGGTTAAACCCCAACTGCAGCCGATAATAGCAATTAAAATCCCAAAAATTAGGGACTTTAACATAGAACTAATTAAATCCCATGTTTCCAGAAAATTTTGGGCTGATTGTAAAAATAGGGAATAGGAAATACCGTAAAGACTATCGGAAATCAATAAACCACCCAGTAGCCCCGTGACTAAAGAGATAATAGTGAGCAGGGGTAACATTAAACTACAGGCAATCACCCGGGGAATGACCAAATAATCGATCGGATCGGTTTTTAAAATATATAAAGCGTCAATTTGTTCTGTTACTCGCATTGTACCAATTTCGGCGGCAAAAGCCGAGCCAACTCTCCCCGCCACCACCACCGCGGTTAAAACTGGGGCTAATTCTCTTGTTAAAGCCAAGGAAAGGACTCCCCCAACAAAACTACCCGCCCCAAAAAAAATAAATTCTCTGGCTACCTGAATAGTGAAAACCATACCCACAAAAGCAGCAGTAATTAGGGCAATTGTCAAGGATTCTGGGCCAACAATACTCATTTGTTCGAGAGTATTACGCCGGTGGATTTTGCCATTAAGAATATGTAAAAAAGTTTGTCCCGCTAATAAACTGGCAGCCCCCAAACGTTGGAACCATAAACTTAAACCACCGGCAGCATCACTTTTTCTTGGCATTTGTCGAGGGACTATCGCTAAAATTTAACTTATTATAGGCGAGAATTCCCTCTGATACTAAATCCGTTGAGTAACGCACAGAAAACGGGTTTCTCCGAGCAGAAAACGGGTTTCTCCGAGAAACCCGTTTTCTACTCATGTGCTTTGATGCCACTCGATCGAGGGATAACAAACCATGGTTTTGTGCTGCCAGCAGGGGATAATAGAATTATCTAGTAGCCGTCAGCTATCAACCCTGATTCTTTATCCATGCCAGATTTAGCGAAAATTATCCTGAGAAACCATAAAATTGATGCTGTTAAACGATTCCATCCTTGGATATTTTCCGGGGCGATTAAAGAGATGGAGGGGGAAGTCAAAGAGGGTGCTATCGTGGAGGTTTATAGCGATCGAGGCGAATATCTAGCCACTGGACTGTATAATCCTAGCAATATTGCCGTTAAAATTCTTTCTTTCCCAAAAGTCAGCGATATTGCTCAATTATTTCTCGAAAAATTCCAGAATGCCTATCAGCTGCGGCAACAAATCGGTTTAGTGGATAACCCGAAAACTAACTGTTATCGTTTAATTAACGCTGAAGGAGACGGTTTACCCAGTTTAATCGTCGATTGGTACAATGGCACGGCGGTTATTCAAGCTTATTCCCTAGCTTTATACCAACGTCTCGATCTGATTGTCGATTGTCTGAAAACTATCTACGCTGACAATTTACGGGCAGTTTACGATAAAAGTGCCGCAGTTTTGGCGAAAAGCGCCCATATCTCCGAAAATAAATACTTATTTGGTCAAAAAACCAGCGATGAGGTGTTAGAATCCGGCCATCGCTTTATTATTGATTGGGAAAAGGGACAAAAAACGGGATTTTTCCTCGATCAAAGAGAAAATAGAGCTTTATTAGCCCAATATTGCCATAATAAACGGGTTTTAAACACTTTTTCTTATTCTGGCGGCTTTTCCGTCTATGCTATGCAAGCGGGGGCTGCCCTAGTCGATTCCGTTGATAGTTCCCACGGTGCGATCGATCTTACCGAAAAAAATATCGCCCTGAATAATCTCAGCGAAGTTCCCCATCAATCCTACAGCACCGATGTTTTTAACTTTTTGCGCGACTGTGAGGAGGATTACGATCTGATTGTTCTCGATCCTCCCGCTTTTGCCAAAAGTATCCAATCCCGTCATCAGGCGGTTATGGCTTATAAAAGATTAAATCACCAAGCTTTCCAGAAAATTCGCCCCCAAGGTATTATTTTCACCTTTTCCTGTTCCCAAGTGGTTAATGAAGAACATTTTCAGGGGGCTGTCATGGCTGCCGCCATTGAATCGGCTCGCCCAGTGCGAATTTTAGCACGTTTAAGCCAACCGGCGGACCATCCCACCAGTATCTATCATTCGGAAGGTTCCTACCTGAAAGGATTGGTTTTAGCGGTGGATTGATGGAAAATTAAACGATTACCATCCGGATCATAGATGTAGATTTCCGGACCGTGGGAAGCTTGGCTAATTTCCCCCCTAGCACCATAGCCGATTTCGCTCCAATGCTCGATCGCTTTTTCGAGACTCTCCACCTCGAAACAAATGCTCATGCCACTGCCCCTAGAATCGCTAAATTCCTCTCTGTGGGACTCTTTAGGGCAAAAAAGACCTAATTTAAGGTTAATTAGCCTAAATTCCGCATAAACGGCGGCAAGGTAGGGGCTTGGTTCCTGCTGCAACAGTTGACGATAAAACTGCACCGAGCGATCGAAATTACTCGTGCCTAGGGCAATAAAAGCCTCTGTGTAATTGAATGGACTGTCGGGGGGGTTATTCATCGGGGTTGGCAAGCTTTTTCAGTGATCGGTAAACAGTAAACTGATAACTGAATAACTGATAACTGTTTACTGATTCAAGATTGATGCTGCTACCGTTGTGGTTGACAATCTTTTGGCTAAAGTTCCACCAATGAAAGTATCTTCGGGTGGACATTGCTACTATTTATTGAATTTTAACATTTAATTTATAGGTGGCATTGCCGCGAGTTCCCCCTACAATTATTTCATAATTTCCAGTAGCAGGTAATTTTAGACTAGATTGGGTAGCTTCTGTTTTCAATATTTCCCCATTCGGTGCAATCACATCAAATACGGCATTATTTTCTAATGATGTAATTTTCAGATCCATTCTCTGTCCTCGATTTGCTCTTAAGAGATAAATATTTCGACTCCCTCGCACAACCGATTGATTAACGGTGGCGCTATTAGTTCCTGGTGCAAACCGGATTTGAGACACTAAACAAGGTTGTTTTTGATAAACTTCTCGTCCCGTATTCAAAGAATCTGCGGTTAATGTCCAGATTTCTTGAGTTTTTTGGGTGTCTAACTCAATTTTTGTCGTGATATTTAAGTTTAACTGATTCCCCTTTCTTGTTCCTCGTAAGGTTTGAGTATAGGAAGTATAATAGGATTCTTGTTCATTATGAATTGTAGCTTCTACCCGACCGGTGACTTGATTTCCCTGAATATAAATCCTCGCGGTAGCATCCAGATCATCATTAGCGACCGAAAAACAATAACCTTGAATCGAAGAAGTGATAGACGCTTGGGCAATTTGTCGGGGGGGATGATTTGCTATCCCTGGTGTAACATTGACTAAACTTGCAAAAATGACTAGACATCCTAATAATTTCATCATCATCATGACCATTCCAAGTTTTCACTAATACTAAACTAATTATCGCCCCAGCCACCATATTTAGACTTTCCCGTTGACAAAAGACCATAACCTGTTTGTATCCGCTGCCCCCCTTACTGGTTACAAATCTTAATAAATTTAACGGCGAAATTACGTTTAGGAACTTTTTCTATATACATGACTACCATTTTAGACCAAATTTCTCCTACTCCTTCATTCATGGACAGGGTTTTTCGGCTATTATAGTAGATATGGATGCCACAGATAGGCGATATTTTACTATTTATTGTTGGCTACCTAATCAAATATTTGATATTCTAATTTAAGAGCAGATGAAAAATGGCAGCGATTGAATGACAAGGAAAGGAATTTTAAGCTTTAATAGCGGTAGTAGTGATTATAAATGAAATTAAAAGATATTGTCAACAAAGTCAAAATAGATTCTAGGAAATTAAATCAATATGCTCTTAATTTAGACAATCCAAAAGGATTAAATAAAGCCCTCATGTTTCAACGCCACTTAGGATATACTCAAGATAATTATGAGCCACTTCTAGTACAAATTGCCGACAAAGCTCTTGAAGCAAACGCTGTTTATCAAAGTACAGATCCCCATGGACAACGTTATCAAGTCGATCTAGAAATTACAGGAATTGAACCGGGACAAAAAGAAATAGTGAGGACTGGATGGATTGTTGAGCCTGATAGTGATACCGCTAGATTAGTAACTTTATATGTAAGAAAAAGACCATGATTAAACCCGAATTATTTGACCTTGTTGAATTATTAGTTGACTTGCCTGAATATAACTTAATAATGGGAGAACAAGGGACAATCGTTGAAGACTACAATGATGGTTGTTACGAAATTGAATTTAGTAATGATCGAGGGGAAACTATAGCCCTTTGTCCTCTGCCAATACAGCAATTTATTATCATCTGGAAAGCTAAGAGCAAAACGTGGTTATCTTTAACAGAAAAGCTAACAGCTTTAATTGATAAATTACCCAAGGAAAAACAAGAAAAAATTTTAGATTTCACTCGCTCTTTACTGGACTTTCCCGTTGACAAAAGACCATAACCTGTGCTGTATCTCCTATGGGGGATTAGGCCACCTCTGACCGGTAGAGATAAGCCTGAAAACTCATAAATAACCCGCTAATTTCTTGAATGTCTCCCAATTGGGAAATCGCTTCGTTAATGGTGTGATACTTAATCTCGATCAGTTTTGGCAATTTCTCCCGGTCAAGCTCGCCAACGCCAGAGCGAATATACTGATCAAGGATGAAGTCGAGAAACTCCCCTTGTTTTCGCGTGTATTTCGAGAAAATTAAATCAGCAATTCTCATTTTGAAAAAAATCAGATAAAATTCTCTTATTTAAATAGAGAACTTGTGTAGAAGTATTATTTTTTGACAGATAATTATCATCCAACGCTGGAGATAGATAGGTTTTAAGAACTCTGTCCATGAAAAATAGATTTCAACTCATAAATTCAGATGAAATTCCAACAAAAT
>NZ_JACJQV010000218.1 GCF_014696875.1 Microcystis wesenbergii FACHB-1317 | reverse complement strand
TCTGTGGCTTTTTTATGATTTCCATTTTTTCTCCCATCTTCTAGACTTTCTAAATTGTTAGGATCGCCGTGAACACACCAAGGGGCGACCGTTTTGAGTGAACAGCCAATAAACTCAGCTATTTCTCGTTGAGTTTTTCCGTCGTTTAGCAAGAGAAACATTAAAATTCTTTCCCTAACCTCTGCTCTTTCTTCTTCTTTAAGAGCTTTTTGTAAGTTTTTCTTTTCTTCTAAGTCTAGGAAATCTTTGGCTGGCATAAGTAGGATTTTTCTCAAGTTACTATTTCTATTTTAGGTGGTTTAAGTGCGTTTTAGCTTAGTAAAAGCCTTGCTTTGCAAGGCTTTCAGGTGCTTAAAGCACAAATGTCTTGAAATTTCAGCTTTAACGATCGCTATCTTAGGTGTTATATATTTGTGGGGCTGAAGGGTGGACAGACTTGACAATCTAGCCATCACAATGCGAAGATGTGTGATGGGAGATTCTTGCTTCATAGGAACCTGCTTTTTGAGACGAGTCCCAACGAGTCTTATATTCTCTCCACAAGCTTAAACTCCTGACTGCCCATCAATATTTGTTGACAGGATTCTTATCCCTTCTGCTCTTAAATTGTTGGCCGCATTTGTGATAGGTCTTGCGTTCTGGACTTATTCATCTTTATATCATTTTTCAAAAGTAATGACAGACTTAGTTGATCACTCCAAAGTGCAATCCCTCTCGGAGAAAGGAACTGCACTTTCAGATGTTAGTCACGACTATTGAAAATTGGTATTAGCTATTTTTTCCTGGACTCTAGCCACTATTTTCAGAGATTGCTGTAATGGGGATTGGTTGACATCCGTTTAGGTGGATTGACTGGCCAGAAATTGTCGTTGATAGTCTAAAAACTCGCCATGCCATTCCGCAAAACGCCGCTCCCCATCTTTGACTAAAAATTGGCGGTAGGCTTCCGAGGAAATCCAAGGCTTTGTTGGACGTTGCTGGTCCCAACGAGCTTGGTATTCCGCCGTTGATTGACGGCAGTGGTTGTGATAATTTTGGTGCCATTCGCGATAGCGCCGTTCTCCATCCCGCACGAGGGCTTGGCGATAGGCTTCTGAAGATAGACTCATGGTGTTGCTCCTTTTCAAATCCCTTGATGGCTTGGCAAGAATTATAACACAATACGTGAACTACCCAGCACTGACGTCTCGTCAAGGTTTCTTTGCTATCTCAACTGCTGGATTTTGTGCCGCTTGGCGTTGCTACCCTTTTCTGCTATCGGTGATTTGAGCGTGAATTTTGGCTACTTTGATTTTTGCCTTTTCTCGATTCTTTGAGTCTTTCTGTTTTCTAGAAAGGCTTTTCCGATGCTCTTCGCCACCTCTGATCATGTTTCTTAAAATGCTTAGGATTAGACCCTTTATCGCCGTTGCTGGTAATTACTAGGCTACTAATTCCTAAGTCAATTCTGATGGCTTTATCTGTTGCGGGTAAGGGTTTAATAGTGGGATCATCAAATCTTATTGAGATATGCCAACGTCCAGAAGGATGTCATCTGACTGTTACTGTTAATTCTGGCGATTTTTGCTATTACAACCACAAAAGCCCGAATTCTCAGACATTTAACTACATATTCTCATTCCGAGATTTTGATCGAACTCACCGCTCTTTGCCAACGTTTTTTCCAGTGGCTAGTCGGTTCTAAGTCACAGAGAGCCTGTTCGCTGCGACGACGTTGTATGATAACTTCGGCTGGGTCGGTTAAAGTCGCATCTCGATAGGGAATAGCGGCTTTAGTTTGCAGATGTTCCCGTTCCTGTGCCGATAGAGATGGGGGTAAGGACAAAAAACTGGCTATTGTACCCGGCGATCGCCGCCCGACGCTATCGGTGGCTCCAATCTGCAATCCTGCTAATTGTAAAGCCCTTCGCACCGAGGCAGCACAGGAATAGGTGACTAAATAACCCGTCGGACTCAGACATTTCGCCACTAAAGCTAAAAACTCCACCGTCCACAGTTGCGGACATTTACCCGGGGAAAAGGGATCGAGAAAAATTGCCTCCGCTTGAAAACCCGCCTCAATCACCTTGGTTATCGTCTGTCGCGCATCCCCGATTAACAGTTTAGCGGTGAGATTAGGCAAGTCTAGCCGGTGATTATGGGCAAAATCATTTAAATATTCGGGAATTGGTTGACTCCAACTATTTAAGAGATTTTCTCTAATAGCTGCTAGGGGAACCATTCGATCGCTTTCTAAAGCTAATAATTCTACCCGACAATCCCCCCTAACTCGCCAAATGGCTGCTAAGGCTGCGGCGGCATTATACCCTAAGCCGTAACAAATGTCAAGAATTTTCAGATTATTGCTCTGGTCTGCTTTTGCTGCCAGACGACTGGAGAGGATAAATTTTTTCTCGGCCTCTTCCCTTGCCCCGGAGGTAGAATGATAACATTCGCCGAATTCGGTCGAAAAAAAGGTATAAGAACCATCCTCAGTGACTTTTTGCGGGTAGGCTTCGGGGGAGACAAGCATGGTGATGGAGAATGTCTTTGAGGTGAATATCGGTTTCCAGCAGGCAAGCATGACCACTATTGGGCAGAATCGTTAATTTTGCGGCGGGTAACTGCTGAATTAGTCGTTTAGCCTCCGCTACCGATGGTAACAGTCGGTCGCCTTGACTGGCTATCACTAACACCCCCAATTGCAGATCTTTTAACTCGCTGGCACTAACCTGAAACCGTTGTAACTGGGATAAACGCCAGCTAATCGTCTTCGGTGGGACGTATTGCATGGCTTTGAGGAGAGAGCGGCGATCTTCCCGGGATATTCGACCCAGAGCGGCCAGAAAGGGTAAAATAGTTAGTGCCGAGCTACCGTGGATGAAATCGGGCATCATCTGGGTGATACCGATTCCCAAGCTTAAAAGAGGTCTTTGATTAAAAGAAGAAGCAGGGTTAATTAAAATCAGTTTTCTGAGCAATTTTGGTGATTTTGTCGCTATTTTCAAGGCTAAACAGCCACCAAAAGACTCACCGCAGAGATAGACTTTTCTCGATTGTCCCTTTAATTCCTGGGCCAATAAAGCAATCACGCAATCGCTTAATTCCTCCCAATCACCGAGATATTGCGGGGAAATCGCCAAACAACGCAGATCGAAGTAAGGAGCAAGGTTTTTAATCTGACGATGGTATAGTTGGCCGCTGCCATCCATTCCGGGTAAAAATACAAACAGGGGATAATCGGGACGGGGATGACGGGGAATAATCCAACTGACAGGTTGTTCCATTGTGCAACAAGCGCGATCGATGTTAAAAAAGTTTTTTCTGGTTATCTATATTTAAGGATAATTAATATTAGAGAGATTTGCCAATTTCAATAGTAAGACTAACCCCCAACCTATGGATGGTTCCTCTCCGCTCCCCACCCCCTGATAACTGATAACTGATAACTGATAACTGATAACTGATAACTGATAACTGATAACTGATAACTGATAACTGATGAATTAACTGAGCCAAATTTTTAGGCCGCCGCTAAATTAGCAGCCACGAAATCCCAATTAACCAACTTGGTTAAAAAGTCGCTGATGTAATCGGGACGACGATTTTGGTAGTCGAGATAATAAGCGTGTTCCCACACATCCATAGTTAAGAGGGGAACCTGTCCGGCGGTTAAAGGATTGTCAGCGTTGCCGGTTTTGGTAACTTTGAGAGTACCGTTATCGAGAACCAACCAAGCCCAACCGCTACCGAATTGAGTAGCGCCGGCGGTTTTGAAAGCTTCGACAAATTTCTCGAAACTGCCGAAATCTGCGTTAATTTTAGCGGCTAAAGCACCGGTAGGCGCACCGCCACCACCCGGTTTCATGCAGTCCCAATAAAAGCTATGATTCCATGCTTGGGCGGCATTGTTGAAAACCCCAGCTTTAGAGGCATCACCAGCAACCTTAACGATAACTTCTTCTAAAGAGAGAGCATCGAGTTCCGTATCTTTGACCAAACCGTTATAGTTATTGACATAAGCGGCGTGGTGTTTGTCGTGGTGGAATTCTAGGGTACTTTTGGTGATACAAGGCTCTAAGGCAGTGTAATCGTAGGGTAAAGGGGGAAGTGTGTAAGCCATGTGTTCTCTGTATCCTCTCTTGAGAGCTTGTTTAAGGTAGTGTTGTTAACCTTTTGTCAGTATTCAGCTTGACCAAGACGAATACCGTTGCAATAAAACTTTACATCCTCGATCATAGCACCGAAGGAGACTTGATCAGTGATCACTGATCAGCTTTTTTCTCCCTTCTCCCTTCTCCCCGTCTCTCCCAAGTTTGGTGGGTAAAATGTATTCTAAGATACAGTCTTGCGGGCGAGGGAGTGGAACGAACCACTCCAGACACAAAGGACACAAAGATCGATCCTATGTAAGTTAAACTTATCACACAGAACCTAGAAGAGCCTCTCCCCCACCACCCTAACCCCAACCCCTCACTGATAACTGATAACTGATTACTGATAACTGAAAAATCACCCCAACCCCCATCGACCATCTCCTAAATCCTGAGAAGATCACCAAACAATGTTAAAATAATTCCCGTACTGTAGGCGCTTGCAGATTCTTGTGGGCGTGGCAGGGCAGGCGAAAAACGATTCCGTTCGGAATTAAACCAAAAAAGCTCCACTGGCAACAGCAGTAGATTTTATCTCACTGGGTTGACTGGTTGGCACTTCCTCAAATTACGGATCAATACAAAATTATCATTTACAGCTCTTTCTTGGTAACTTATGGCACAGCGTACACGCTTAGGTGAAATCCTTCGTCCCCTCAATTCAGAATATGGTAAAGTTTCCCCCGGTTGGGGAACTACCTTGCTGATGGGAGTGTTTATGGCTCTGTTTTTAGTCTTTTTGCTGATTATTTTACAGATCTATAACTCCTCCCTAATTTTAGAAGGATTTAATGTAGATTGGGGTCAGTAAGCAGATTCCAACAATCTTGTCGGCATTTTTGGCCGCAGAATTGTCCCTCGGACTTTAGCAGGTGGGTTATTGCCCACCGCGATTTTTTTATTAGGAGCAGAAAAATGAATATTTTTGGGATTGGATTACCAGAAATGGGGTTAATTCTCTTGATTGCCCTGCTAGTTTTCGGACCGAAAAAATTACCAGAAATCGGTCGCAGTTTAGGCAAAACGATTCGAGGATTTCAAGAAGCATCCAAGGAATTTGAAAGTGAATTTAAGCGAGAGGCCCAGCAGATTGAAGACTCGGTAAAAATCAAAGCTGAATTAGAAGAAAGTCAATCTCCTAGGGATCAAACTCGTTCCAGTTGACAACTGTGTAGAGATGTGTTGTAGGTCAAATTCGAGGCTATCCGCTAGATTAACATCGAGAATGACCAAATCGAGATTAAATTGGCAGTTTTACCAGCGGCCACCATTTCTACTTGTTAGTTTTTTTGACCGAGAAAGCGGTAAATCAGGTTTCGGAGCGCCGTCGGCTCTTCTCGACTTTGTGTGATAATTTTTGCTTATGGAACCCTGAAGTGCTTATTGGGCAAAACTTTTAGGACTATTTTGAAAGAAGAAACTATCGGTATAGACCTCGTTTCCACACAGAAACCAGAAGAGCCAATCGTCTTTAACGACGATAATTTTGGCAGCAGTCACAGCCATAGTTGAATGAGTAGGCAGTCCCGATGAAAAAATTTTCACCACCAGAGATGAAAGAGGTTTCTTTCCCTACACCCCACACCCCACACCCTACACCCTCTTTCAAGTCAGAATATATCATTAGTTTGAGAATTCCCAGAAGGCAAGGAAAAAATGACTATTTCCTTGCTATAAGTATTGTAGATGTCAAGAGTGGTAAATGAATGTCTATAGTGGTATCCCCCGAACAAGTCCATCAAATCGTCAACAACCTCCATCACGATCCCTTTGAGGTTTTGGGGGCCCATCCCCTAGAAGAAGAAGGAAAAGTCAATAAATGGGTTGTTAGAGCCTATTTACCGAAAACCACGGCCGCTTGGGTTATTTTACCGTCCCAAAGACAAGAATATCCCATGACGACCGCTTATCACCCCCATTTTTTCGAGTGCGTTATCGATATCGGTGAACTGAACAATTATCAATTACGCATCCACGAGGGAGAACAGGAACGGGTAATCTATGATTCCTATGCCTTCCGTTCTGCCAAACTGAGCGATTTTGATTTACACCTGTTTGGGGAGGGCAACCATCATCGCATTTATGAAAAATTAGGGGCGCATTTAGCCGAAATCGAGGGGATTAAAGGGGTTTATTTTGCCGTTTGGGCCCCTAATGCTCGCAATGTCTCGATTATTGGTGATTTCAATAACTGGGATGGTCGTGATCACCAAATGCGGAAACGTAATAATATGGTCTGGGAATTGTTTATCCCGGAAATCGGTGTTGGCACTAAATATAAATACGAGATCAAAAATTGGGAAGGTCATATTTACGAAAAATCTGATCCCTACGGTTTTGCCCAAGAAGTACGCCCGAAAACCGCCTCGATCGTGGCCAATTTAGATAGCTATACTTGGGATGATAGCGATTGGATGGAAAAACGCCGCCATAGCGATCCTTTAACTCAACCGGTTTCCGTTTACGAATTACACCTTGGTTCTTGGCTGCACACTTCTAGTGCCGAACCACCCCGTTTACTTGCCGGGGAAGGGGAAGCGGTTCCCGTGTCGGAATGGAACACTGGGGCGCGCTTTTTGAGTTACTACGAGTTAGCCCAAAAACTAATTCCCTACGTTAAAGAATTAGGTTACACCCATATCGAATTATTACCGATCGCCGAGCATCCTTTTGATGGTTCTTGGGGTTATCAAGTGACGGGTTATTTTGCCCCCACCAGTCGCTACGGCAATCCTGAAGATTTTATGTATTTTGTCGATCAATGTCACCAAAATGGCCTTGGTGTGCTAGTGGATTGGGTCCCCGGTCACTTCCCCAAAGATGGCCACGGGTTAGCTTTCTTTGACGGGACTCATCTTTATGAACACGGCGACCCGCGCAAAGGGGAACACAAGGAATGGGGAACCCTAATTTTTAACTACGGTCGCAACGAAGTCAGAAATTTCTTGGTGGCTAATGCTCTTTTTTGGTTCGATAAGTACCATATTGACGGTATTCGCGTGGATGCGGTGGCTTCTATGCTCTATCTCGATTATTGTCGTAAAGATGGGGAATGGGTGGCTAACGAGTACGGTGGCCGGGAAAATTTAGAGGCTGCGGAATTCCTGCGTCAAGTCAATCATGTAATTTTTAGCTATTTCCCCGGAATTCTCTCTATTGCCGAAGAATCCACCGCTTGGCCGATGGTGTCCTGGCCCACCTATATGGGCGGTTTAGGCTTTAATTTGAAGTGGAATATGGGCTGGATGCACGATATGCTCGATTATTTCGGCATGGATCCCTGGTTCCGTCAATTCCATCAAAATAATGTCACTTTTAGTATGTGGTATAACCACAGCGAGAATTATATGCTGGCTTTGTCCCACGATGAAGTGGTTCACGGCAAAAGTAATATGATTGGCAAAATGCCGGGGGATGAGTGGCAAAAATTTGCCAATGTCCGGGCATTATTTGGTTATATGTTTACCCACCCCGGCAAGAAAACCATGTTTATGAGCATGGAATTTGGCCAGTGGAGTGAGTGGAATGTTTGGGGTGATTTGGAGTGGGGTCTTTTGCAGTACGAACCCCATCAACAGCTAAAACGCTTTTTTACTGATTTGAACGCCACCTATAAGAGTGAACCTGCTTTATATACCCAGGATTTTGGTCAGGATGGCTTTGAGTGGATTGACTGTAGTGATAATAGTCATAGCGTCGTTTCTTTCCTGCGCTGGAGCAAAAATTGGCAGGAGTTTCTGGTGGTGGTCTGTAATTTTACTCCCCAACCCCACAGCCATTATCGCGTTGGTGTACCCCATCCCGGTTTTTATCAGGAAATCTTTAACAGCGATGCGGGTAAATATGGCGGTAGTAATATGGGCAACCTTGGCGGTAAATGGTCGGAGGAATGGTCCTATCATAGCCGTCCCTACTCGATTGATCTCTGTTTACCACCTTTAGGGGTTTTAGTTCTCAAAATCAGTCCTCATACTTCTGGGGAATAGGGAAGCTTTTTTCAGTGATCAGTAAACAGTAAACAGTGAACTGAAAACTAACATCTGATAACTGGTAACTGAGCTGCTATTACTGTCGAGATGGCTAATACTAAATCCGTTGAGTAACGCACAGAAAACGGGTTTCTCCGAGAAACCCGTTTTCTACAGATAATCAGTCTTTAATAACAGGATTTAGTCTGAACAGGTACAGACAAGAAAGTGCAGAAAGTGGGCATTTTCCTCCGGCGAGCATCAAAACCATAAACAAGCAAAAGTATCTGTATATTTAGTTACTAAATAAGACAGATTTGCCCTGGATGTGGACTGGGGAAAAGCCGGTCAAAAACTAACCCATCAGGATCACCGTATCGATGACGTGGATCACACCATTATCTGCCTCGATATTACCTGCGACCACCGTGGCATTTTTCACCTCAAAACCTTCGCTACAATCGACGGGAATCGGTGAACCCTCTAGAGAAGTCACTACGGCCAATTTTGCCAAATCTTCCTGCATATATTTGCCCGCAACGACGTGATAGGTGAGAATTCTGGTTAATTGGGGGATATTCTGCACTAGGGTTGTAATCGTCCCGGGTGGCAATTTCGCAAAAGCTTCGTCGGTGGGGGCAAAAACCGTGAAGGGGCCGGGACTTTTCAGGGCATCCACAAGATTAGCCGCTTGTACCGCCGTCACTAGCGTTTTAAAATTATCGGCACTGACCGCAATATCGACAATATCTGCCATAAACTTGACTCGATCCTTAAAAAAATCATCTATTTCAGATTTTAAACTTAATCTTGTCCCAAAGATCGTTCTAGGGATGGAGTGTGGGGTGTGGGGTGTGGGGTGTAGGGTGTAGGGTGTAGGGTGTAGGGTGTAGGGTGTGGGGTGTAGGGTGTGGGGTGTGGGGTGTGGGGAGTTTTCTCAGTGAAGTGATAACTGATAACTGATAACTGATAACTGATAACTGATAACTGATAACTGATAACTGATAACTGATAACTGATAACTGATAACTGATAACTGATAACTGATAACTGATAACTGTACTGCATCCTTTAAAGGATTTCCCTGTTCAAAGTCCGTAATACTAGTAATAGTGGTGTTAGCAATGGCGGAAATGGCCTCTTCTGTAAAGAACCCTTGATGAGAAGTAATTAAAACGTTGGGGAAAGATTGTAGTAGTTGAATATAGTCGTCTTGAATGATTGTGCCAGATAAATCCCGAAAGAAAAGGCTATCTTCCTGTTCGTAAACATCCAAGCCTAAAGAACCAATCTGACCCGATTTAATGCCATCAATCACCGCTTTGGTATCAATCAGTTTACCCCGACTGGTGTTAATTAGGGTGACACTAGGTTTCATTTGGGCAATGGTATCAGCATTAATTAAATAATGGTTTTCGGGTGTGAGAGGACAGTGTAGGGAAATAATAGAACTCTTGCAAATTAATTATATGTTATAGCGGTTCTCGCATCTGTGCGGCACACTTAAACCTTTGCTGATTAAGCTGTTCAGGATCGGGAATGTACCTCTTGTGAATCAGAAACGCTATATAATGATGGGTTAACTAATTTTCCCCAAAAAATTAGTTAATCAGTACATTCGTCCTGAATGAAAACTTGAAGTTTAACTTTTAACTCAAAACTCTTTAGAGCTGCTTTAATTTGGTTATCAAAACCTCTTTATTTAAGCGGCACAAACTATCTCAATTATAAAA
>NZ_JACJQV010000217.1 GCF_014696875.1 Microcystis wesenbergii FACHB-1317 | reverse complement strand
ATTGTTCCCAGTATTATTACTACTAATACTATCCATAAAGGGTGTCTTTTTCCTTGATCTTTCCGAAAGTCCTTGACTTGTTTCAGTTTTTCTATTAAGCTCAACATATGTTTCAAAAGTTCGCGTTCACTTCTCATTTTACCTGACAGTGATCGCTTTTACTTTTGATATTCTGATGGGAGAATGAAACAGCCCTAGGGTTGGGGGGGCCACACCCTGTCCCCACGAAAAACTTTTTCAGCAGACCCTACTTAAGAGAGTCAGCTAATCTTGATCGACTAATTCTAAGCAATCATCAATCAAAGCTGGCCGATAACTTTGAACAACCATCGGTAAAAAAGCCCCTCTTAAACCCTTTTTTATTCTCTCGGCCGTTTGATCAAAAACCACAAATAAAGGATGAATTTTTTCTGCACCTTCACTAAACATATGTTGTTCTCTGGGGGGCATTAACCATTCATATTCTTTATCTAAACAGATTTGGGTTTCGCGCCAGCGTTTCAACAAATCAGAGAAATCTTCCCCCGGACGATGGATAAAAATCAGGATTTCTGAACCTAATTTAATTTTCCATTCCGGATCACACATCAGAATAGCCAAATCACAGGCTAATTGTACCGTCTTTCTAGATTCAAGGCCAGAAGATGGACGAATTCTGACCAAGGGCAAGGGAATAGTAATTAAACTCTCTTCAGGACGACGCAGACTAGGAATTAACTCTAAATAGGGGCGATATTGTCGCAATAATTCGATCGCCCCCTCACGACAGCTGTATTCCGCTAATAAAGTTTCGTAAGACACAGATTCACCTAATCAAGTAAAAGGAGATGAAAATTAAAATCTGGCTGATTTCAAGCTACTGGCAATAGTCACTGATGACCGATCACTGATCCCTGATCAACTTATCCCAAGGCCTCGAAGATTTTAAACATGGGCAGGTACATAGACAGAAGAATAGTTCCCACCATCCCAGCAATACCAACCATCATCAAGGGTTCAATGATACTGGTTAAAGCTTTAACGGCCTGTTCCACCTCATCTTCGTAGAAATCCGCCACTTTCATCATCATGGCATCTAATTCTCCCGTTTCCTCACCAATACTAATCATTTGAATTGCCAAAGCTGGGAAAACATTGGCTTTTTGTAGGGCCAAACTCATCATTCCCCCCTGCTGAATTTCCGCCTTGGCACCAGAGATCGCATTGGCAATTACCTGATTACCCACCGTATTACCAACGATATCGAGGGAACTCAAAATCGGGACACCAGAACGCGTCAGAGTCCCAAAAACCCGGCAAAATCTAGCCACAGCCGACTTTTCATTCAAATCACCAAAAAGAGGCATTTTAAGGAAAAAATGGTCAATTTGCAGACGACCCATCGGGGTTTTGTAATAGCGACGCAGTAAAAAAACCGTGGCAGCAATGGTAACAATCGGAATTAAAATCAACCAACTACGCATCACACCACTTAAATAGAGCATAAATTGCGTTAAAGCTGGTAGTTCCACCTTTAAATCGGTGAAAATTTTCGCAAACACGGGAATTAAAAAGATGGTCATCCCGAAAAACACAATTACCGCCAAAATTCCCACCGTAACTGGATAGGTCATCGCTGATTTAATCTGGTTTTTCAAGCGGGCCATGTCTTCCAAAAGTTTCGAGAGACGGTTGAGCACTTCATCGAGTACCCCCCCCGTCTCTCCAGCTTCGATCATACTCACATAAAGTTGATCAAAACATTCGGGATGTTTGGCCATCGCTTCCGATAACGGACTCCCTTGCTGTACCTCAGTACTAATCGCTTGTAGTGCTTTTCTCATCTTGGGATTACCGCATTGATCCCCCAAAACTCCCAAACATCTCACAATCCCCACACCAGCATTAATCATCACCGAAAATTGACGGGAAAAAACCGCTTTATCTTTGATGGAAATGCTGGCAAATATCAACTCTAAACCGGAAAGATCGAGCTCTACTCCCGCTTTTTTGACTTTACCGACGGTAGCATATTTCGCCTTCAGCATCGTCCGGGCTTGATCGGGAGACATGGCCTCAATTTTCTCTTGGAAAACTTTTCCAGATCTGTTTTTAACTTGTGCGACAAAAGTAGGCATAGGACAAATCAATTATCAGTTATCAATTATCAGTTATCAGTTATCAGTTATCAGATTGGAGTTTTAAGTGGGTAGATAGTGTTAAGTGAAAACTTCGGTACTTTCTTTTCACTGGTTACTGTTCACTGATAACTGATAGGGGCTGACGAACGCTTAAAGGTTACTATTTGTTATTAGAGCCGGGCTTTAGTTTTAACATTAGCGCTCGCCCCAGCGACAAGACGTTGTAATTCATCGGGTTTACCACTTTTAGAAATTGCTTCTTCAAAGGAGACAACACCGCTAACAACTAAATTAGCTAATCCCTGTTCCATGGTTTGCATTCCTAACTTCATTCCCGTTTGAATTGCTGAGTAGACTTGGGGGGCTTTTCCTTCGCGAATTAGGTTAGCGATCGCTGGAGTTACCACCATGATTTCCTGTACCATTGCTCGAGCAAATTCCCCCGGTTTAGGATTTTTTTTCTTGACTAGGTTTTGACTAAAAACTGCTAGTAGAGAATTGGATAACATGGCGCGAATTTGTGCCTGTTGGTTAGCAGGAAAAACGTCAATAATCCGATCCACTGTTCCCGCTGCCGAGTTAGTGTGTAGGGTTCCGAAGACTAAGTGACCGGTTTCCGCCGCCGTGATTGCCAAACTAATTGTTTCTAAATCCCGCATTTCTCCCACAAGGATAATATCAGGATCTTCCCGTAAAGCTGATTTTAATGCGTTAGCAAAACTCTTGGTATCTTCTCCTTTTTGTCTTTGGTGAAACAGGCTTTTTATATTAGAAAAAACGTATTCAATTGGGTCTTCTACCGTTAAAATATGCTCGGAACGAGTCCGATTAATTAAGTCTAAAATTGCCGCTAAAGTGGTAGTTTTCCCTGAACCTGTTTGGCCGGTTACGAGAATTAATCCCCTCGGTCTTTCCGATAACTCCCGGACTACTTCTGGTAAATTTAATTGTTCAAAGTTAGGAATTTTAGAGGACAAAGCCCGTAAACAAGCTGCATAAGCACCCCTTTCTTTATAAACATTGACCCTAAATCTTGCTAATCCTTTCACCCCGTATGAACAGTCTAATTCCCAATTCTGCTCTAACTCTTTTCTTTGAGTATTATTGAGCATACTAAAAATCAATCTCTGACAATCTTGCGGGGTTAAAGATTCTTCATTAATCGGGGACAGTTTGCCACTAATGCGAAAATAGACCGGTGCCCCAGACTGAATGTGCATATCGGAACCGCCCATCTCGACCAATTGTTGCATTAAATCTTCGATCATTTCCATGGCTTAAACTCCATCTCTAAGGTAAAATCATTGAACAGTAAACAGTAACCAGTAATCAGTAAAAAGACATTAGGAAATTGCTATTTAAGACTACTCACTTAATACTCCTTACTTAAAACTCAAATCTTATAACTGATAACCGATAACTGATAACTGATACCTGAAAAACTGTCTTAATCACTAAATCGTGGTGTCATACAATAGGGACAATCGAGCCATTCTGGTTGTAGTTCGGCGCGACAACCACGACAGATTAAACCGCTTTTCCGTTTGGCTTTTAATTCCGCTTCCAGACCAGAATCGGTAAATGTCACCCGTTCCACTTCTGCCAGGGTGGTGTAACCCTCTCGCACCAGATTTAAACTGTAAGCTAGGAGTGTCACCATGCCCTCATCGACGGCCGCCTCCTTAATGCGATCGGTGCTTGCCCCTTGGTTAATTAACTGCTGCAGTCGTTCACTATTTTGCATTACCTCATAGACACCGACGCGACCTTTATAACCGCTGCCACCACATTTGGTACAAAGATTACCTTGATCTCGCGCCTGTTGAATTTCCTCTATGGTTAGGGTATTAGCCTTATAAAAGGTCACTTCCCGTTCATTGGCAGCGGCAAGACCAAAACGGGCTAATTCCTCTTGGGTGGGGTGATAGGCGACTCGACACTCGGTACAGACGCGCCGCACCAGACGCTGGGCCAAGACTCCCAACAGAGAACCGGAAATCATAAACGGTTCAACCCCCATTTCATCGAGGCGAGCGATCGCACCGGCGGCATCGTTAGTGTGTAGGGTAGTTAAGACCAAGTGACCAGTTAAGGCCGCCTCGATCGCTGTTTTGGCCGTCTCCTTGTCCCTAGTTTCTCCCACCAGAATCACATCCGGGTCTTGTCGCATGAAGGCCCGGAGAATCGAGGCGAAATCCATGCCTTTTTCGCGAATTACCTGTACCTGGGTGATGCCTGGTAGAGAATATTCGATCGGGTCTTCGGCGGTACTAATATTAACTCCAGGGTGATTTCTTTCGGCTAAAACCGAGTATAAACTGGTGGATTTCCCCGAACCGGTCGGACCTGTCACCAGCAACAGACCAAAGGGACGACTGGCCAATTCCCGGACAATTGCCAGGGTATTTTGATCGGTGATCAGTTTATCTAAACCCAACTGGGTAGCTGAGTTATCGAGAATCCGCAAACAGACTTTTTCGCCGTAGCGACTGGGCAGGGTATTAACCCGAAAATCCACTTTCCGCCCTTGATACATCCGCCGAATTTTACCATCTTGGGGAAGACGACGTTCGGCGATATCGAGATCGGCCATGATTTTCAAACGGGCTGTCACCGACGGGGTAATTTTTTTCGGCAGCGGCTCAAAAGCTTGATAAAGAACTCCATCTTTGCGAAAGCGAATTTTCAGGAATTCTTCTTGGGGTTCGATGTGAATATCGGAAGTGCCTTCCTGCAGGGCCTTAGCCATAATTTTATTGACCAGGTTGATGACGGGGGCTTGATTAGCGTCCCCCACCCCGAGATCATCGGCCACTTCATCGTTAGGGCCATTGCTGATCACATCGATAGTGCCGACAATGTCGGTGATATCCGAGAGTTTTTCCAGTTCTTTTTCTTTTTCGAGTCGGGCTTTTTCCTGTTCTAGTTGCGATTGGGCCCGGTGGAATTTTTCCAGTAATCTTTCATAGTCCTCGCTGGTAATCACTAAACGCTGTATACCTAACTCCTTGGGGCGGAGAATACGATTAATATCGTCGCTAGCCTCTAGGTTGTCGGGATCGACCATGGCTATCAAAATCGCAGCCGGCTCCCCTTTGAGCCGTTCCAGGGGGATGAGACGATAGCGGCGACAAAGATCGATCGGAATCAAAGAATCGATCAACCGGGCTATTTCCAGTCCATCTACATCGCTCAACTCGGCGTCGATCGATTCGACTCCGTAGAGAATTTTTAATTCAAACAACTGGTTTTTCTTATGCTGTCGCTGCAAATCCGGGGGCAAAGGGCGCCCGGTTAGTTGTTGTAATATTTCTACTAGCGATCGTCCCGATTTCCGTGTTTCCACTAGGGCCTGTTGCATTTGCTCGGCACCGATATAGCCCGACTGCACCAACTTATTACCAAAGGGGGAAAGGTAATTGGGCAGGGCAACGGCACGAGTTTTCTTGGAAGAAAATGTCATAGACTATTCTTAACCTCTCCACTACCCTTGATTATCCCCAATTTTCTCAGTAAAATTACATCCTAGCCAAAATTTTTCTAGATCACTGACAACCTATTGGGGTCGCTTATATATGGTTGGCTGAATAATGGTAAAACCCTTTGAAAATAAGGCTTTTGACCGGTTAAAATCCGATGTTCATGCTGCGAAAATCGGATTGGGACTCTCAAAAACCTGGCATTCTCCTTTTTTTTAGTACATAAATTAGTACGAAAAGAGAGGGCAACGGGGAGCATCTCATTTAGGCAAGTGAGTAATTATACTTGTCGCTAAAACTGGCTTCTAGCAAGGCTTTCAAAATAGCTTGACATAAAACTTAATTTAGGAGTTACAAAGGTGAGATGCTCCCTTCAGAACTGGGCCTGCGACTTTCCTCTCACAAGGCTCCTAGCTTGACAGATAGGGCTGGCTGAATAAATCTAAAAACCTTGTTGGATAAGACTTTTAGACTTTTTGTCCATCAAAAAGTGCCAGCCATAAACCCTACTTAATTTCTACTGGTTCTAAATTATCAGCAGCAGTAAAACCAAAGAGACGGGAATAAAAATAAAATTCGGCATCTAATGCTCGTTTGATCGATTCAGCTTGACGAAATCCGTGTTGTTCTCCCGCAAAGGTAAGATAAGCAACGGCTAAACCTTTCGCTTTTAAAGCTTCTACCATCATTTCCGCTTGATTGGGTGGAACCACTCGATCTTCTAAACCTTGGAAAAAGATCACCGGACAGGATAACTGATCGGTAAAATGAATAGGCGATCGCTGATAGTAAATTTCCTTTTCTTCAGGATAACGTCCCACCAATTTATCTAAATATCTCGACTCGAATTTATGGGTATCGGTGGCTAAAACCTCTAAATCACTAACTCCGTAATAACTAGCTCCTGCTTTAAAAGTATCATGAAAAGTTAAGGCCGCTAAAGTTGTATAACCTCCGGCGCTGCCTCCAGAAATTGCCAATCTTTCCCCATCAACTAATCCCTGATTAACCAAATATTTTGCCCCGTTGATGCAGTCTTCCACATCGACAATTCCCCAATTTCCCAGCAAACGCTGACGATATTGACGACCATAACCCGTACTACCGCCATAATTGACATCTAGATAGCCAAAGCCGCGACTGGTCCAGTATTGCACCCGCAGACTTAAACTAGAGGTGGCGGCAGCCGTCGGTCCGCCGTGACTTTTGACTAAAAGGGGCGGTAATTCGCCATTGGGGGCGGTATAATCGGGGTTTTTGGGGGGATAATACCAAGCAGATGCAGTTAGTCCCTGACTGGTGGGAAAAGCGAGCATTTCCGGAATCGAGAAATAATCGCTAGAAATAGTTAAATTACTGGAAGATTTGAGAATTTCTCTCGTTCCTGTGGCTAAATTCATTGAGATAACTGCTGTTACTTCCCTGAAAGAACCGCCAATAAAAACTATTTTGTTCTCCCTAACTTGTAGGGAAGAAATGTCAGTGTCAGCAGTGATAATTTCTCGGAATTCTCGATTAACAGTATCGATACTTCCTAAATACCAACGGCCATCTTTTGTATAGCTACAAATAATCTGTGATTCGCTGGCGAAACCGTAGTTAGATAAACCAAAAACCCAATGAGGATAGGCAAATTCAGCCTTGATCGGTTCGAGAACAGGTTGGATTTGTTCATCGTGGTTAAAGCAATAAAAGTTCCAGAAATCATTGCAATCACTGGTAAAATATAACTGTTCATCGGCGGACCAGCGCGGTTCACACACCGACTCATTTTCACCGCCAGCAATGACCCGAATATTAGTCAAATAAAGATTATTAATATCCGCCACCCAGAGAAAAGAACTATCCCAGGGCATATTAGGATGATTCCAACTAATCCAAGCTAATCGAGAACCATCGGCACTTAAGCGAGGAGAGGTATAAAAATCATCGCCAGATACTAAAGTTTTTATTTCTCCTGTATCCACATCGATGCTGACAATACTATTAACCGGTTCTCGATCTTTTTGGCTATGATCTTCACAAACACAGATTAAACGATTGCCAAACTTATCGAGAATTAAATCCGCATAACGACAGGAATTTTCTGGGGTCAGAGGTTGGGGTAAACTCTCAGCAGTTTGGCGATAAATTCTTTGGTCAGCAAAATTACAAAAATAGATAATTCCGGCAACAATTAGATAGGAACCTCCCCCGTATTCATGGACACGAGTTCGCACATTAAAAGGTGCTGGGGTGATTTCTGTGGTTGTGCCGTCGGGGTTTAATTTAACTAAAACATTTCGCCCCTTTTCCTGTGGTCTGCCTTCTAACCAATAAATATCTTCTCCATCTAGAGTTACACCGCCAAGACTAATCGATGCTGCCACAATTAGATCGGAGGTAATCGGTGATTTCCAGGAACCGTAAGCTGATATTTGATGAGACATTTTCGACTAAAGCAGTGATCTTAATGGTGAACTAACTTGATCAGGAACGCTGATAAATTAAGAGAATTCCGAGTAAACAGGACAAGGTAGGGATTGGTTGCATCCCTACCTAACTCTCTGTTTTTCTGCAATCGGAGCGGCGGGATTCGAACCCACGACCCCTACTACCCCAAAGTAGTGCGCTACCAAGCTGCGCTACGCCCCGATATTGAACCTTAACCATCATAGCGATAATCGCGGCATTTGGCAAGCTTTTTTTTTCTTCCTTTCTCCCCCATCCCCGGAATTAGCGGCCAGCTATCTAGCTAATTGGGGAATACGTCCTTTTAGTCCCGTCATTAATTGCAGGGCAAACAATTTCAACGGGGGAAAACCGCGCATCATTGCCAATCCGAGACGACGGATGACAACGATAGGCGGCCAGTTATTGGAGAACAGGCGATCTAGAAAATCCGTGAAGCCTAAAATCGCTAAATTCTCGGTTCTACGCCATTTTTCGTAGGATTTTAGGGTAGAAAGCGCTCCTATATCCTCTTGCTTTTCCGCTGCTTCCTTTAATACCTGCGCTAAAGCGGCCGCGTCGCGAATGCCTAAATTTAAACCTTGACCACCGACGGGATGACAACAGTGAGCGGCATCACCAATTAAAGCCAGTCGGGGTTTAACATAAGTATCACTCTGCATTAACTGTACGGGAAAGAGAGCGCGGGGGCTAACTAATTCGAGTTTTCCCAGTAATCCCCCCGTATATGCCTCTAATTTCTTGATAAATTCCGCTTCGGGCATTTCTTGCAGTTTTTTCGCTTCCCCATGGGGATTTGTCCAAACGATCTGACAGCGATTACCCTGGAGCGGTAAAATGCCCATCGGACCGGTGGGCCAAAATCTTTCAAAGGCGGTATCGTTGCGATCGAGTTGATGTTTAATGGTGAAAGCGACACAGGATTGCCAATATTTCCAACCTTTGGTTTGAATTTGCGCCCCTTGCCGGATAGCGGATCTGGCCCCATCGGCCCCGATAACTAATTTTGCGGTGATTTTTCGGGTTTGACCAGCTTTTTCCAGGGTGACAGTGGCTGTTTCTGCTCCGTACTCCACTTCTAACACTTTGGCAGGGGATAACCAGTCAATGCGATCGCAATCTTGGCTGGCATTGTGCAGGGCGGTTAAAATCACTTGATGTTCGCCCACATAGCCCAAATACTCGGTTTTTAGCTCATCGACCACAAAGGGGACAAAAATCGGAAAATCGGCATCAGAAAGGCGAATATGACGAAATTTACCGATACTGGGTGAGATTTTATCCCAGATACCCAAGCCTGTAAAAATCCGGCTGGACATCAGCGAGAGGGCATAAGCTTGACGACGGCAGGCGGCCACCTCTAGGGGACGTTCCTCGATCATAGCGATATTTAATCCTGTATTTTTTAAGGCCACCGCTAGGGTGGTTCCGACTATACCGCCCCCGACAATGATTAAATCGTAGCTGTCCCGTCTTAACATATAAATATTTTTCTCGAAGATCATCAGTGACTACACTGATCTATTCTGACACGATTTTCGGGGTTGCTGTCGGGTTTGATTGTCTTCACCTCACCTAGCCATTGATAGTCTCATCAGATGCGAATGCGTCAAGGCTTTTTTGAGTCCAATTATCCAGAGCAGTATTGATAGAGTTAAGAACTCCCATTGTTTCGAGCATATTCCCCTTCAACTTTTCTTGAAGTTCGCTAAAAATACTGGTTTGGACATTGAATAGATCATCTACTTTTTGAGCGCCCTTTAATATCTCTAGATACTTGGCTGTAGTTTCTAGATACAGGCTCATCAATTCTGCTTGCTTTAGTCCGATATTGGTCATCGAACTGACATAAATTTCACCCAAGTCCTTAAAAGACTCAGAGGTTGCCTGTAAATTCACCAGCTTCAGTTGGCTTTGAAATAGTTCATTAATACTATCAGTATAAACTTCCCCCAATTCTTTGGTCAAGCTTAGATAACCCTTGCTTAGTTCAGCGAAGGCGCTGGGGTTAACAAAACTTGTTAACATGGCATCCATCGCGTTCACATTAGTGGCCGTAATATTCTTGAAGGACTCTATTGCCAATTTGTTCGAGTCAATCCACTGTTTAACTAGCTCGTTTTGCATGGTAGTTTCCTCGTAAACTGCTTAATGTATTTCTCTGTCTGTGCCAGCAAAAAGATTGAATTATTGAGGGCGCGGTTCGGCCAACCGTTCTAACATAGCGACAATTGCCCTCATCTGGGGAGACTCTCTAGTATAAAAGACAGGATTATCTGGAGTGGCACTAGAATATCCCCAAAAATCCCAGCATCCCTGGGGATTGTAAGGGATTAATGCTGACGGTTCAACCTGGGGATATAAGACAATTATCCTGTTGGTATCAGCTATTTCATTGTAACCGGTTTTAGTGTAGTAAGTATCATCAATTTCCGTTGCCCCCTGTTTGCAACCATGAATAGCTACATGAACTTTGCAGCTTTCTTTTTTACAGGCTTCAGGTACATAAACATAAGCCTCCCGACTCATACTCGTCTTTTTACCGTCAATAAACTCGTTCTGGTCAAACCGAATAATCTGGCCACTTAATCTATTAGAATCAACTGCTGGATTCAACTTGCCATAAATATGCCCTAAAATCCGATGGGATTGCATGAAATCGCAGTCGTTTATAAAGGGTGACTTAGTATCTGAACATGACACCCTAGACTCCTCGACAATTATGGCATGACCGGCATTGATATTCTTTTCGTATTTAATATTTTCTGAGGGCAAGCCGGCAGCTTGATAAAAATCTTCTACTTTGTCAACGACGACAGTTGTAACTACGCGATCACTTGAACCACTGAATAGATAGACTCGATCATCTTTTAAGTTGTTGAGATCGGCAATTTTGTTAGCCTTGGCCAGTTCTTGAGCTTTTTTAAATAATCTTTTCCCATCTGGTCCTACTGACTCAGTCAGAGGATTCATGCAAGTTGATGTCGCTTGCTCGAGAAATTGCTCTGGGTCCGTCTCGTAAGAACCTACACAATAAAAAGGACCGCCAGCAATAATACCTGCTCCTACCAGCCTATCTGAGTAGGCGACATGGAATTGAGCCGTCATGAAGGCCCCTGATGAAAGACCAGAAACAGATGTTTGGCTTAAATCTGCCTGATAACCAGATAGCTTGGGTGCTGCCTCGGCCAAGACCGCCCCATTGAAGCTAAAAATACTAAAAATCAAAACAGCCAATAGTTTTAATCCTGTCTTAATCATAAGACCTCTTGCAAAAATCGGAACCTATGATATTAAGATAAAGTAAAACAGATCGAAATTTAAAAACCCGCTCCCCACTTCCCACTTTGCTGTACTTTTTAAACAGGATTTGGTATAGCATATCCGGCTAATCTCTGGCAAGAGTGCCTCTCTTAACTAGGAAATCACCATGGAACTTGATCAACGAATAGCCGATTTTTATGACTCCTCTAGTGGACTGTGGGAAAGGATTTGGGGCGAACATATGCACCATGGTTACTACGGTCGGGGCGGCAAGATTAAACTCGATCGCCGTCAGGCACAAATTGATTTAATAGAAGAATTATTAACTTGGGGAAATGTCACCGGCGCTAATCAGATTCTTGATCTAGGTTGTGGTATTGGTGGCAGTAGTCTTTATCTGGCCGAAAAATTTCACAGCCAAGCGGTGGGTATTACCCTTTCCCCGGTACAAGCCGCTAGAGCCAGCCAAAGAGCGCAAGAGTTCAATTTAGAGGAACAAGTGAGTTTTTCTGTGGCTGATGCCCTAAAAACCCCCTTTCCTGAGAATAATTTTGATCTGGTCTGGTCTTTGGAAAGTGGCGAACATATGCCCGATAAAAGGCAATTTCTGCGGGAATGTTATCGGGTTTTGCAGCCCGGGGGGACTTTTTTGATGGCTACTTGGTGTCATCGTCCCACCACTTCCCTCGCCGGTAATTTAACGGAAGGGGAGATTAAACTATTAAACGAGATTTATCAGGTTTATTGTCTGCCCTATGTGATTTCTTTGCCAGAATACGCTGATATTGCCCGTGAAATTGGTTTTCAAGACCTAAAAACCGATGATTGGTCCCTATCGGTGGCCGCTTTTTGGGATGTGGTGATTGATTCGGCCTTAACCACAGATGCGATCGCTGGTTTGTTAGCAAGCGGTTACACTACTATCCGAGGGGCCTTATCTTTAGGGCTAATGCGGCGCGGTTACGAGTCGGGTTTAATTCGTTTTGGTTTACTGCAAGGGAAAAAATAATCAGCTTGACCATAATTAAAGTCCAGCGATCCTAGTCTAATTCCCCCCAGCAGCTGCAAAAGTTTTTTCCTTTCATTCTATCGGCCGAGTTTTTCTTTCGCCAATTCAGAATTGAATTGGCGGCCTCTATAGTTTTCGCAGTAGTCATCAATAAATTTAACTGTTGGTTGGGCTGGGCGTGGCTTAACCATAGACCACCTCTCGATTTCAGGCTATAGATATTAATTCTCCCTTCCCCAGACTCCCGGAATGATAAAGTTAGATAAGAAAATTAAAGACGGTGTGATCAAAGTGAAATTTTCTGCTAGTGCCTATTTTTCCCTGCTGCGCCATTGTGCCGTTCCTTTACTGTCGATCGCTACTTTTACGCCAATTCTCTTAACTTATTTAGCCAAGGAAAAACCAGAAACCCCGCAACCGCAAGCAAATCTAGAGACTGCTCCCTTCCCTTCCCCTATTATTCCATCTCCGATCGCACCCTTAATCGCGCCATCGCCGAAACTATCCCCCTCTCCCCAATCTTCTGCGACTCCAAAATCAGCACCCTCTCCCCAGTCTTCCCCCTCAGCGCCGAAAAAATTAGCAGCATCGGTTCATTCCCCCAATACTTCCCCCGCTGCTGCTGCCAAACCGGTAACTAGACAACCTTTAGCGGTTCCCGCTAATTATACGCCGCCGGTCCTAGAAATTCGCGTGGCGATCAAAAGGGATGTGGCCAGTGTTTTGATTGGAGTTAACGGGCCGGCGGTGATCACCGATCGCCAAGGTCGCGGTTTAAAAACGATTGCCACTAACGAGGGTTTAGCGGTCATTCCAGAGGCCAATGGCTTAAAAATGGGCGATTTATCGCTGCCAGAGGTGATTTTTGTGCAGCCCACCAGTGCCGATGGTTTAGTTTATGTGGATGATAGTTGGTATCGGGGCAAAGTGCTGCTGGTTGCTCAAGGCGATCGCTTGTTAGTGGTCAATCAGGTTAATTTAGAGGCCTATCTCTATAGTGTGGTGGGTAGTGAAATGCACTCCACCGCGCCAATGCACGCTTTAAAGGCACAGGCGATCGCCGCTCGTTCCTACGCCCTAGTACATATAATCCGCCCCGCTAATGCTTGGTTTCATCTGGGCAATAGCCAACGCTGGCAGGTATATAAGGGCATTCGATCGGAGTATCAATCGACTCACCAAGCGGTTAATGCCACTGCTGGGCAGATTCTCAGCTATAAAGGGGGTGTAGTCGAGTCTCTTTATGCCGCCACCGATGAAATTGTCGCTTGGGCCCACGGTGGTCGCGGTATGAGTCAAACTGGGGCTTATAAATTAGCGGAAAAAGGCCTAGATTATCAACAAATTCTCGGTAATTATTATCCCGGAGTTGGTTTAGCTCGTCTAGTGCTACAAAATTAGATTGATAGGCTTTCTCGATCGCTGGTGCTAGGCTGTTGACTATAGCAGGGAGAAATAGTTGAGCATTTGTACTAAAATTCCCAACAGCTTGCCGACCTGTTTCTTCTAGTTGATAACTGAAAACTCAAATCTGATCACTGATAACTGATCACTGATCACTGATCACTGAAATGCCGACCATAGCAGATTTCTAGTAACCGTATTACAATAAACTTTCAAAATGCTATAGCAGTAAATCTCTCTATGAATAGCCCTTTTCTTGACTACCTCAACGGCCCCAAGCATCCCGTCCTCGTCTTTGATGGGGCGATGGGAACTTCCCTACAAAGCCAAAATCTGACGGCCGAGGACTTTGGTGGGGCAGAATACGAAGGTTGTAACGAGTATCTTGTCCATACGAAACCTAGCGCCGTAGCCAAAGTCCACGAAGCCTTTTTAGCAGTGGGTGCGGATGTGATTGAAACCGACACCTTCGGGGGAACCTCGATAGTTTTAGCCGAGTACGATTTAGCCGACCAAGCCTATTATCTCAACAAAACCGCCGCCGAACTGGCCAAAGCTTGCGCTAATAAATACTCTACCCCCGAAAAACCCCGTTTTGTGGCGGGTTCCATGGGGCCGGGGACAAAACTGCCCACTTTGGGTCATATTGACTTTGATACCCTCAAAAATTCCTATGTGGAACAGGTAGAGGGTCTCTACGATGGCGGGGCAGATTTATTATTAGTAGAAACCTGTCAGGATGTCCTGCAAATTAAAGCGGCTTTAAATGCTATTGAAGAAGTATTTCAGAAAAAGGGTCAACGATTGCCCCTCATGGTTTCAGTGACGATGGAAACCATGGGAACGATGTTAGTAGGAACGGAAATTAACGCCGTTGTCTCTATTTTACAACCCTATAAAATTGATATTTTGGGACTTAACTGCGCCACTGGTCCCGATTTAATGAAACCCCATATTAAATATCTCTCGGAAAATTCCCCTTTTATTGTTTCTTGTATTCCTAACGCCGGTTTACCGGAAAATGTCGGCGGTCAAGCCCATTATCGCCTCACTCCCGTAGAATTAAAAATGGCTTTAATGCACTTTATCGAAGATTTGGGAGTACAAATTATCGGCGGTTGTTGTGGTACTCGTCCCGACCATATTCAAGCTTTAGCGGAACTAAGTCAGGGTTTAACTCCGAAATCTCGTCATTATCATTATGAACCCTCCGCCGCTTCTATTTATAGTACCCAACCCTATATTCAAGATAATTCTTTCCTTATTGTCGGGGAAAAATTAAACGCCAGTGGTTCTAAAAAATGTCGGGAACTTCTCAATGCTGAAGACTGGGATAGTTTAGTATCGATGGCGAAAGCGCAGGTAAAAGAAGGAGCGCATATTCTCGATGTCAACGTCGATTATGTCGGCCGGGATGGGGTGCGCGACATGCACCAATTAGCCTCTCGTTTAGTTAATAATGTCACCCTACCTTTAATGTTAGATTCCACCGAATGGGAAAAAATGGAAGCGGGGTTAAAAGTAGCGGGGGGTAAATGTATCCTCAACTCCACTAACTACGAAGACGGGGAATCGCGTTTTTATCAAGTCTTGGATTTAGCGAAAAAATACGGCGCTGGGGTAGTAATTGGAACCATTGATGAAGAAGGAATGGGACGCACTGCCGAGAAAAAATTCCAGATAGCTAAACGGGCCTATTATGGGGCGATAGAATACGGAATTCCTCCCTACGAAATCTTTTTTGATCCTCTAGCTTTACCGATTTCTACCGGTATCGAAGAAGACCGAGAAAATGGCAAGGCTACTATCGAAGCAATGCGCCGAATTCGCCAAGAACTGCCCGAATGTCACATTCTTTTAGGTGTGTCTAATATCTCTTTTGGGTTGAATCCGGCAGCGCGTCAGGTATTAAATTCCGTCTTCCTCCACGAAGCGATGCAGGTGGGGATGGATGGGGCAATCGTCAGCGCTAATAAGATTCTTCCTTTGGCAAAAATTGAACCAGAATATCAGCAAATTTGTCGGGATTTAATCTATGATAATCGTCGTTTTGATGGCGATATATGTGTTTATGATCCCCTGACCAAATTAACCGAATTATTTGCGGGGAAAACCACTAAAAAAGACCCCTCTAGTAATGCTAATTTACCCGTGGAGGAACGATTAAAACAGCATATTATTGATGGGGAAAGATTGGGACTGGAAGACGCTTTGAATCAAGCTTTACAGGACTATCCACCCCTAGATATTATTAATATTTTTCTCCTGGATGGGATGAAGGTAGTGGGTGAGTTATTTGGTTCGGGACAAATGCAGTTACCTTTTGTTCTCCAATCGGCCCAAACTATGAAAGCGGCCGTTGCTTTTTTAGAACCCTTTATGGAGAAAAAAGAGGGGGATAATAATGCCAAAGGGACTTTTATTATCGCAACAGTTAAAGGAGATGTTCACGATATTGGTAAAAATTTAGTTGATATTATCTTGACTAATAACGGCTATAAGGTGATTAATTTGGGCATTAAACAACCCGTAGAAAATATCATCGAAGCCTACAAAGAACATAAGGCCGATTGTATCGCTATGAGCGGTTTATTGGTGAAATCGACGGCTTTTATGAAGGAAAATCTAGAGGTTTTTAATGAAAAAGGAATCACCGTTCCCGTTATCCTTGGCGGGGCAGCTTTAACTCCCAAATTTGTCCATGATGACTGTCAAAAAACCTACAAGGGACAGGTTATCTATGGAAAAGATGCCTTCTCTGACCTGCATTTTATGGATAAATTAATGCCCGCTAAAGCTGGCGGTCAATGGGATGATAGTAAAGGCTTTTTAGCGGAGTTTGCCGAGGCAGAAAAAACCCCGGTTGTCGCCGAAGAATTAAAGGTTAATCCCGATACTATTTTTACCGATGGCAGCATCAACCAAGAATTAGTTATTGATAGCCGTCGTTCCGAAGCGGTGGCAGTTGATATTCCCCGACCAACACCGCCCTTCTGGGGTACTAAAATATTAACGGCAGCAGAAATTCCCATCGAGGAGGTTTTCTGGTATTTAGACCTACAAGCTTTATTTGTTGGTCAATGGCAATTCCGCAAACCACAAAGCCAATCGAAGCAAGAATACGACCAGTTTTTACAGGAAAAAGTTCATCCAATTCTAGCAGCATGGAAAGAGAAAATTGTCAAGGAA
This sequence comes from Microcystis wesenbergii FACHB-1317, assembly GCF_014696875.1. Lineage (GTDB taxonomy): Bacteria > Cyanobacteriota > Cyanobacteriia > Cyanobacteriales > Microcystaceae > Microcystis > Microcystis wesenbergii_A. Next base: position 1,585 of record NZ_JACJQV010000217.1, on the reverse strand, counting down.
AATTTACTAAACCCCACATTAATTTATGGTTATTTTCCCTGTCAGTCGTCCGGTAATTCCCTGTTAATTTACGATCCCGAATCGATACAAGCGGGCGAAAAACCCGAAAATCTGCAACCGATCGCCATTTTTGAGTTTCCGCGCCAGAAATCCGGTCGTCGTCTCTGTATTGCTGACTTTTTCGCCCCGCAGGAATCCGGGATTATCGACGTTTTCCCGATGCAAGCGGTGACAGTGGGGGAAATCGCCACGGAATACGCTAAATCTCTCTTTGATGCCAACGAATATACCGAATACCTCTATTATCACGGCATGGCTGTCCAAACCGCCGAAGCCATGGCCGAATGGACTCACACCCGCATCCGTCGCGAGTTAGGTTTCGCCGAGTTCGATCCCGATAATATCCGCGATATACTACAACAGCGTTACCAGGGTTCTCGCTATAGTTTCGGCTATCCCGCTTGTCCCAATATTCAGGACCAATACAAGCAACTAGCTCTGTTAGGATGCGATCGCATTGGGATGTCTATGGACGAAAGCGAACAATTGTACCCAGAACAATCCACCACCGCCATTATCACCTATCACCCCACCGCTAAATACTTTAGTACCTAATCAGTTATCAGTGATCAGTAATCAGTTATCAGTTATCAGGTGTGAGTTTTTATCGGTAAAACCCCACACCCCACACCCTACACCCTACACCCCACACCCTACACCCTACACCTCACACCCTACACCCAGGAAAAACTTTTTGCCGCAAACCCTAATTAGGGCAGCCATTCCAGTAAAATTCCTAGGGAGCTATCTTTACGGGCGCGGGAATTTTGGGCTTGAATATCGGCAGCTAAACGTAAATTAGAGGTAATCGCATAACCAACCGAAAGAGTAGTCAATCCCACCTCGTTAGCACCCCCCGGTGAGATAAAACTCTGACTGACGGTGATATCTGCTGCCCCCGTGCGAGAAAGGGCTAATTTGAGCTTTAATCCTAAGTTAAGCCCATCGGTGCTGTAATTTCCTGTCTGAATGTAACGATAGCCCACCATGGGAGCCAGATTGACATAATCACCCAAAGGGAGGAGATAGTATTGTAAATTTGCTCCTATTGCCGTCCTTTTGCCGTTAAAAGCCGTCTGATAATCGCCGCTTAGGGTTAAACTGGTTTGACCGAAAAACACATCTTCTACCCCCAAAATCACGCCACTGGAATTATCGCTAGAAGGAAACTCTGCATATCCCAAGCGGATACGAGTGCGAAAACTGGGATCGCGGCGAATATCTTCGGCGATATCGGGTATTTTTTCTAACCAACGCTCTAAAACTGGGCTTTCTTGCCGAATTTTCGGGTCTAGGTCTAACTCCGTTTCTGCCCACACCGGACTAATCGCCCCCCATAATAAACCAAGAGCGATCGCATTTATAGAACAGCAAGAGAGCTTAAACATGATCTGCATTATACCCAAGGAGGCAGTCCCGATGCCAAAGTTGGCACCGCCAAGCATGAAAATATGATAGCCTCCAACTAAGGCTAAGACAAAAAGGTTGTTCCCTCAATAGAGCTTTATAGCCTGAGAGGCAGTCG
>NZ_JACJQV010000216.1 GCF_014696875.1 Microcystis wesenbergii FACHB-1317 | reverse complement strand
CATAGAACGTAGGTTGGGTTGAAGCATGAAACCCAACACCCGCTCATGTTACGCTACCACTAACCCATCCTACAAATAATTGTGCCTCCCTACTTAGCTTAACCAATGAGGTTTTAGATTCGGCCTTTGTGAATAAGCTGAGATAAACTAGCTTGAGATGAAAATTTGGGTAAGACAATAGGCAATGGTGGCGCTACCAATCGGTACAGTGAGATTATCTACACCTAGTTTCGAGAAAGTTTCTAGAATAGTAGCTCCGATCGCTGTTAATAAAGATACTAGAATAATTGGCGGATTAATGCCATTAACAAAAGATAAAATAATCAAGCTGACTAGAAAGCTGACTCCTAACATAGTCAGGGAACCTTCCAGACTTTTGCCACTGCCGAAAATTTTGTAGGGATGTTGACCAAAATTTTGTCCCACTAGGGCTGCTAATCCGTCTCCTAAAGCCATAATTAAAATACCCATTGCTGCGTATTCGGGGTGAGAAATTGGCCAAAAATAAGCCACGAGAACACCGATACTAACAGCATAAAAAAAAGTTCCCCAACTGCGGCGACCGACACTATTAAGACTGGGTAAAATGGGGAAAAAATAGGATAGGATAGCGATAGTTGCCGCTAGGATGGCCGCAGTTATTCCCACCCAAGCGGGGATATTTAACCACCAGGCCAAAAGGATGACGTTTCCCGTGCCAATGTGGACAACTTTGCGGGTAATTTCGCCATCGGTACTGAAAACCCTTTTTAATTTTTCAGCGATCAGAATCAGAACAGCTAGGTAACAGGCGACTAAACCGATCGAAAATAGGAGAGAGTGGGATAGTTCCACGTGACAAAAGCGAAAATTGACTATCTATTTAGTTTAGGCGATCGAGGTGACATTGTTGAAAGGAATTTTTATTGGCTTAATTAAGGGATATCGACGGTTTATTTCGCCGCTATTTCCCCCTTCCTGTCGTTTTCAACCCACCTGTTCCCAGTATGCCATAGAAGCGATTGATCGCTTTGGTGTGCTGCGGGGTTCTTGGTTAGCAATTAAGCGTATTCTCCGTTGTCATCCCTTTCACCCCGGAGGTTACGATCCCGTGCCTCCCTGTAGCCACAAGCACGATTGAAAGCCAAAAATCCTGCCTATTTTCTTTGGGGAAAACGCTCGATATCGGCGATACCATAAAAGATGATCTGTTTATCTTTTAAACGTAGTCGATCGACTCTTAATTGAGTACCATCGAGAGCAAATTTATCTAAATCCATGAGGTTGTTAACATGGCTGATTAAAGCTTCTCCTAAAGCTTTGGATCTTTCGTCCCCTTGGTAAACCACATCAACAAATTGAATTTTTCGCCGTTCTTCCACAACCACAGCCGTGGTCATTTCTAGCAGAATTGGTTCTTCTTCTCCCAATTTAATTAGACTTTTCAGGGTTAAAGTTTTATCGTCATTGAGAATTAATTCCGTGTTCTGACAGTGAATTGATTTACCTTCGTACTCTAATCTTTGCAGTTTTTCGACAATAAAAGGTGTATTAAAAGAGGTGGTTAAGTCTTCTTCCGTTAAAACTACCCGCAAAGTGGCCCGCGTCGGTTGACGGAGTTTTACCTGTCCGGTAAAAATGGCACTAAAATCGATCGCCACCGCCTGCACATACAATTCCATGGCTTCGATGCGTAGGCCATTGTACATCAGCATCGACTGACCGATAAAGTCAAAACCGTCGATACTGCCTTGCAGTAATTTGGCTACGGGTTCGGCGCGGACAGTCGCTGTCAGCTTGCCTGTACGTTTGAATAATGCAGCGATCGCAGCACTCACCACTTTACTGATGAGTTGATCGCCGCTCTGATTGGGAAAAGGTAAGCTACCAAACACGCCTGCTGTCATATCTCTCATAGGTGGGACTGCAACGATCTTAACATTATTTAAAGTTTCTTTACATATCGTTTTATTAATCAGGATGATAAGCAATCTGTATGATTCTGTAGAGGTTATAAATTTTTAGCGGTCTATCCCGTGCTAGGGGATAGGATGAAAAAATGCTACTATCCCAGTGATATAGCGTTTTTCACTTAAGAAAATCGGGGTTAAAAACGTGGTTGCCATTTCAGATCAACAACAGTTAGCCGCTACCCACAACCACAGCGATCGAGTGGCGGTATTATTGATGGGATACGGGGAAGTGGAGAGTTATGAGGACTTCGCCAACTATAATGAACAGGCCTTAAATTTGCTGACGGCTAAGTTCGCTCCTGTACCGACTTGGGTTTATCCTCCCCTAGCGAAATTATTGGCTATATTTGACCTGCACGAATGGCAGCACCAGCATAATCACTTTATTTCCCCCCATAACCACATTTTCGAGCATCAAAGACAGGAAATCGAGCGCAATCTACAGGCAAAATGGGGTAATCGGGTGGAGGTATTCAAAGCGTTTAACTTCTGCGCGCCTTTTTTACCGGCACAGGTGTTAACGGAAATCCGCGAAGGGGGATTCGAGAAAATTTTGATCTATCCTCTCCTCGTTGTTGATTCTATCTTTACCAGTGGCATTGCGATCGAACAAGTTAACAAAGCTTTAGCTCAAGGACAAACGGGGGAACATTGGGTTAAAGGATTGCGCTATATTCCCTCGTTTTATAACCAACCCGCTTATATAGATTTAATGGCGCGGTTAGTGGAAGAAAAAATCGCGGCCGAGGTAGCTAGTAGCTGTCTTCCCTCGCAAATTGGCATTATTTTAATGAATCACGGTTGTCCCCACGAAGCTAAGGGATTTACGTCGGGAATCGATGAAAGTCAAGCTTTATACGAGTTAGTCCGGGAAAAATTAATCTATCGTTATCCCTTGATTTCTGTGGGTTGGTTAAATCACCAAACCCCCTTAATTAAATGGACGCAACCGAATGCAGAGTTAGCGGCGAAGAATTTAATTGAATTGGGGGCCAAAGCTTTAATTTTCATGCCGATTGGCTTTGCTACGGAAAATCACGAAACTTTACTGGATGTGGAGCATATTATCGAAGCTTTACGCCGCAAACACGACCAGGTTAATTATGTGCAGATGGCCTGTGTCAACGATAACCCCGAATTTTGCCAGATGGCTGCGGATTGGGCCGAGGAACACATCGAAGCTTTACTATCACAAGAGGCTTTATCTGTCAATGCTTCTGTAACAATTCCTCACATTCATTCCGATCACCATCATCACCACGGACACCACCACCATCATTAAGCTTGGACAGTGGCAAAGAGGGGCAACGGCGAAAATTAGTCCTACCACTTGTCACTTTTGGAAGTATAATCTATAATTGTGCTTTCCTGGGTACGTAGCTCAATGGATAGAGCATCCGCCTTCTAAGCGGACGGTTGTAGGTTCGATCCCTACCGTACCCGTTATTGTTAAGTAGGGTCTGCTGAAAAAGTTTTTCCTGGGGGTAGGGTGTGGGGTGTGGGGTGTGGGGTGTAGGGTTTTACCGATTTTCAGGTGGTCAACTACCTAGGGTTTGCTGAAAAAGCTTTTCCTGGGGGCAGGGTGTGGGGTGTGGGGTGTGGGGTGTGGGGTTTTACCGATTTTGAGGTAGTCAATTACCTAATTTTCAGGGAAAAAGTACCTGAATTTTCCCCCCGATCCCCGCAACGGCTGGCACTTTTTGAGGAAAAAAAAGTCTAAAAGTCTTATCCAACAAGGTTTTTAGATTTATTCAGCAGACCCTACCTAATTTTCAGGGAAAAAGTACCTCAATTTTCCCCCTGATCACTCCCATGCCTGGTACTTTTTGATTGACAAAAAGTCTAAAAGTCTTACCCAACAAGGTTTTTAGATTTATTCAGCAGACCCTAAGTAGGGATTGGAAATTCTCTCCTATCGTCCCAGGGACAATCGCTTTGATGCGGTGAGCGTGGAATTAGGTCAGTTGAGTCCCGTCGGTTGATATTAATTGTGTTTAATTTAGTTGGCGATCGAGTTGAGGATCAGTCAAGGGAGAAGGCAAAGGCGAATAGGACGTACTGCGCCACAATATCTCACGGAATGAGGATAGGTCGCCTGAGAAGGAGTAAAACAAGAGAAACTACCTGAAACTCCTTCTTCTGTGCATCCCTCTATTTAATAGTTTGCCCTCTTTGCAATAGCCTTTCTCGTCTCTTTTGACGGGATTCTGTTTCCAGTTGGGCGAGTATATCGTCTAAAAAAAGATTATAAAGCTCAATCTGGCGGTTAGTTTCCCGTAAGCTTTCAAGACATTGTTTTCTCGTTGCTTCATCGGGATAGGAGGTGCGGTAAGTCATCATAAGTTCCATTGCCTCTTTACTTCATCAACACTAGCACTAACAGCATCCACACTGGCTGTTCCTTGCAAAATCGCTCTTTCTAACATCTCTAGCATCGTATTTGAGAGAGTCGGCTGCTCTTGTAAAATTCTCAGCAGGATATTATTAATTCGGGAGTAGGAATTAGTTACCCTCTCTCTGGCATTAAATAATTCTTCTAATTCTGATAATGTCCGTTCATTTTCCCCATATTCTGTAAAAAGTTGCCATTCCGTTGCCGATGCGTACTCTATCTGATCCGCTAGTTGACGGAGTAGATCAAAAATGCTCGCTAAGGTTTCCTCCGGTAATGTAGCCATATTCAATTATTTCTATTATCCCCAGTCTATCATCTGGTTGGTACGAGGTAATCCTGTTTAATTTAGTTTGCGATCGAGTTGAGGATCAGTCAAGGGAGAAGGCAAAGGCGAATCCGACACACTGCGCCACAATATCTCACGGAATGAGGATAGTTCGCCTGAGAAGGAGTAAAACAGGGAAAAGAAAGCGATCGCTAGTGTGAGAGATATATAACTTAAGATTTGTGACGCAATCGCTACAAAGCAGAATTAATAGTTCCAGTGGTTCAGGGAGATGAACTGATTAGCAAGAGGGAAGTTAGCAGTTTCAAGATTGGCGATCGCATTGACAATTGCCTTGAAGTCCATATTTTTAAAGCGGTTAGCGTTACGGTAAACCGCTAAGATACCCGAATGGCTTGGATTGGCTTGGTGCAACTCTTCAAAGTCATCGCAGTTATGAGTTAGCAGAATCCGATTTTCCTGTATGGCATAGTCAAGTACGACATCATCTGTGCAGCCAGTCAAACCAATTTTATTGATCGTCAGTACGTCATGACCAGCAGCCGTAAGTAACTTAACCAGAAGTTGGGATTGCGAGTCCTCATCAAGCAATAATCTTAGGCTCAACACTAATCCCCTTTGCTTCCAGACGGTGGCGTTCTTCTTCTGCTTCTTGCTTGAGTAGCTGCTGATTAGCCTCGCAGTAGTCAATTGCCTCATAGATAGCAGCCAAAGGTAACTCCCAATTAAGAGCTGCTTCTTGAGGAGTCATCTGGTTGACAATCATATCTGACCAGACATCAAAAGCTTTCAGCCTCCTACCTTGAAAACAAAGCTGTTGTCGCCAAGAATGAGGACGTTTCTCTAAATACTGCCATTGAGTTTTTGCTACGTTGGTAGTCATGCTGATGCCTTGATCAAAGCTGGTATCCCTAGTCTATCAGCTAGTTAATGCGAGGGAATCTTCCCCTGTCAATCCCTAAGTTAGGGAAAGGAATATAAAGATTTATTAAATAGTAGCTTTTGATACAGTTGCGGGGGGGAGAGTGTGTATCCTTCTGGTATCTCCCTTTAGTGTTGGGTTGGGCTGTTGCTTGACCTGGCTGCGAAGGTGGTAATCGTACTGATTAGGATTAAAAATCATGAATTTTTTGAAGGACAAAAATAAGCTACGCGATGTAGCAACTCTGACTACTGCTACTCTCGCTACTTTGAGCTTGGCTACGACCAATCCTGCTTCTGCTGCGTTATTCAAGCTTGCTTTTTGTGGATTTTTCGGTGGCGACCCTGCCAATGGTAGCGTTGATGGATTTTTAATAATAAACGATGCGTTTCAAAATGATGCATCAAAGAATTTTGGACTTGTAGATGCAAAAATTACAACTACAAGAAGTAACACAGCCCCTACTAACCCTTTGACATATATAGCAATTCTTGGAGCTATGAGGTACAATAGAAAGCAAATAGACAAATAATAGAACTTACCAGCTTCCTATGAGACCCTATTCCGTAGATTTTCGCCAAAAAATTATCGATGTCTGGAAGAAAGAAAAAATTTCCATTCGAGG
>NZ_JACJQV010000215.1 GCF_014696875.1 Microcystis wesenbergii FACHB-1317 | reverse complement strand
TTTTTGTAAGTTTTTCTTTTCTTCTAAATCTAGGAAATCTTTAGCTGGCATAAGTAGAATTTTTCTCAAGTTACTATTTCTATTTTAGGTGGTTTAAGTGCGTTTTAGCTTACTGCACACTTAAAAACTCACATCTGATAACTGATAACTTACCCACTGATAACTGATAACTGATAACTGAGAGGTGCGCCCTTGGCGGTTCTCGGATGCTCTATTCGGGATCAAGAAAAGCCGTCGTTCTACGACGGGGTTTTAACCCAAATTTTCGATAAACTGGTCGAGGTGTTGGCTCTGGGGATAAAATTGTGGCCACTGTTGCCTTTGTCTGGCAATTTGGGGAATTAAGGGGCTGATTTCTCGGGTTAGGAGCGGAGTAGCGATCGCCGTCCCCCAACTAAAGCTAAAGTCACCTTTTGGTAAACTAAACAAATCGAAAAGGGTTTCGAGAATCATCGCCGTCAAAATTTCTCGACCTCGCTGGGGAGTTAAGCTATTCTTGGCTATTAATTGCCATAGATAGGCGTATTCAGGGATATTGATGATTTCTCTCTGGTTATCGTCCCCTAGTTCTTCTCTAACTTTGATTCTGTCGGGATATAGATAATCTTGCCAACGGGTGAGGGGAGGAGTGCCGGACTCGCTCCCGTTGGCAATTTGACCGTTGACAAAAAACAAGAACCATGCTCTCCCTGCACAGGTAAGGGCGGAGGCTTCAATTAATAGTTCTCCTGTTCTTTGTCCTAATTCAATCAATTGTAAGATACTGCGAGTGTCAATCTCATTTAAGCTTCCTTGCATAATTTCTCGGAATCTCCCCCACCGGACGCTATTTCTTTTAGTCCATGAGAATTTATTCCCTCCTCTTGTCACTGACAACGAATATGATAAGCTAATTGCATAACATATTTTTCAGTAAGCTTGACTGAGTTCAAACTGTACTCGGCAACTCTCGGTACAAATGTGCTAGTCTCTTCGCCTTGCTTCTGGCTCTCATGCTGTCTTAACCGATCATTTAGATGGGTGGTCAGCTGATTCAAACTTCAGCCAGAGGAGAAAAGAGGCAGAAAACACGAGCCGATTTATGAGCTTGACTGGCGATTTTTTTGAGACTAGGACAGTAAGTTTGCCCTGAAAAATCTTCAAAAAATTTCTTCTGGGTAAAAGGGAAAATTGAGAACAAATGTATGTATCAAAAGTAGACTGAAACCATAGAGGGGCTGCTCCTAGCCTTGAGCGCCAAGTCTCTCTAAAACCAATTACAAAAACTTTTATGATAGAGGACTACTACTCGTGCTATACCTTGCAGAAGTAAAAAAACAGACTAAAGGTTTTATCGGTGCTTACAAAATCGAATTGAAACTATTGGCTTGTCAGCATAACGATCAGACGTGGAGTGCCATACCGGGGGACGATATCCTAACCTACGATGAAACTAACTCCAGGGGTGAAGGCGCTCTTCTCTTGGTGAATTTGAGCAATAATCGTCAACTGCAAGGAAACCCAGAATTAGCGGGAGCGGAGATAGTGCGGCAACTGCAAAAGATTTCCCGTTTGATGGAGCGCAGCAAGGAAGATCAAGAGAAAATCGAGCAGTGGAAACAATCCCTCACCTATCAAAGCGAGATTCTCGACCGCCAGAAAATGGAAATGGAGGCAAGAATTGAGCAAATTGAGCAAATAGAGGCAGAATTCGATTATTTAGAGCACCAAAGACAAGAACTGGAAACCCTAAAACAACAATTAAAGGAGCAACAGCGACACCTGGAAGAAGGACAAATAAATTTCAACTCCCTCCCCCATCTTTCCCCAGAACAACAACAATTTATTCGCTCTCTAGCGGAACGTTTAGCTAATAATCACGACCAGGGCAATTCTCCCTCACAAATTCTCCATTCCACTCTTGAATCCGTGCAGGGACAACAGACAATTTTAAATAGTTGTTGGCAGAGTTTAGAGGAGCAGAAAAAAGCGGTAGAAGATCGTCAGGTCGCCAACGAACAAATGCTCAATCATCTCGAACAAAGATCTAGGGAATTACAGATGAGTCGCAGTGCTTTGGAAACAGCTAAAGTACAATTGCAAATACAAGAAACTATTCTGAGTCAAAAACAGGAATTATTTGCTCAGCTTAACCTCACCCTACAAACCACTGATTCTACCCGACAAATGCTCCTTTGTCTCGCCCAAGGGCAAGACCTAGATTTTGATGGTAAAATCGATCTAGAAGCTCTTAAAAAAATGCCTTTAGAAGAATTGGAGAGCTTAGTTAACAATTTACAAACAGACCTCGATCTCTTAGAAAATTTTGTCAACGACCAAGAGGAAGAATTAACTCTCCAATCCCAAACCGTGGAAGAATTGGCAGCAAGAATGGCCAGAATAGATGAATCTGAGCGAGCCAATTTAGAGGCCGAATTAGCCGAGGAACAGGAAAAAAAAGGAATGCTGACGGAAACTTTAGTTGGACAAAGACGTAATCTTCGGGAAAGGCAAGCTATTCGCTCTCAACACCTGAAAATTCTGCAACGGAGACAGGGAATTTTATCCCCAGAAGATGCCCAAAAATGTAGCTTTGAACCAGTGTTAATTCTGTTGGCTGATAATTATCAAAATAATCGCGAAGAAAGTCAACGTTTAGCGGCAGAAATCAAGCGACTACAAGAGGATTTACCAAAAACCAGAGATAGTATTGACGGTCAATGGTCGGATTTAGAGCAAAAAACTCGTGAATTTGAGGAACAGGAGCGACAATGGCGCAATGCTAACCTGGCATTATTGCGCTTAAAAACTCAGGTACAACAGTACGAAACTTTCCTGCAACCCGTGCAGGATCATCTCGATCAAATCCGTCAAAAATTAGAAACTATCTCCCAGTGGTTGACACCTATGGAATCTAATTAATGGCACTGCCGATCATCACCCTATTAACAGTTAGGCTTAATTGGGGTCTGCTGAAAAAGTTTTTCGTGGGGGCAGAGTGTGGGGTGTGGGGTGTAGGGTTTTACCCATTTTCAGGACGTTCGGCGATGCTCAGTCGAGTGGACGGTGAGCCTGTCGAACCGCCGTGGTCAATTGTGGCATCCCTCTTAGCGGTGGTGGCGGCATTGGCAATCGCTTTTTAGATAAAAAAAACTGATTTATGGGGTTAAAGTCTGGCAAAATTGGCAATCAATGACTAGGAAAGATATCGATAGAATGCTTGTAACAGTGGGGCCAATTGCGATCGCCTCGATGAGCGAAATTAAAGCATGAGTATTAGTGTAACGGGTCAAGTGAAAAGAATCGAAATAGGCACGGGAACTTGGGCATTAATTGCTGATAACGGTCAAACCTACGAATTAATGGAACCTCCCGCCGAATTAATCCAAACAAAGGCAAAAGTCACAGTTATAGGTCAAATTCGCTCAGATGTGATGACTCTGGCCATGATCGGGCCGGTTTTACAAGTGATCTCCTTTCAATCCCTGCCATGAAGCCGAAAAATACTGTTTAAAAACGGGTAAAAACTACTTTTTAAGCCTGTAATCTCGAAAAATTGCCGTAATTGTCCCTCAGCTATCCCAGAAATAAAAATTGTCAAGAATACCCTAAAGGTTGATTTTTTCGAGAATAATCTCGAAATTTTGGATAATAATACTACAATAGGCAGCAACTTTGTCTTAGGAACATCGGAATAACCTAAACCGATCTGTCTGATTGGTTTAACTCGTAGTTACCTAAGTTGGCGTGAGGAGAGGACTGAATGAATTTGCGCGATAATGCTTTAACGATTCTGCAAGAAACGAGTCGAACTTTTTATATTCCCATAAGCCGTTTACCGGATCGTCTGCTCGAGGCAGTAGCTTCAGCTTATCTCTGTATGAGGGCGATCGATGAAGTAGAAGACCATCCAGACCTAGATAACTTCAGTAAAGCCCAGATATTAAGACAAATTAGCCTGAATTTACAAGCAGGTACTGAAAACTCTACCAAAGAGGACTTTGCTTTTGGCTTAGTCCATCGGGAGATTTTGCCAGAAGTAACCCTGAGAATTGGCGAATGGGCCCTGTTAGCACCGGATTCGATCGCCCCCCGGGTTTGGGATGCTACGGCGGCCATGGCCGATCGCATGGCCTACTGGGCCGGCAATAACTGGGATATTCGCACAGAAGTGGAATTAGATCAATATACCTTTAGTGTGGCTGGTGCTGTGGGTTTATTGCTGTCTGACCTCTGGAATTGGTACGACGGGACCGAAACTAATCGCAGTTATGCCATCGGTTTTGGTCGGGGTTTACAAGCGGTTAATATTGCCCGCAACCACGGAGAGGATCGGCGCCGGGGGGTAAGTTTTCTGCCCCAGGGTTGGACAATTAGTGATATTCATAATTATGCCCGTCGTAATCTGAAATTAGCCGATTATTACACTCAATCGCTGCCGAAAGGGCCAGCCCTTGATTTTTGTAAGATTCCCCTCGCTTTAGCTCATGGCACTCTCGAAGTCCTAGCGTTAGGTAAGGAAAAACTCAGCCGCAGCGATGTCATCGCTTTGGTACAACAAATTACCCGATAGGAGAAACCCCAATTAAAATTGCCCACGATCGCTCTTCCCAAGTCAGGAATCACAAGCGTGGGCAAAAAACTGCCGGAGTTCAGTAACTTAGAACAAACCGAGAGTTAAAGATGTATCGATGGGGAAAGTGGCACCAATACCTAACCAAATCGTGACCACAGTACCAAATAGGAAGATAGCGGTAGCGACGGGACGACGGAAAGGATTTTGGAATTTATTGACGCTTTCAATAAAGGGAACTAACATCAAGCCTAGGGGAACGCCGGCCATGCAAGCGATACCTAAGAGTTTGTTAGGAAGAATACGGAGAATTTGGAAAACGGGATAAAGATACCACTCCGGCAGAATTTCTAGGGGAGTAGCGAAAGGATCGGCAGGTTCACCGATCATGGTGGGATCCATAATCGCTAAACCGGTGCAGAGTCCGATCGTACCGAAGATAACCACCGGGAAGACATAGAGCAGATCGTTAGGCCAAGCGGGTTCACCGTAGTAGTTGTGACCCATACCTTTAGCCAACTTAGCGCGGAGAGCGGGATCGCTGAGATCGGGCTTTTTTAATGTGGACATGGATAATGTCTCCTAAAAATGATTTCGGATCGACAGAGATATTTTTCTGAATTATAGAGGCCCAGAAATGCCTTGTTTACGGATCATCAAGAAATGTAGCAACATGAAGACCGCGATCGACCATGGTAGTACAAAGGTATGTAAGCTGTAGAAACGGGTTAAAGTTGCTTGACCGACGCTTTCGCTACCGCGCATCAGGGTGACGAGTTGATCACCGACGACGGGAATAGCAGCAGGTACACCGGAAACAATTTTAACCGCCCAGTAACCCACCTGATCCCAGGGTAAGGAGTAACCGGTGACACCAAAGCTAACGGTGATCACGGCCAGGACAACCCCAGTTACCCAGGTTAATTCGCGAGGTTTTTTGAAGCCACCGGTCAGATAGACGCGGAAAACGTGCAGGATCATCATTAACACCATCATACTGGCGGACCAGCGATGGATAGAACGAATTAACCAGCCAAAGTTAACTTCGTTCATGATGTACTGTACGGAGGAGAGGGCCTCTGCTACAGTGGGTTTGTAGTAGAAGGTCATGGCGAAACCAGTGGCAAACTGGATCACGAAGCACACAAGGGTGATACCACCCAGACAGTAGAAGATATTGACGTGGGGGGGAACGTATTTGGTGCTGATATCATCAGCGATCCCTTGAATTTCTAAGCGTTCCTCAAACCATTGATAGGCTTTAGAATCCGTTACTTGTTTGGTAAACATCGCGTAACCAGTAAGAAAAATGAAAGATTTAAGGTGTGACCTTTAAAAAATGTAACACAGTTTTCAGGGCTAATTCTCGCTCTTGTCAGGTTTCTCCACGGGTGGGGAGCAATCGGCGATCGCTAGTACCGAAAAACCGCCAACTTCCTAAAATTTCCCTTAAAATGTCTCCTAGACTACAAAAAATCAGGCCAATTGTCCGACACTGGGAATAGGTAAGGTTGACAGCTAGTTACTGATTTGCTCACATTGACCTACATACGCCACTATTTAGGCGAACGTTTGTGACCCTAAGAAAAGCCGTTGAGCTATGGGGATTACATCCCAATACATTAAGAGAATATGCCGATGAAGGGAAAATCAAAAGTATCAAAAACGAAGCAGGGCAACGATTGTACGATGTCCAGTCTTACGTCAATGGTGCAGCTAGAGCTTCCCTTGTTTGCTACTGCCGAGTCAGTTCAATCAAGCAACGAGATGACCTTGAGAGACAAGTCAGCTTTATGCGCGGATTCTATCCAGAGGCAGAAATCATCAAAGACATCGGTAGTGGGCTTAACTTCCAAAGAAAAGGACTTAGAGCCATACTGGACAGATTATTGTGGGGAAATAAACTCACAATTGTTATGTCCACACTGGACAGATTATGCCGATTTAGATTCGAGCTTATACAGTATATGGTCGAACAAAACGGTGGCAAAATCTTGGTTCTCGACCAAACTGTTCACAGTCCCGAATCAGAACTTACAGCAGACTTGTTATAAATACTTCACATCTTCTCTTGCCGAATGTCCGGACTCAGGAAGTACGCTCAAAAAATCAAAGAAAGTGCGGATTTATCCAACAACAGAACAGAAGAAACTGATGAAACACTGGTGGGGAGTATCTCGGTTTGTCTTCAACCAAACCATTAAATATCTACAGGAACCAGATAGAAAAGCTAATTGGAAGGCTATCAAGACCGGAATCATTAATGATTTACCAGAATGGGCTAAAGAAGTCCCCTACCAGATTAAATCAATAGCAGTTAAAGACGCTTGTGAAGCCGTTAAAAATGCTCAAAGAAAATATCAAAAAACTGGGGAAATCCAGAAAGTAAAATTCCGTTCCCGTAAAGATAAACAGCAATCATGTTATATTCCTAAGTCAGCCATTTCAGAAAAAGGAATATATCACGCAAAATTAGGGCAAATACGCTTCACCGAATCACTGCCCGACAATTTTGGGGATAGCCGATTAGTATCCAGAAATGGACAATACTATTTAGCTATTCCCCATGAGGTGCAACGATGCGAATCCGATAACCAAGGACGCATTGTCGCCCTAGACCCCGGTGTTAGAGATTTTCTGGCACTATTCTCGCCTAATAGTTTTGGCTCAATCGGGAGTCAGGATATAGGTAAAATCCAACGATTATGCTATCACCTTGATGATTTAATTTCTCGTTCTACCAAAGTTAATGCTAAAACCAGAAACCGTTATCGAAAAGCGGCTAATCGACTAAGAAATAAAATCAGGAATTTAGTAGATGAACTTCATCATCAAGTTGCTAGATTCCTAGTTGATAACTTTGATGTGATTCTTTTGCCTACTTTTGAAGTGTCAGAAATGGTTCTAAAAAATAGCAGGAAGATTCGCTCAAAATCTGTTAGACAGATGCTTAACTGGTCTCATTACCGATTTAAGCAATTTCTCAAGCATAAGGCTTTTGAGATGGGTAAATTAGTAATAGACTGCTGTGAAGCCTATAGGTCGAAAACAGTTAGCTGGACTGGTGAATTAATACATAACTTAGGTGGAAAAAAAGTCATTAAATCCAAGATTGATGGCAAGACGATGGATAGAGATATTAATGGCGCACGAGGAATTTTTCTTCGTGCTTTGGGAGATACCCCCTCTTTAAGAGACTCTCTTAGAGTGCATTGTTAATGTATGTTAGCAAAAAAGTATCGGTATGAAATGAGGTCAGCGTGCTATTAAATACCTACGATCCCGAAGGCTTCTACGACGAACTATTCTTGGATGATGGTCAACCTCGTCCCCACTCGTCCCCTTTAATCAAATGGTTGCAGAATCTGCCGCCCCGAGAACTTCAACAACACCGGGAAACCGCTCAGTCGGCCCTGTTTGAATTGGGGGTGACTTTCAATGTCTATAGCGACAATCAAGGGGTAGAAAAAATCTTTCCTTTTGATATTATTCCCCGAATTGTCGCGGCTGAGGACTGGGATTATTTAGAAAGAGGCCTGAAACAACGCATTAAAGCCCTCAATCTTTTTCTCTCCGATATCTACAATGATCAGTTAATCATTAAAGATGGCATTATTCCCCCCGAATTAATCGCCTCGGCGACGGGATTTCTGAAACCCTGTCTGGGACTGAAACCGGCTGGAGGTATCTGGTGTCACATCACCGGGACCGATTTAGTCCGCGATAAAGATGGTCAGTGGTACGTTTTAGAGGATAATTTGCGGGTTCCTTCTGGTATTTCTTATGTCCTCGAAAATCGTCGGGTAATGAAAAGCACCTTCCCCGATATTTTCCAGACAATGAATGTTAAACCGGTGGATGATTATCCTTCCCATCTGTTGGAAACTCTCCTTAATTTAGCACCGCTCCAATTACCTAATCCCACCGTGGTGGTTTTGACCCCCGGAACCTATAATTCTGCCTACTTTGAACATTCTTTTATCGCCCAACAAATGGGGGTAGAATTAGTGGAAGGGCGTGATTTAGTCGTCTTTGATGGTTATCTACAAATGAAAACCACCAAGGGATTAAGAAGGGTAGATGTGGTATATCGTCGCCTCGATGATGACTTTTTAGATCCAGCGGTTTTTCGTCCCGATTCGATGTTAGGTGTACCAGGGTTATTAAAAGTTTTTCAGGAAGGTCGCGTCGCTTTAGCTAATGCCCCGGGTACGGGAGTCGCCGATGATAAGGTTATTTATGCTTTTGTCCCCGATATGATTCGTTATTATCTGGGAGAAGAAGCGATTTTAAATAACGTTCCTACCTATCTTTGTTGGCGAGAAAAGGACTTAGATTATGTCTTAAATAATCTCGATAAGTTAGTTGTGAAAGCCGCTAATGAGTCGGGAGGTTATGGGATGTTAGTCGGTTCTCAAGCTACCCCCGAACAAAGGGCAGAATTCGCCCCACGCATTGCCGCTAATCCCCGCAATTATATCGCTCAACCGGTGTTAAGTCTTTCTAGGGTTCCCACTTTAATTGACACGGAAGTTGAAGGTCGTCATGTGGATTTACGTCCCTATATTCTCCATCGTGGCGATGAAATTTATGTGCATCCCGGGGGGTTAACTCGCGTGGCTTTGAAAAAGGGTTCTTTAGTGGTTAATTCCTCTCAAGGTGGTGGCAGTAAAGACACTTGGGTTTTAACCAAGTAATCAAGACAATAATCAAAATTTTGCTGGGTTACGGCCAAAATTAAATCATGAGTCGAGTGCATAAATTATTTTCGCCCAATCCACCCTACCCTTTTCACTTTTTCCTGGTTAATTATGCTTAGTAGAGTTGCCGATTCAATTTATTGGTTAAATCGCTATATTGAACGGGCAGAAAATGTCGCCCGGTTTATGGATGTTAACCTTAATTTAATGTTAGATGTACCTACCAGTGTTTTGCAACAGTGGGAACCTTTGGTTTTAACCACGGGAGATTTAGAACAATTCAAGAAACGTTACGGCACAGCCACCGCAGAAAATGTGATCAATTTCTTGACATTTGACACGGAATATAGTAGTTCAATTATCTCTTGTTTGCGCTGGGCCAGAGAAAATGCTCGGTCAGTTCGCGAGATTATTTCTTCGGAAATGTGGGAACAGGTTAATGGTTTTTTCTTGATGGTAAAAGATGCTTCCTCTTACCATCCTCAAACTACTTTACCGAACTTTTTTACCCAAGTTAAATTGGCTAGTCACCGTTTTGCGGGGGTGATGGATGCAACGATGACTCATAATGAAGGTTGGCATTTTGGCGTTATGGGAAGATTACAGGAACGCGCCGATAAAACCGCCAGAATTCTTGATGTTAAATACTATTATCTCTTACCTTCCGCTCAATGGGTAGGAACTTCTCTAGACCAAATTCAATGGATTGCTTTACTGCGGTCGGTGAGTGCCTACGAAATGTATCGTAAATGTCAACGACGGATTACTCCTAGTGACGTGGCCGAATTTTTAATTCTTAATCGAGAATTTCCTCGTTCAATTCACTTTTGTCTGCGGGAATTAGACCACTGTTTGCATCAAGTTACAGGGACTCCTGTAGGAACTTGGGGGAATTCGGTAGAAAGAAGTTTAGGGCGACTTTGTGCGGAAATGAGCTATCTAACTATCGAGGATATTATTGAAATGGGATTGCATGAATTCCTCGACCATATTCAAAAAAGAGTTAATGATGTGGGAATAAAAATGACAGAAACTTTCTTTGTTTTTAATCCTGAACTTGCCTCACCTCTGCCAGTAAATAACTTTCAATATCAATCCCAATTAACAACTTAATGCGTTATCACATTCGGCATCAAACTAACTATTTCTATAATCAACCCGTGATTTTATCACCCCATCTGCTGCGCTTGCGACCAAAATCCGATGGTGGGCAAACTTTGCGAGAGTTCACACTCAAAATTAACCCAGAACCTTTAACGATAACTAATATTATCGACCTCGATGGCAATTCTTGTTTACAAATTTGGTTTAATCAACCGACAGAAGAATTATTGATTGATGTGGTGAGTGAAGTGGAAACCCATGGGGTTAATCCTTTTCAGTATTTGTTAGAACCTTGGGCGACCTGTTTACCCTTTGATTATCCCATTTCCCTCCACAGCCAATTACAACCCTACAGACAATTTTATGGGTTAAATAATGACCCTGATATGGCAGCATTAGCCCAAGAAGTTATGCAGGAAACCGAGGGACAGGTGCTATCTTTCCTGTTTAATCTTAATGACAAAATTTACCGAAATTGTCAGCAAATTATTCGTCTTACCGGGGAACCCTATCTACCCGGAAACACTTGGAAAAATAAGCAGGGTTCCTGTCGCGATTTGGTGGTTTTATTTATGGATGTGTGTCGCTGTGTGGGATTAGCTTCCCGTTTTGTCAGTGGCTATCAAGAAGGAGATTTAGACCAAGGAGAAAGACATTTACACGCTTGGGTAGAGGTGTACTTGCCGGGGGGCGGCTGGAAAGGTTATGATCCTAGCCATGGATTAGCGGTGAGTGACCGTCATATAAGCCTCGTTTCTAGTCCAATTCCCCGTTATTGCGCGCCGGTAGAGGGAAATGCTCGACCGGTTAATCTCGGTCATCAAGTGATAGAATCTCAGCTATCATCGACAATTTCCATCGATTTGTTATCTTGAGGATGATTCTTTATGGCTAAAGGATTTGGCACACCAACAAAAGGACATTTAGGCTATGTTTTATCTTGAATGTCGGGGTGAAGACCCTCGCTTTTAGCGACGGGATGAAACCCCGACCAGTATAAAACAGCGAAGCACGACATTTCGAGGGGCTTCGATGTAAAAGCTCAATGTTCACTAAAATCTTGACAATCCGATGCTCTACAGGTTAACTTAAAATAAGTTGTTTGAGGTCGATAAACAATGATTGTCTTAGAAATGAAAGCCGTGGTTAAACCAAGTCAGTGTTCTGCCATTGATGAAGCTATTCGTACAGTACAATTCATCCGTAATAAGGCTTTAAGGCTTTGGATGGATGCCAAGAGAGAAGACAAAATCGATAAATATTCTCTCAATAAATATTGTGCAGTTCTCGCTAAACAGTTCAAGTTTGTCGATACTCTAAATTCTACTGCTAGACAAGCATCGGCCGAACGAGCTTGGTCAGCTATTGCTCGTTTCTATGACAATTGTCAGAAAAAGGTTAAAGGTAAAAAGGGTTATCCCAAGTTTCAGAAAAATAATCGTTCTGTGGAATATAAAAACTCCGGATGGAAATTATCGGAGGATAGAAAGAAAATCACTTTCACAGATAAGAAAAACATTGGCACGGTTAAACTAAAAGGAACCAGAGACTTAAACTTTTACCCTATTGACCAAATTAAACGAGTTAGGATTGTTAAACGAGCAGATGGTTATTATGTCCAATTCTGTCTCAGCGTTGATATTCGGGAATATGCGAAACCGCTAGAACCGACTAAAAGATGTGTGGGATTGGATGTAGGTTTAAAAGTTTTCTACGCTAATAGTGATGGGGAAACGGTAGAAATACCGCAATACTATCAACCGGCAGAAAAAAGATTAAACCGACTGAATCGGAAGAAATCTAAAAAGTTTAGAAAAGGTCAACCCCAATCAAACAACTACCAAAAAGCTAGAAAGAGATATGCTAGAAAGCATTTAAGAGTAAGTAGGCAACGTAAAGGCTTTGTCGAAAAAGAGGCATTGCGCGTCATTAAATCTAACGATTTCATCGCTTACGAAAACTTAAATATTCAAGGCATGGTAAAAAACTCTAGACTAGCTAAATCTATCAATGATGTGGCTTGGTCAACTTTCCGACAATGGTTAGAATATTTTGGTTTTAAATATGGTAAGGCTACAGTAGCAGTAGCCCCCCATAACACGAGTCAAAATTGCTCTAATTGTGGTCAAAAAGTCCCTAAATCTCTATCTACAAGAACCCATATTTGTCCTGACTGTGGCTATGTAGAAGATAGAGATATTAACGCCGCTATCAATATTCTCAAAAAGGGACTAAGTACCGTGGGACACACGGAAACTAATACGCTTGGGGAGAGATTCCCTCTGGTTTGGTTGGATACGTCCTGCCAGATTAAGGAAACTCAGTGAACCAAGAATCCCTCGCTTAAGCGCGATGGGAGTGTCAATGTTGTGTCCTACTGCTAATACCTAGGGTCTGCTGAAAAAGTTTTTCCTGGGGGTAGGAGTCAGGAGTCAGGAGTCAGTAGCCAGTCGTTTCAGGCTTTGTTGCCCTTGTTTTTTGTACCAAGCGATGTACTACAAGAAGGATAATGCAAGGTTTTTGAAAGTCCCAATCCTATTTTCTTGCACTAACATC
Organism: Microcystis wesenbergii FACHB-1317; assembly: GCF_014696875.1. Lineage (GTDB taxonomy): Bacteria > Cyanobacteriota > Cyanobacteriia > Cyanobacteriales > Microcystaceae > Microcystis > Microcystis wesenbergii_A. The sequence continues at coordinate 31 of NZ_JACJQV010000215.1, read as the reverse complement.
GGACTTTAACAGGTCAAAAGCCTTATTTTAA